>JBEIOK010000147.1:0-6638 GCA_040377605.1 Nevskiaceae bacterium | reverse complement strand
GACCGGCTCGGTGGTGGTCGAGCAGGTGTTCAACCTGCCGGGTCTGGGGCGCTACTTCGTGCAGGCGGCGCTGAATCGAGACTACACGGTGGTGCTCGGTGTGGTGCTGCTGTACGGCGCGCTGATCATCGCGCTGAACTTTGTCGTCGATCTGCTCTACGGCCGCCTCGATCCGCGGGCGCGGTTGACATGAAGTCGACGCTGCCCTCGCTGTCGCGGTCGGGGCGTCTGGCGCTGCTCGGACTGGTCGCGATCGTGCTGCTGGTGACGATCGGACCCTGGCTGTCGCCCTATGCGCCCGACCAGATCGACTTCGAGGCGGCCTGGAGCAGCCCGCCCAGCCTCGTGGACAGGCACTGGTTCGGCACCGACAGCCTGGGTCGCGACCTGTATGCGCGCACGCTGCACGGGGGGCGGGTGTCGCTGCTGGTCGGACTGGTCTCGACGGCGGTCTGCCTGCTGATCGGCGTGATCTATGGCGCAGTGGCGGGGTACGTCGGCGGTCGCGTTGACAGCCTGATGATGCGGATCGTCGATGTGCTGTACGCGTTGCCGTTTCTGTTCTTCGTGATCCTGCTGATGGTCCTGTTCGGGCGTCATCTGTGGCTGGTCTTCGCGGCGATTGGCGCCGTGAACTGGCTGGACATGGCGCGCATCGTGCGCGGGCAGACGCTGAGCCTGCGTCGGCGGCCATTCGTCGAGGCGGCCACGGTGTCGGGACTGACGACGGCCGCGATCCTGAGTCGCCATGTCATTCCCAATCTGCTGGGGGTGGTCGCCGTCTACGCCACGCTGACCGTGCCGCAGATCATCCTGATCGAGTCCTTTCTCAGCTTCCTCGGGCTCGGGGTGCAGGAGCCGATGACCAGCTGGGGGGCTCTGGTCAACGAAGGCAGCCGCGAGATGGAGGTCGCGCCGTGGTCGCTGCTGATTCCGGCGGGATTGCTGGTCGTCACGCTGCTGTGTCTGAACGTGCTGGGGGCGGCGCTGCGCGATGCGCTCGATCCGCAGACGGCGGAGCCGCGACGGTGAGCGCCCTGTTGCAGGTCGAGGCGCTGAGTCTGCACTTTCATGGTGCGGACACGCCGGCGATCGAGCAGGTCAGCTTCACGCTCGCGGCAGGCCAGTCGCTCGGCATCGTCGGCGAGTCCGGCTCCGGCAAGTCCCTGACCGCCTACGCGATCCTCGGGCTGACGCCCGCGGCCGCCTCACTCGGCGGCAGCATCCGCTTCGACGGCCGGGAACTCGTCGGTCTGGAGCGTCGCGCCTACGACCGGCTCCGCGGCGCGCAGATCGCGATGGTGTTCCAGGACCCGATGAGCAGCCTCAACCCGCACCTGACCATCGGCCGGCAGATGACCGAGGTGCTGGAATGCCACCGCGGCATCGACCGGCCCCGCGCGCTGGCCGAGTGCCGGCGCTTGCTGGACGCGGTGCGCATGCCGGAGGCCGCGCGCCGGTTGGCCCAGTATCCGCATGAACTCTCGGGGGGACAGCGGCAGCGCGTGCTGATCGCGATGGCCCTGCTGTGTCGTCCGCGGCTGTTGATTGCCGACGAACCCACCACCGCGCTGGACATGACGGTCCAGGCGCAGATCGTGGCGCTGCTGGCCGAGCTGCAACGCGAGTTTGCGCTTGCCCTGCTGCTGATCAGTCACGACCTGGCCCTGGTGTCGGACCTATGCGGACACAGTCTGGTCATGCGCCGCGGCGTGGTGGTGGAGGCGGGACCGACGGCGGCCTTGCTGGCCGCTCCGACGCACCCCTACACGCGGGCGCTGATGGCCGCCCGTCCGCGACTCGACCGGCCGCGCGGGCTGCGTCTGTCCGGGACGCCCCTCGACCCGTAAGCCTGATTGTTGCGACGCCGCTTCCGGGGGCGCCGAAGCCGGCTTGCACCTTCATCCGATTCATCCATAATCCTCGCGCAACACCCGGAGTGCGACCGGGCACCGATGTTCGACAGACCGGCCTTGAGAGCCGGCGCCGAACCCAAGCAGAGGGGATACAACAATGATGTGGGCAATCCACCGCAAGTCGCTGGCGCTGATGGTCGTTGGTGCTGCTGCATTGCAGGCCGGCACTGCACAGGCGGTCAGTTTCACGCTGCCCTGGAATGATCAGGTGATCGAGGGCGTGCTCAATACCACGATCACTGCAGGCGCCTCGGTGCGCATGCAGGACCGACACAGTGATTACCTCGGCAAGTCCAACATCAATCCGGACACCTGTGGCGGGGTGAACCAGTCCTGCCAGGGCCTGTTCCGCGATCAGGGCCATCCGGCCTTTGCGCTCGCCAATCAGCCGGGCCAGTTCAGCCCGAACTACGACGATGGCAACTGGAACTACGACAAGGGCGATCTGACCTCAGGCGTGTTCAAGATCACCCAGGACCTGACGCTGACCTGGGAGAACTACGGCATCTTCATGAAGGGGCTGTACTTCTACGACTGGGTCAACAACGACTTCGACGAGTACCACCCCAACGAGGTCAATTCCGAGAACCGCGAGCGCGTCGGCCTCGCGGATCCGACCTTCGGCCCGCTGTTGCCGACCCAGTACGGCCCGGGCGAGGCGGTGACACGCAAGCGCCGCAGCGGCGAATTGCTCAACCAGATCGGCACCGATGTGCAGGTCCTTGATGCGTATTTCTACGGCGCGGTGCCGCTGTGGGACGACAAGGAGCTGTCGTTCAAGATCGGCCGCCAGACCGTCAATTGGGGCGAGTCGACACTGCTGGCGCTGAACTCGGTCAACCAGGCCAACCCGATCAACGCCAACAACTTCTATCGCGTGGGCTTCCTGGTCGAGGAAGTGTTCACGCCGGTCGGCATGGTTTCGCTCGGCTTCGAGCCGCTGGAGAACATGATCGTCGAGACGTTCTATCAGTACGAATGGCTACCGGTCGAAGCGCCGGCACCGGGCACGCTGCTGCAGCTCTCCGACACCGTCGGTACCAACAACGCGCTGAACAATGCGCAGGTGCACTTCGGCGGTGGCCCCGAGGATCCGGAGGGCGTGGCGTATCCGCTGTACAACCCGCTGCAGGGCGTCACCAATACGACGACCAAGATCGAGCGCCTGCGTGATCTGGAGCCGGAAGACGGCGGCCAGTACGGCATTTCGATGAAGTACTACGCCGAGGACTTCAACGACGGCACCGAGATCGGTCTGTACTTCATGAACTATCACTCGCGGCTGCCGATCGCGAGCTTCTTCTCGACGGTCGCCAGCTGTGCGCGCCGCGAGGGCAATGCGCTGGGCATCGATGCCTATGATCCGGTGTCGTTCCTCGCCACCTGTCCGGACCTGCCACTGGTGCGCGAACTGCTGGGCCAGGACGCCGCCAATGCCACCAGCAATGCAGTCCCGCTGGATACGGTCAAGCTTCTGGTCGAATACCCGGAAGACATCCAGCTCTACGGCATCAGCTTCAACACCACGGCGTTCGACTGGTCCTTCCAGGGCGAAGTCGCCTACCGTCCGAACCTGCCGCTGCAGGTCGATACGGAAGATCTGGTGTTTGCCGCGTTCGGCCCCACGCTGTCACGCTGCCACGACGCCAACCTCGAGCGTCTTGCGCTGTCCGGCACGGCGCTGACCGATGCGCTCGGTCTGGTGGAGACCGTCTTTGGCGGCGTCAGCGATCTCACGGGCGGCATTGTCGGTGTGCCGAATGTGTTGCCGATCGGCGCCAGCGGCTGCGCCGGCACGACCACGGGCGTCGGCTCCACCGGCCCCGGCAGCTCGCCGACGCTGACCCTGCCGGGCGGCCAGGGTGTGTATGCCCCCAGCGACTACGTGGTCGATGCCAACGGCACGCCGGGCGCATTCCGTGACACCTTCGATCTGGCGATCGGCCATGCACCGGGTTCGGCGCGGTCGTTCCCCGCCTTCGTGACGCCGTACCGTGGTGTGGCCGCAGGCGAGAATGCACCCTGCACGGCGCCGACCCTGGGCAGCCAGAACCGCAACACCACCAACCCGGGTGCGGTGAATCCGAATTTCGTGCCGTACACGCCGTCGAACCCCTGCTACGTTTCGGGCTACGAGCGCATGGACGTGTACCAGTTCAACTTCGGCGGCACCAAGGTGCTGGGTGCGACGGAAAACCCGATCGGTGCCGACCAGATCCTGTTCCTGTTCGAGACCGGCGCGACCTGGGTGCCGGATCTGCCGTCGCTGGACCTGCTGCAGTTCGAGGCGCCGGGCACGTACTCGCATGCCAGCGCCGGCGCGGACGGCACGGGCGCCAACCTCTCTCGTCAGGCCTGCTCCTACGATCCGGTCACGCTGCAGCCGCGTGCCTCCTGCTCGTTCGGCGTGGATGGTCTGCGCTTCAACCCGTCCCAGGCGAATCTCGACTACTACCCGGACGACTTCTCCTGGGGCTACGTCATGATCGCGCTGATTCGCTATGAATCGGTGCTGCCGGGCATCTCGTTCCAGCCGCAGATCACCTGGAAGCACGACGTGAAGGGCACGGCACCTGGCCCCGGCGAGAACTTCGTCGAAGGCCGCAAGACCGCGGACATCCTGTGGGAAACGCGCTACCAGTCCAACCTCGCGTTCTTCGTCGGCTACACCTGGTACACCGGCGGCGGTGCCGCGAACATCTACCGCGACAAGGACATGGCCCGCGCCTACATCCGCGTGCAGTTCTGAGTTTGCACAGGCAGTAAAAAAGAAGGCGGCCCCAAAGGCCGCCTTCTTCGTTTCCGGGAGGGCCTCAGGCCAGCATCGGCTTGAGGAAGCGGCCGGTGTGCGAGCGCTTCACCTTGGCGATGTCCTCCGGCGTGCCGGCGGCCACGATGTCTCCACCGCCGTCGCCGCCCTCCGGGCCCAGATCGAGCACCCAGTCCGCGCGTTTGATGACGTCGAGATTGTGCTCGATGATGACCACGGTATTGCCGTGCTCACGCAGACGCTCCAGCACCTTGAGCAGTTGCGCCACGTCGTGGAAGTGCAGGCCTGTGGTCGGCTCGTCGAGGATGTACAGCGTCTGGCCGGTGTCACGGCGCGACAGTTCCTTGGCGAGCTTCACCCGCTGCGCCTCGCCGCCGGACAGCGTGGTCGCGTTCTGGCCGAGTGTGATGTAAGACAGGCCCACGTCCATCAGCGTCTCCAGCTTGCGCCGCAGTGCCGGCACTGCCTTGAAGAAGGCCAGGGCATCCTCGACGGTCATGTCGAGCACCTCGTTGATGCTCTTGCCCTTGTACTTGATCTCCAGCGTCTCGCGGTTGTAGCGCTTGCCCTTGCAGGTGTCGCAGACGACGTAGACGTCCGGCAGGAAGTGCATCTCCACCTTGATCACGCCGTCGCCCTCGCAGGTCTCGCAGCGTCCACCCTTGACGTTGAAGCTGAAGCGTCCGGCCTCGTAGCCGCGCGCCCGCGACTCGGGCACGCCGGCAAACAGCTCGCGGATCGGCGTGAACAGTTGCGTATACGTCGCCGGATTGCTACGCGGCGTACGGCCGATCGGTGACTGATCGATATCGATGACCTTGTCGAGCTGGTCGAGGCCGTCGATGCCCTCGCAGGGCGCATGGTGGCTGGCAGCCCCGTTGAGCGCGCGCGCGGCATAGCCGAACAGCGTGTCGTTGATCAGCGTCGACTTGCCGGAGCCAGAAACGCCGGTGACACAGGTGATCAGGCCCAAGGGGATTTCCGCCGTGACCTTCTTCAGGTTGTTGCCGGTGGCCTTGCGGATCGTGATCGCCTTGCCCTTCTGCGGGGCCAGGCGCAGCGATGGCACCTCGATCTTCTGCTTGCCCGACAGATACTGGCCGGTCACGGACTCGCGCGCCTTCTCGATCGCCTTGGGAATGCCTTCGGCGACGATGCGGCCGCCGTGCACGCCGGCGCCGGGGCCGATGTCGACGACGTAGTCGGCCTGGCGGATCGCGTCCTCGTCATGTTCGACGACGATCACCGTATTGCCGAGGTCGCGCAGGCGGAACAGCGTCTGCAGCAGGCGCTCGTTGTCGCGCTGATGCAGGCCGATGCTGGGTTCGTCGAGCACATACATGACGCCGACCAGGCCGGCGCCGATCTGCGAGGCCAGACGGATGCGCTGCGCTTCTCCGCCGGACAGCGTCTCGGCGCTGCGCGCCAGCGTCAGGTAGTCAAGCCCGACATTGTTGAGAAAGCCCAGGCGTGCACCGATCTCCTTGATGATCTTGGCCGCGATTTCCTGCTTGTGGCCCGGCAGCTTCATCGCCTTGAAAAAGCCCTCGGCATCGCGCACCGACATCGCGGTGATGCTCGGCAGGTTGCGGTCGGCAACAAACACATGACGCGCCGCGCGGTTCAGGCGTTCGCCACCGCATTCAGGGCAGGACTGCTGACTCAGATACTTCGCCAGCTCCTCGCGCACCGCATCGGATTCGGTTTCGCGGTATCGGCGCTCCAGATTGGGCAGGATGCCCTCGAAGCGATGCGAGCGCGTGCTGAGCTTGCCGCGCTCGTCCGGATACTGGAACTCGATGCGCTCTTCGCCGCTGCCATGCAGCAGCACCCTGCGCGCCTTCTCGCTGAGCTTGTTGAACGGCTTCTCCGGATCGAACTTGTAGTGCCTGGCCAGCGAGGTGATGAAATGCCAGTAGTACGGGTTGCGCTTGTCCCAGGAGCGGATCGCG
>JBEIOK010000234.1:0-3773 GCA_040377605.1 Nevskiaceae bacterium | reverse complement strand
CACGCTGAGCGCGGCGCGCGTGCCGTTCGAGGTCCCGCATGGCGAAGCCCTCGGCGAGCGACTCGGATCGGTTCTGGAAGTGCTGTACCTGATCTTCAACGAGGGCTACTCAGCGACCGCCGGCGATGACTGGATGCGCCCCGCGCTGTGCGAGGAGGCCCTGCGCCTGGGGCGCATCCTCGCGGAACTGGCACCGCAGCAGGCCGAAGTCCATGGTCTGATCGCACTAATGGAATTGCAGGCCTCGCGCACACCGGCGCGCACCGCACCGGACGGCGAGCCGATCCTGCTGCTGGAGCAGAATCGCACCCGCTGGGACCCGCTGCTGATTCGCCGCGGGCTGGCCGCCCTGCAACGCGCCGAGTCGCTCGGAGGCCGGCTCGGCCGCTACGCGCTGCAAGCCGCCATCGCCGCCTGTCACGCGCGCGCACGCGCGGCTCCGGAGACCGACTGGCACCGGATCGTGGCGCTCTACGACGCACTGGCGCAGGTCGCGCCCTCACCGGTGGTCGAACTCAACCGCGCGGTGGCCGTGTCGATGGCCTTCGGACCCGCGGCCGGGCTGGAGCACGTCGACGCGCTGCGCGAAGAACCCCTGCTCCGGCATTACCACCTGCTGCCGAGTGTGCGGGGCGACCTGTTGCAGAAGCTGGGCCGTTCCGCCGAGGCTCGCGCCGAATTCGAACGTGCGGCGGCCATGACGCGGAATGAACGCGAGCGCCGGCTGCTGCTGGACCGTGCGGCACAAAGTACGGATGCCTCTCCCGCGCGTCTGCAGTGAAATCGCGCGCCTCGCACGCTAAGATGCATCGCCCCCTGGATCGAGGAACCCGCTGATGGCCTATGTGCTGCTGATCGTCGAAACCGACGAGGACCGTCGCAGCCGGCCGGCCGATCGGGGGCATGATCTGTACGCGCGCATGCAGGCCTATGGAGACGACCTGAAGGCGCGCGGCCTGCTGCGGGTCAGCGAGTCGCTGAAGACCGATGCCACGCGCCTCCAGGTGCGCCAGGGTCAGATGCGCCTGGTCGATGGTCCCTTTGCCGAGGCCAAGGAACTGATCGGCGGCATCTTCGTTTTCGACTGCGACAGCCGCGAGGAAGCGCTGGTGATCGCCGCGCGCTGCCCCGCCGCCGAATGGGCCACGCTCGAGCTGCGCGAGATCGGACCCTGCTACACCTGAGCGAACTCAGGGCGTGGGCCGTGTCTCGACAGCCAGCGCTTCCATCTGGATGCGCAGGTCGACCTCCATCCTGAACCCATAGTCCTTGCCGGCACTGAGCCCGAACGCATCGCGCTGGAACTGCGCATGGGCATCCGCTCCGCACAGCTCGCGCTTGTTGAGCGGGTGCGGAATGCACTTGAACAGCTTGATCTCCAGTGGCACCGCCTGCGTGACGCCGTGCAGGTTCAGGTCGCCGACCACGCGGGTCGGCACGCCATCGACGAAATCGGCAAAGCGCCCCCGGTAGGTCGCGGTCGGATAGCGTTCAACGTCGAAAAAATCCTTGCCACGCGCATGCTCGTTCATCTTGTCGTGGCCGAAATCGACACTCGACAGATCGATCACGGCCTCAACCGTGCCGCTCTGACGGGCCTTGTCCAGCGTCATCGTGCCGGTCGTCCGATTGAATTTTCCGCGCCACAGCGAGATGCCCATGTGGTCGGCTTCGAAGCTCGGGAAGGTATGCTCCGGATCAAGGACGTAGTCTGCGGCCCGTGCCGCCGGAGACAGGCAGGTGGCCAGGCATGCGATGCACAGCCATCGCGGGCTCTTGATCAGGCGGCTCATGGGGGCCCCCTCACAACTCGACGATGGGCTTGAAACCGCCCCAGAACATGCGCTTGCCGTCGAAGGGCATTTTCGACGGATCCATCTGCAAGCGCGGATCAGCCATCACCTTCTTCACCACGCGGTCACGATCACGACGCGATTTGTAGATCGCATACGCGAAGACCACGACCTCGTCGGGCTTGAGCTTCACGGCTTGCGGGAAAGACGTGTGCTTGCCGGGTTTGACGTCGTCGGCCACGGCCTCGACGTACTGCAATGCACCGTGTTCGCGCCAGATCTTGCCGGCCTTGCGCGCCTCCTTGCGATACGCCGCCAGATTCTTCTTCGGAACCGGCAGCACGAATCCATCGATGTAGGTCATCAGCACGCTCCGTCTTGCAACCCGCCCGGGGTCCGGGCACGACAGACCGGTCGGTCTCCTGAACACCGCGTCCCTGCCGGGTCCGCATCGTCGATCCGCCGATCCGCTCCCTTCGCATCATAACGACCATGGATCGATCTGCCGACGGCAACGACCGCCACCTGCCGTCCGAATTCATCCACCGCACAGGCCGGCGGATTAAGCTGTGGACATGAGCGATCCCCTTTCCGAAGCCCGCGATGCTGCGCGGCATGGTCCGCTGTACGTCGTCATCAATGTTGCGTCCGGCGCGCAGGACCGCGACCAGCGCCTCGACATGCTCCGCCGTGTCTTCACCGCGGCGGGTCGGGCCCATCACTTCCTGCCCGTCGATGGCACCGTCCGGATCACGGCCGTTGCGGCGCGCGCGGTGGCCCAGGCGCGCGAGCACCGGGGCGTCGTGGTTGCCGCCGGGGGCGATGGCACCCTCAATGCTGTGGCCCAGGTCGTGCTGGACAGTGGGTGTCCGTTCGGCGTGTTGCCGCAGGGGACCTTCAATTATTTCGGCCGCGCACACGGCATTCCGCAGGACATCGAAGCAGCCGCCGTGGCGCTGCTGCGCAGCCATGTCGAGGCCGTACAGATTGGCTCGGTCAACGGCCATGTTTTCCTGGTCAATGCCAGCCTCGGCCTCTACCCGAAACTGCTGGAGGATCGCGAAGCCTTCAAGCAGCAACTCGGCCGCAGCCGCGGCGTCGCGTTGCTATCGGCGCTGGCCACGCTGCTGCGCGGCGCTCGGCAGTTGCGGCTCGATATCGACACGGGCGACGGCTCGCAGTCGCTGCGCACGCCGACGCTGTTCGTCGGCAATAACCGGCTGCAGTTCGAAAGACTGGGCCTCGACCAGCCCGCGTCGGCACTCGAACGCGGACAACTGGCGGCGATCGCCATCAAGCCGATCGGCACCGCCGCCATGTTCGGTCTGGCCCTGCGCGGCGCGCTGGGGACACTTGGCGAAGCCGGACAGCTCACCGGCTTTGCGTTCCGGAAGTTGACGGTACGACCCCGCGGCTATCGCTGGATCAAGCTCGCAACCGACGGCGAGATCCTGCGGCTGCGCACACCGCTGGTCTTCGAGGTCGCGCCGCAACCTTTGCTGCTGCTGGTGCCGGATGCCGCCGATCGCGTGGAGGCGGCATGAGCCTGCTGCTGCAGATCTCCGATCCGCACTTCGGGACGGACCAGGCCCCGGTGGTCGAGGCGCTGGTCGCGCTGGTGCGGGCGCGGCCACCGGATGTGCTGGTGCTGTCCGGCGACATCACGCAGCGCGCCACCGCGCGCCAGTTCCGCGCGGCGCGCGATTTTGTGCAGCGTCTGGCCGTGCCGTCCGTGCTGGTCCTGCCCGGCAATCACGACATCCCGCTGCTGGACCTGCCGGCGCGGCTGTGGCACCCGTATGCGCGCTTTCAGCGTGTGTTCGGACCGACGCTGGAACCGCAGCTGGAAACCGCGGACCTGCTGGTGATTGGCGTCAACACGACACGCGCCTGGCGACACAAGGACGGTGAGGTCTCGGCGGCGCAGATCGAGCAGGTGGCACGGCAGCTGCGGCGCGCGCGCGACGAGCAGTTGCGCAT
>JBEIOK010000052.1:0-15952 GCA_040377605.1 Nevskiaceae bacterium | reverse complement strand
GTAGCGCGCCAGCGCGTTGATCAGGTTGCCCTTCTCTTTGTCGAGATAGAACTTCAGGATCGTGCAGCCCATGCGCAGGTTGGTCTGCATGTGAAACAGGTTGTCGTCGGGCTTGCCGATTTCCTTGAGCCAGAACGGCATCACCTGCATCAGTCCCTGGGCGCCGGCTACCGAGACGGCGTAGCGATCAAAGCGGCTTTCGACATCAATCACGGCGAGCACGAGCTCTGGCGCCAGCTTGGCGCGTCGCGATTCGCTGTGCACCAGACGCAGGAACTCCAGGCGCTGACGCTCGTCCGGCAGAAAGCGCCGGAGACGGCCGGACATGTCGATCAGCCACACCTCGGCGTCGTAGCGGTGCTCGAAGCTGTCGGCGGCGTCGATCGTGCGGGCGAGCAGTTCCCGCAGTTCAGGCTCCGGCGCCGCCGTCGGTGCGGATTCTGCAGCGGAAGTCGAGACCAGCGCCGACAGCAGCAGCCCAGCGCGCAGTACATGCCAGCAACGCAGGCTGGAAAAGACCGGTTTCATCTTTTCTCGGGGCGTGATGACACAGCTGCCTTTAGGCCGCCAGCTTTTCCAGTACGGCCGCGACGGTGGCCGGAATCATTTCGGCCTTCTCCGCGCGGCGGTGCTTGTACTCGAACTGCTGCTGCGCCAAGCCCTTGTCCCCGATGACGATGCGATGCGGAATGCCGATCAGTTCGGCATCTGCAAACATCGAGCCCGGACGTTGCCCGCGATCGTCGAAGGCGACATCGATGCCGGCGGCCTGCAATGCCGCATAGAGCTGCTCGGCTTGCGCCTGGACCGCGGTGGACTTGTCCATGCCGATCGGGCACAGGATCACCCGGAATGGCGCAATCGCATCCGGCCAGACGATGCCGTTGGCATCGTGTGACTGCTCGATCACGGCCGCCACCATCCGCGATACGCCGATGCCGTAGCAGCCCATCTCCAGCGTGACCGACTGGCCCTTCTCATCCAGCACGTTGACCCCCATCGCCTCGGTGTACTTGCTGCCGAGCTGGAAGACGTGACCACCCTCGATGCCGCGATAGAACTTGATGACGCCCTGCCCGTCCGGACTCGGGTCACCCTCGACGATCATGCGCAGGTCGGCGGTCTCGGGTTCCGCGCAATCACGACCCCAGTTGACGCCCTTGAGATGCTGGTCATTGGCATTGGCGCCGCATACGAAGTCGACCACCTCCGCAGCCGCGAAGTCGGCGATGAGCGGGATCGGGCAGTGAACCGGGCCGAGATACCCCACCTCGCAGCCGAACGCCTGCTGCACTGCCTCGGGCGCCGCCATCTGCAGGGGGCTGGCGATCTTCGGATGCTTGGCGGCCTTGATCTCATTGAGCTGGTGATCGCCGCGCAGCGCGATGCCGACCAAGCCGCCGTCGCGCGCCTTGACGACCAGCAGCTTCACCTTGCCGGTCAGCGGCACGTTCAGGAATTTCGAGACCTGCTCGCAGGTCTTCTGGCCCGGCGTCGACACTTTCTCCATCACGGCGCCAGCGGCGGCGCGCGGCGTGCCGGAGGATTGCGTCTCGGCGGCTTCGACATTCGCCGCATAGGTGCCACCCTCAGCGACCGCCAGCAGGTCTTCACCGGAGCCGGCAAGGATGTGGAACTCCTCGGACGCCGAACCGCCGATGTTGCCGCTGTCGGCCTTGACCACCCGGAAGTTGGCGCCCGCCCGCGTGAAGATGCGGATGTACGCCTGGCGCATGTTCTCGTACTCGCGCGCGAGATCCTCCTTGGTGAGGTGGAAGGAGTACGCATCCTTCATCAGGAATTCGCGTGCACGCATCACGCCGAAGCGCGGGCGGCGCTCATCGCGGAACTTGGTCTGGATCTGGTAGTAGTTGACGGGCAGCTGGCGGTAGGAGCGGAAGTCCTGCTTGACGTGGTGGCAGATCACTTCCTCGTGCGTCGGCCCGTAGCAAAAATCGTTCTTGTGACGATCCTTGAAGCGCAGCATTTCGTCGCCCATGATCGACCAGCGCCCCGACGCCTGCCACAACTCGGCGGGCTGCACGCTCGGCATCAGCGTTTCCAGCGCGCCAGCTCGGTTCATTTCCTCCCGCACGATCGTTTCGATCTTGCGCAGCGTGCGCAGACCGATGGGCGTCCAGGTGTAGAGACCGGCGCCGAGCTTGCGGATATAGCCCGCGCGCAGCATCAGCTGGTGCGAGACAACCTCGGCATCAGCCGGGGTTTCCTTGGTGGTATGCAGCGGGAACTGGGACAGGCGCACGGGCGATTCGCTCGAAAAATGGACGCGCGATTGTAAGCGAGCGCCATCGCCGTCGGGGTGCGGCATGGCGCTACGGCACCGACCAGGGCTCCGGCCGGTGCAGGTGGAAGCCCTGGGCCTGATCCAGCCCGAGATCGCGCAGCTTCAGCAGCGTCGTTTCGTCCTCGACACACTCGGCGACCGTCTGCAGGCCCCGCAGGCGCGCGAGCCGGACAATGGCCTCGACCGTCGCCGCATCCATCGGGTCGCTGGCGACGCCACGCACGAAGCTGCCATCGATCTTGATCGTGTCCACGGCCAACGCCTTCAGATAGCTGAAGGAGGACATGCCGGTGCCGAAATCATCGAGCGCCACGCCGCAGCCGAGTTCGCGCAAGGCCTGCACCAGGGCAACCGCGCGCTGGATATTGGCAATCGCGGCCGTCTCCGTGATCTCGAAGCGCAGGCGCTCCGGGGCCAGCTCGAACTCATCGATCAGGCGCGACACAAAGGCGGCCAGCGCCGATTCGTTGAGGCTGCTGCCGGACAGATTGACCGCCGCGCTGGGCATCTCGGTGACCGGCGTCTGCGCCAGCACGCGCACCGTGCGCGCGATGATGCGCCGATCGAGCTGCGCCATCAGGCTGTAGCGCTCGGCCGCGGCCACGAACTCGCCCGGCAGGCTCCAGCCCAGCGCCCCCTGCGGTCGCAGCAGCACCTCGTAATGCAGCGGCTGATCGTCCCGCAGCGGCACGATACGCTGCCGGAACAGCGCGAAGCGCCCCCCTTCCAGCACATCGAGCACACGGGCACCCCAGGACTGCTCGCCGCGTACACGACGCATCGCCCCCTGATCGTCCGCGCGGAAGATCTCGATACGGTTGCGCCCCAGCCCCTTGGCGGCATCGCAGGCGCTGTCCGCCGCGGCGATGAGTTCCGTGAAGTCCTGGCTGCCATCGCCAAAGCTGGCGATGCCTGCGCTGATCGTCAGACCGTACCCGCGGCCGCGCCACTCGAAGCCCTGCGCCGAGACCTGGAAGCGGATGCGCTCGGCCACCTGCCACGCGCGGTCCAGATCGCCGTCGGGCAGCAGCAGGGCAAATTCGTCGCCGCCGAGATGTGCGGCCTCGTCGTCGCTGCGCACCAGCGACTGCAGCAGCTTGCCGAACTGGCTCAGCAGGTCGTTGCCGGCCTCGCGTCCGTAGGCATCGTTGACGAGCTTGAACTGATCAAGCTCGATGTAAATGAGTACGCCGCCGCGGCCGGCGGTCATGCGGGCACGCACCCGCGATTCGAAGGCCCGCCGCGAATACAGCCCGGTCAACGGATCGCGGAGCGACGGTTCAGCGTCTGCCGACAGCGGATGTGCCGTCCAGACCAACACCCCGCCACTGCCTGCACCGTTGAGGCGCAAGTACTGGTACAGCATGTGCTCGCGGCCATCGCGGGCGCGCAGGCGCACGGCGCCCTCGTGCAGGCTGGGCACTTCCTGGATCGTCGCCAGTGGCTGGCCGATCAGTTCACGCGCCTCATACCCCACGGTCTGTAACAGGCTGGCATTGACGGCCAGGAAGCGCAGCGACTGCGCGTCCAGCAGGGCCGTTGGCAATGGCAGCGTCTCGAAGGCCACGCCTGCGACAGGCTGCGGCACATCGAGATCGGGCGTGGAGTGATCGTCCATCAGGTCTGGCGCGATTGATAAAGACCGATGATGAAGGAGTCGCTAGGCTGCGTCATTGCGATGCGGATAGGAAAATCAGCTTCCCTAGAACGGACGGCGACGCATCGTATCGGGAGCGTCATCCAGAACCATTAGGTTTGGGCGCCAGAATAGTGGGGGGAAACGACAACATGAAGATGCGATCACCTGTCTTGGCCTGGCTGTGGGTGGGGCTCAGCGGCCTTGCCGCCTGCGGCAGCAGCGTGGCGCCGCCGGATACGGCCTCACCGGTCTCGCCGCCACCCGCGGCGACCCTCGACGGCCTCTGGCTCAAGGGCGATCTGCACGTCCACAACGATCACTCATCCGATGGCAGCGCGCCACGCCAGCTCGCCGACGACCGCGGCCCCGGCAATACCGGCATCGCCGACCAGATCGCGTTCGCGCGGCTCAATGGCCTGGACTTCCTGCCGTTCACCGATCACCGCACGTATGACCAGCACTACGACCCGGAGTGGGAGTCGTCGGCGCTGCTGCTGATCCCAGGCGAGGAAGCCAACGGCTCGCCGCACGCGACTGTGCACGGCGCGGTCGAGAGCATCGTGCAGGGATCGGAGGATGGCGACGAACTGCGACGCCTGCAGCAATCCATCTGGGATGCGCATGCGCAGGGCGCTGTCTGGATCACCGCACACCCGGATGACGGCGAGGTCGAGGAAGATGGCTCACCGAACGTGCGGGCCAGCGCGGTCGGCATCGATCTCGTGGAGACCTGGAACAAGGCCAGCAACGTCGAGGTGGAAATCGACTATGCCGAAAATCGCTGGAATGCCGGCTTCCGGTTCGGGGTCGCCGGAGCCAGCGACAATCATTTCCGCGAGCTGTGGCTGCTCGCCGGCCCGGGCCTGCCGACAACACAGGTCTACGCCAACGGACGCAGCGAGCGCGGCATCCTGCAGGGCCTGCAGGCGGGACGCACACGACTGCATGCGGATGGTCTGTCGCCGATCGTGTCGATCGAAGCCGACTTCGATGGCGACGGGGTCTATGAAGCCCTCGGCGGCGACGAGCGCTTTGTCGCCCCCGGCACGCCGGGCCAGTTGCGCGTCCACGTCAACAACGGCATGGGCACCACGGTGCACGTCTACGCGGCGCCCGGCCGCAGCGCCGGTCCGCTGGCCAGCTTCCGACCGGGGCTGCTGGAGCTCAATGCACAGTACCGGCTCGACGTCGTGGCGCCCGCCACACCCGGCTGGTATCGCGCCGAGGTGCGGGGATTGTCGCTGCCGCATTCGGTCGACACCAGCAACGTGCCCGTATCGGTGATTCCGATGCCGCTGGAATTGCCCAATCAGCTGCGCGCTACTACCGCGCCGATCTTCGTCTCGGCCGCGCCCGTCGAGCCGCTGGCTGAGTGTCCGCTGCCCATCGACACCGGCACGGTCGATGGCGCGCTGGCGGCGCTGGGCCCGATGGGCGCGTTTGCCGGCTTCCCAGATCTCGCCGTCACGGGTGCGCGCACGCATCTGGTGGCAGAAATCCATGAGCCGGGCGCGACGCGCGTGCAATACCGGCGACGTGACGGTGCGGGCTGGGACGCGCCGCAGACCCTGAGCACCTCGGATGCTGCGCGCTTTCCGCAAGTGGCGGCGCAGGGCGATGCCGTGTGGGTGGTCTGGCAGGACGAACGCGCCGGCCAGCAGCCGCGACGTCCGGCAGTGCTGATGCGCCGATCAAGCGACGGCGGTCGCCACTGGGGGGAGATCGAAACGCTGCGGGAGCTCGACGGCCGTGCCGAACGCCCGGCGCTCGCGGTCACTCCGGACGGCAAGGCGGTCGTGGTCTGGCAGGAGATTCGACGGGGCGAGCCTTTCGACATCTATGCCCAGGTGCTGGGACGCGATGCGTCGCCGTTGAATCTCTCGCGCGAAGGCAAGGACGTTCGCGCCGCGAACCCGCTCGACACCCGATCCTCGCGCTATCCCGCCTCGGTATGGCCACGCGTCGCCGTTGCCGCCGACGGCCGCATCGCGGTCGGCTGGCAGGACAATCGCACCGACATCGATCCGCTGTGGACCGGCCAGAGCTTCAGTGGCGAAGGCACCGATCCCGACAACTGGCAGATCGTCCTGCGCACGCGCCTGCCGGATCAGCTCGAATGGCAAGCCCCGATCACGCTGGGCGACGATGACCTGGCGGATCGACACCCCACGCTCGCCTTTGATGGTCGGCAACGCCTGGTGGTGGCCTGGGAGCGCAAGCCCCTGCAGGCTGCTGGCGCCAACCTGGTCGTGGTCTCGGCGCAGGAAACCTCCGACGGCTTCAGCGCCCCGCAAGTCATCGACGCCGGCGCGCGCGGCATGGGCCAGTACGTGCGTCTGGGCACGCAGACGGACGGTCGGGTGCGCGCGGTCTGGGCCGATAGCCGCTCGGAGGATTGGCGCTGGCGCGTGATGAGCGCGGTGCTTGGCGAGTCCGGCTGGACCGGGGCACGCCTGCTTGATGCACGCGGCAACAACACCTGGCCGGCAACTGCGGGCGGTCAACTGGCCTTTGCCAGCACGCGTCAGGCGCAGCGGCTGCAGCGTGATCGCACCCAGCAGATCTACCTGCTGCCCTCGCCGCCCTGAGCCCTGCACCGGAACCGCAGACGCAAAAAACCCGGTGCGCGAGAACCGCGCACCGGGCCGTGAATCGCAGGCTTACTTGATCTTGACCTTCTTCAGCAGCTTGTCGAACAACGAGCCAGCACCATCGCCAACGGCGGTTGCCGTTTCGACCACGGCAGCCTTGGCCACCTTGATGCGCTTCTTGACGGCTTTCTTGACCGTCTTCTTCACCGTCTTCCGGGGGGCGGGCTTCTTGGCAGCGGATGACTTCGCCCCCTTCTTGGCCGCGACCTTCTTGGCGACGACCTTCTTCTTGGCAGCCGGCTTCTTCTTGGCAGCGGCCTTCTTCTTCGGCGCCGCACTACGCTTCTTCGTGCTCATCGATGCTTGCTCCCTCATGGAGTTACGGCGCGGGTTAGCCGCAGGCTGACTGTAGCGGCGAGGCCGCAGCGCGACAAGCGGCGCGCTTACGGACAGCGACACCTTCAGTCGCGGATCTTCAGAACCGCCTCACGCGGGGCACCCTGGTCCAGGCGCCAGGCCCGCATCTCCAGCACACCCTTGGTGTTCAGCGAGATCACGAGACTCAGGCGTCCCGGCACCAGTTCATCCGCCTGCGGTATGGCCGCAGCCAGCGGATGCGACCACAGCGTGGCCCACACGGTCTCACCCTCACCCGCCCGCTCGCGATCCACATGCAGCGAGGTCGGCTCGCCGTTGTGAGCGCCGATTACCCCGCGAATCGATTCGGGCTGCGCGATCTGCGCGGCATGCAGCACGCGGATCGCCAGGCTGCGCGGCATCACCAGAATTTCATCGGACATGCAGAACTCCACAGACGGGGCATTGGGGATCGGCGGCGATCTTATGCGAGTGCCAGCGCAGACGCAGCGCATCCCAGGTCAGCAGGCGTCCGGCATCGTCGCCCAGCCCCAGCAGCAGCTTGAGCGCCGCCAGCGCCTGCAGCGCACCGATAGTCCCGACCGCAGGACCGAGGATGCCGGCTTCCTCGCAGGTCTCGGCGTCGGCCCCGCGCTCCGGGAACAGGCAGTGGTAGCAGGGGCCGCTGCGTCGCAAATCAAAGACGGCGAGCTGGCCCTCGAAGCGAATCGCTGCGCCGGAGATCAGCGGCTTGCGGGCGGCCACGCAGGCGCGATTGATGGCTTCGCGCGCCGGAAAGTTGTCGGTGCAGTCCAGCACCACGTCGGCATGGTGCAGCTGCTCGCGCCAGGCCTCGCCTTCGCAGGGAATCAACCGGACCTCGGGATTGAGCGCCGCAAGCTGCGCGACCGCCGCCCCGGTCTTGGGGCGGCCGATGTCGTCTTGTCGGTACAGCGTCTGGCGCTGCAGGTTGGAGCGCTCGACGCGATCACGGTCCGCCAGGTACAGGCGCCCCAGCCCGGCGCCGGCCAGGTATGGCGCCGCGATGCTGCCCAGCCCGCCGAGCCCGATGACCATCGCGCTGGAATCGCGCAGCAATTGCTGGCCGTGCACGCCAACCTCGCGCAACACGACCTGCCGCGCATAGCGGGAGAAGTCCTCGCTCACGGCCGACGTCCGCCGCTGCAGCGTTCGTGGCCGCCCAGATCGCGGCGCGACTCGATGGCCTGGAAGCCTGCATCGGCCAGCAGCGCACGCACCGCTGCTGCCTGGTCGTAGCCGTGCTCCAGCAGCAACCAGCCGCCGGGCACGAGCGCGGCCGGCGCCTCGCGCACGATCTCGCGGAGGGCATTGAGTCCGTCATGGCCATCGGTCAATGCCATCAGCGGCTCGTAACGCAGGTCGGCCAGGTGCGGGTCCCCCATGGCGATGTAGGGTGGGTTGGACACCACCAGATCGTAGGCCTCCCCAGCCAGCGGCTCCAGCCAGCTGCCGTCGCGGAAGTCGACCCGGGTCAACCCGAGGCTCTGCGCGTTGCCGCGCGCAACGCGCAATGCGTCGCCCGAGAGATCGACAGCCGTGACCTGCGCATCGGGCCGTTCGGCGGCCAGCGCCAGGGCAATCGCCCCACTGCCGGTACCGAGATCGGCGATGCGGGCCTGCGGCGGCGCGCACTGCAAGGCCCACTCGACCAGCAGTTCGGTCTCCGGTCGCGGCACCAGCACACTGCCATCGACTTTCAGCGTGAGGGTCCAGAATCCCTTCTCGCCGCAGAGATAAGCCACTGGCTCGCCGCGAGCACGACGACGGATCAGGTCGGCGTACGCCTCGGCATCGCGGGCGCAGACGGGTTCGGCAGCGCGTGTGAACAGCTGCGCCCGCGTCAGACCCAGCACATGCGCGAGCAGCAGCTCGGCGTCCGCGCGGGCGGTGTCGCTGGATGCCAGCTGCGCCTGTACCTGCAACAGTGTCTCGCGCAGCGAACTCACGCCTCGCCCAGATCCGCCAACGCTTCGGCCTGGGCTTCGGCCAGCAACGGCTGGATCACCGGGTTGAGATCGCCCTGCATCACCCGCTCGAGCTGATACAGCGTCAGATTGATGCGGTGGTCCGTGATACGACCCTGCGGAAAGTTGTAGGTGCGGATGCGCTCGGAACGATCACCACTGCCCACCAGCTTCTTGCGCTCGGCGGCACGGTCGGTCTGCTGCTTGCTGCGCGTCGCGTCCAGCAGTCGCGCCTGCAGCAGTGACAGGGCCTTGGCGCGGTTCTTGTGCTGCGATCGCTCTTCCTGGCACTCGACGACCAGGCCGGTCGGCACGTGTGTCACGCGAATCGCCGACTCGGTCTTGTTGACATGCTGCCCGCCGGCACCGCTCGAGCGGAAGGTGTCGAACTTCAGGTCAGCCGGATTGATCTCGATCTGCGCCTCCTCGACCTCCGGCAACACTGCTACGGTTGCCGCCGAGGTATGAATGCGCCCCTGCGACTCGGTTTCCGGAACACGCTGCACACGGTGGGCGCCGGACTCGTACTTGAGCTGCGAGTAGGCGCCGTAGCCGATCACGCGCGAGATGATCTCCTTGTAGCCACCGTGCTCGCCTTCGCTCATCGACAGAATCTCGATCTGCCAGTTGCGAGATTCGGCGTACTTCGAATACATGCGGAACAGGTCGCCGCCAAAGATTGCGGCCTCGTCGCCGCCCGTGCCGGCACGGATTTCAAGGAAGACGTTACTGTCGTCCAGCGGATCACGCGGCACCAGGAAGGTCTTGAGCTCGGCCTCGAGCGTATCGATGCGGGCACGGGCCGCCGGCCACTCGGCGTCGGCCATGGCGCGCAGTGCCGGGTCGGGCTCGGAGCGCATCTGTTCCAGATCGGCGACCTCCTGAACCGCCGCGCGGTAGGCACCAAAAGCCTCGGTCAGCGGGCCCAGCTGGGCATATTCCTGCGACAGGCGCCTGAAGCGATCGTTGTCACCGATGATGACCGGATCGGCCAGTTCGCGCGCGACTTCCTCGCGGCGCTCGACCATCTGTTCAAGTTTCTGCAGCAGCGAGGATTTCATCGGAAGGAGACTTTACGCAGGACACAGGAGCCGCAAGGGACCATGACGCATGCACCGCCTGCAGGGTCGCTAACTGCGGCCGTCGTCTTCCGGCAGATCGAACAGCTTGCGCGCCGCATTCAGCAACAAGGCCTGCTCGACCGCATCCGCGCGGCGCAGGGCCTGCGAGGGAGCATGCAGGATCTTGTTGCTCAGGGTGTCTGCCATGAAGGCCAGCACCTCCTCCACCGGCTCGCCCGCCGCCAGCTTGCGCCTTGCCTTGTCGAGCACATCGTCACGGCTGGCGCGCGCACGCGCACGGATCTCCTGGATCGTGCTGCCGGCATCGCGACTTTCCAGCCATTGTGCGAACTGGCGGGCCTGCGACTCGATCATGGCCTCCGCCTGCCGCGCCGCTTCCTCGCGCAGCTTCAGATTCTGCGAGATGACCGTGCGCAGGTCATCGACGCTGTAGAGGTACATGTCGTCCATGCCGCCGATCCGCGGATCGATGTCGCGCGGCACGGCCAGGTCGATCATGAACACCGGCTTGCGTCGGCGCGTGCGGATCGCACGCTCCATCGCCTCGCGATCAAGAATGAATCCGCGTGCGGCGGTCGAGGAAATGACCAGATCCGCATCCGCGAGATAGCCCGGCAGGTCGTTGAGGCTGATCGCGTAACCGTGCACCTCGCGCGCCAGCTTCTCGGCACGTTCGAGGCTGCGATTGGCGACGACGATGCGCCCCACCCCGTTCTGGTGCAGATGCCGCGCCATCAGCTGCATCATCTCGCCGGCACCGATCAGCAGCGCGGTCTGCTGCTGCAGGTCGGCGAAGATGCGTCGCGCCATCTGCAGCGCGGCATAGGCGACTGACACGGGATGGGCGCCGATTTCGGTCTGCGAGCGGACCAGCTTGGCCACCGAGAACGCGTGCTGAAACAGCCGCGACAACACCGGCCCCAGGCTGCGCAACTCGGTCGCCAACGTATAGGACTGCTTCATCTGGCCGAGGATCTGCGGCTCGCCGACGATCATCGAGTCCAACCCCGCCGCCACCCGCAGGCTGTGGGTCACGCTGCCCAGATCGCGGTGCGTGTAGAGGTAACGCTCGATGATGCCGTCCTGGGCCTGGCGCTCGCGACGCCACCACTCGATCAACCGCGACTCCTCCTCCAGCGAGGTAACCGCCATGATCTCGGTCCGGTTGCAGGTCGACAGGATCGCGGCTTCTGAGACGCCGGGCAGCGCGCGCAGGCGGGTCAGGGCATGAGGCAGGTCGGACTCGGTGAACGCCAGGCGCTCGCGCGCCTCCACAGGCGTGTGGTGATGGCTGAGACCGAGCGTGACGAGGGCCATGGCGATCCGGCTGGGACGAATACGACAAATCAGACGTTGCGATTTTACGCTGTCGCGACGGCATCTCGCTGGCCTCCCGTCAGAACGACGCAGGGAACCGTCATTTCGGGATAATGTCTGACGTCATACTCCCCACCCAGCGATGCCCTACGTGCCCAATTTCAGCACTGTCCTGCTGTCGAGCCTTTGCCTGGCGCTGATGAGCAGCTGCGCGACCTCCGGCGCCGCGGTTGCCGCGACGCCCGCGTCCAGCGCAGCGGCGGTTGTCCCCGACGTCGCGGCGCAAGCCGCCGCCAAGTCCGCGACGCCGCGCGCCCCGGCCCGCGACGTGGACCCACAGGCCCTTAGCGAAGCCCAGTTCCACGTCATGGCCGGTGAAATGGCCGCGGGCCGGCAACAGCCCGAACTGGCCGCCGCCGAGTTCCTGCAGGCGCTGGCGGTGATCGACGATCTGGAGCTTGCACAGCGCGCCACTGCCATGGCCGCCGCATCGCGCAACGAGGATCTGGCCCTGCGCGCAGCAAGGCGCTGGCTGGAACTGGACCCCCAATCGGGCGAGGCCCGCGAGGTGATCACCCGCGTCGCGCTGCGTCAGAACGATCTGGCGACCGTCGAGACGCAGGCCATCGCGCTGATCCGGGGCAACCCCGCCAGCCCCGGCGAGGGCTTCCGTCAGGTCGCGCTGATACTGGGACAGACGAGTCTGCCCACCCAGCAGGAAGAGGCGCTGACCGTCATGAACCGGCTGGTCACGCAGTGGCCGGATCTGGCCGGCGCCCACCATGCCATGGGAGTGCTCGCGCTGCGTTTCGGCCAGCTGACGCTGGCGGAACGCGCGGCCGTCCAGGCGCGCAGCCTGGCGCCGCGCGACCGCGAGCATGCACTGCTGCTGGTGGCGATCTACCTCAAGCAGGAACGGCTGGCCGACGCGGAAGCCGCAGCCGAACAGCTGATCCGCAGCGACAAAGAGCCGGCCGAGTTGCGCGTGGCCTACGCGCGCCTGCTGCTCGACGCGGACCAACGGGCTGCCGCCCGCACGCAGCTGGAAAAGGCGCTCGCGACCCAATCCAGCCTGGTTGATGCCCGCTATGCGCTGGGCGTTCTGGCTTTCAATGACCGCAACTACCGTGCGGCGACCGACTACTTCAAGCCGATGCTGGAGGGCCCGCGCGCGCAGGACGCGGCGTTCGAGCTGGGTCGCGTCGCCGAAGCGCAGTCGCAGTACGCCGAGGCCCTGAAATACTACGACCGTGTGGTTCGCGGACCGCAGGCCCTGGATGCGGCCGTGCGTCGTGCCAACATCTTCGCCAGAACCGATCGGCTGCCGGAAGCCCGCGACCTGATGCAGCGCCTGCGCGAGCAGTTGCCGCAGCTCGCCCAGCGCTTCTTCCTGGCCGAGGGTGAGATGCTGTTGTCGCAGGAGCAGCTGGCGCCGGCCAAGTCGCTGTACGACGAGGCCCTCAAGGAGTTTCCGGACGATCCGGACCTGACCTATGCGCGCTCGCTGGTGCACGAGCGCCAGAATCGCCTGGACCTCGCCGAACAGGATCTGCGAACCCTGATCCAACGCGATCCGGAGGACGCGCGCGCCCTCAATGCGCTCGGCTACATGCTGGCCGTGCATACGCCACGGCTCGACGAGGCCCATGAACTCGTCGGCCGTGCCCTGCAGCTCGAGCCCGAGGACCCGGCAATCATCGACAGCATGGGGTGGGTGCAGTTCAAGCGCGGGGAGGTCGCCGATGCGCGCCAGTGGCTGGAAAAGGCGTTCGCCCGCTTCCCGGATCCGGAGGTCGCCGCGCACCTCGGCGAGGTGCTGTGGAGTCTGGGCGAGAAGGACAAGGCGCGCAGCATCTGGAACGGTGCCCTGCGCAATGATCCGGAGCACCCGGTGCTGACGGAAACCCTGCAGCGTCTGCAACCGTAATGCGGCCGCTCGCCCTCGCCGCCTGCGCCGTATTGCTGGCAGGCTGCATCAGCACTGGCGGGGCACTCCGACCTGCTGACGCGGAACTCGAGACACGTTGGCAGAACCATGCCCAGCGCCTGGCACAGATCCAGGGCTTCAGCCTGCGCGGACGCGCCTCCGATGGTCGCGGCATTCAGGCGGATGTGCATTGGCAGCAGCTTTCCGATGGCGCCTTCGCCCTGCGCCTGACGGGTCCGTTCGGCGTGGGCGCCGTGATGATCCGCGGCGACGCACGCGGTGCCGTCGAGATCCAGACGCGCGATGAGCGCATCGCAACCGCCGATCCCGAGGGCTGGATGCGCGCGCGCCTGGGATGGGCCTTTCCGGTACGCGGGCTTCGCTACTGGATACTTGGCCAACCGGCACCCGATCTTCCCTCACAGCACCGGCTCGACGATCAGGGCCGCCTGCTGACGCTTCAGCAGGCCGGCTGGAGCCTGGCGTATCCCGAGTACATCGACGCGGCAGGCCTGGTGCTGCCGCGCCGCCTGGACGCCACCCAGGATGATCGGCGGCTGAAGCTGGTGATCGACCGCTGGGACGAATGGACCGGGGCATAATCCGCACCCCATTGATCGCCCGGCGCTCCTCGACGCGCCCGCCCTGCCTCCTCCTTCATGTCCTCCGTTCTCTCCCAGGGGCCGTTCACCGCGGAATTCCCGTGGCCCGCACCGGCCAAGCTCAATCTGTTCCTGCACGTCATCGGTCGTCGCGCCGACGGCTATCACCAGTTGCAGACGCTGTTCCAGTTTCTCGACCATGGCGACAGCCTGTTCTTCGTGCCGCGCGGCGACGGCGTGATCCGCCGCCAGCACGGCCCTGCCGCGCTGGCGGAAGCTGACGATCTGGTCGTGCGCGCCGCGCGCGCGATCCAACAGGCATCGGGCTGCAATCTCGGCGCCGACATCCGCCTGGAGAAGCGTTTGCCGATGGGCGCAGGTCTTGGCGGCGGCTCCAGCAACGCCGCCACCACGCTGGTGGCGCTCAATCGCCTGTGGAATCTCGGCCTGCCGCTCGACGAACTGGCGCAGATCGGGCTCAAGCTGGGTGCCGATGTGCCGGTCTTCGTGCGCGGCGTCGCCGCCTGGGCCGAGGGCGTCGGCGAGCGTTTGAGCCCGGTGCAGATCGAGGAGCCCTGGTATCTGGTGGTAACCCCCTCGGCACAGGTCAGCACCGCCGAGATTTTCTCGGCACCGGAACTGTGCCGCGACCAGCCCCCGGTGACCCTGGAGGATTTCCGCGCCGGACGCACCGTCAATATCTGCGAGCCCGTCACCGCCCGGCGCTACCCGGCCGTGCGCGAGGCCCTGGACTGGCTGCGCGCACGGGCGCCCGAAGCTCGCATGTCGGGCACAGGGGCCTCGGTATTTGCCGCTTTTGCCGAGCGTGCGCAGGCAACCGCGCGGCTGCGGGAGCTGCCTGCCGGCTGCAGCGGCTTCGTAGCCCGCGGCCTCAATCGCTCGCCCCTGGTCGACGTGGTCTCGCGCTCCTGAATCGACATCCGGACGGCTGCCGCGGCAATCGGTTCCGGTATACTTCGCGCCGCATTTCGGCCGGTACATGTTGGGGCGTCGCCAAGCGGTAAGGCAGCAGGTTTTGATCCTGCCATTCGGTGGTTCGAATCCATCCGCCCCAGCCATCCCGTGCAGACCCGAGACGACCGTGTCGCCGCAGCACCTCATCAGATCCGCACAACCAGCAAGGCAGGCTCATGTCCGATAGCAAGTTGATGCTGTTTTCCGGGAACGCCAATCCCAAGCTCTCCCGGGACATCGCCAACTACCTGAAGACCTCCCTGGGACAGGCCATGGTCGGGCAGTTCTCCGATGGCGAAATCCAGATCGAGATCAACGAGAACGTCCGCGGCAAGGACGTGTTCGTAATCCAGCCGACCTGCGCGCCGACCAACGACAACGTGATGGAACTGCTGATGATGCTCGACGCGCTCAAGCGCGCCTCGGCCTCGCGCATCACGGCGGTCATTCCCTACTTCGGCTACGCCCGGCAGGACCGCCGCCCGCGCTCGACGCGTGTGCCGATCTCGGCCAAGGTTGTCGCCGACATGATCGGCGAATGCGGTGCCGACCGCGTGCTGACGGTCGATCTGCACGCCGACCAGATCCAGGGCTTCTTCGACATTCCGGTCGACAACGTCTATGCCAGCCCGGTGCTGCTGGGTGAGATCTGGCGCCAGAAGTACGACAACCTGATTGTGGTCGCCCCGGATGTGGGGGGCGTCGTGCGTGCGCGCGCTGTTGCCAAGCGGCTTGACGATGCCGAGCTGGCAATCATCGACAAGCGTCGCCCGAAACCGAACGAATCGCGGGTGATGAACATCATCGGCGATGTTGACGGCAAGACCTGCGTGCTGGTCGACGATCTCGTCGACACCGCCGGCACGCTGTGCAAGGCCGCTGCCGCGCTGAAGGAAGAAGGTGCGATCAAGGTCGTCGCCTACGTGACCCACCCGGTGCTGTCAGGTCCGGCGATTACCAACATCAGCAACTCGCAGCTGGACGAGATGGTGGTGACCGACACCATCCCGCTGTCGGCAGCGGCCCAGGCCTGCCCCAAGATCCGCCAGCTGTCGATCGGCGGCCTGCTCGCCGAGACCATCCGCCGCATCTCGGCCGAGGAATCGGTCAGCTCGCTCTACATCGACTAGCGCCCGGGCCGCGCGGGGCCC
>JBEIOK010000157.1:0-6104 GCA_040377605.1 Nevskiaceae bacterium | reverse complement strand
GGTCGCGGACCGTCATGCGGCCGGCGTGTGCGTGACGGCCAGCGTCGACGCCGTGCATTTCGTGGCGCCGGCACGACGCGGCGATGTGCTGATCTTCAATGCCTCGATCAACCGCGCGTGGACCACGTCGATGGAAGTCGGGGTGCGGGTCGAGGCGGTCGGCTACGACGGCAGCAACCGTCGCCACATACTGTCCGCGTATCTGACCTTCGTGGCGCTGGACAGCTCCGGCAAGCCGCGACCGGTCCCGCGAGTCGCGCCGGAGTCCAGCATCGAGAAGCATCGCTACGAGGAGGCGCAACTGCGACGCGAGGCGCGCCTGCGCCATGCCGAGGATCTGAGGCGGCTGCGCGACGCGCGCAGCTAGCGCGTTCAGCGGTCCGCGAAGCGATCCGTCGCGGCCACCAGCCGGTCGAGAATGCCCTGCTCGCTGGCCGCATGACCGGCGTCGGCAACCATCTGGAAGTCGGCTTCCGGCCAGGCGCGATGCAGATCCCAGGCCGACCGCATCGGACACACCACGTCATAGCGACCCTGGATGATGACGGCCGGAATCTTGCGCACGCGGTCGATGTTGGCGAGCAGCTGATCGTCGCGCTCGAAGAACCCCTTGTTGACGAAGTAGTGGCACTCGATGCGCGCAAAGGCTTCCGCGAAACGGTCCTCGCCGAAACGCGCCACCATGTCGCCGCTGGGGAACAGCTTGCTGGTCGAGCCCTCCCAGATGCTCCAGGCACGCGCCGCAGCCCGCCGGATCGTCGGATCGGCGTCCGTCAGGCGCCGGTAATAAGCCGACACGAAATCGCCGCGCTCGGCCGCCGGAATGGCGTTGACGTAGTGCTCCCAGGCATCCGGATAGATCCAGCTCGCGCCTTCCTGGTAGAACCAGTCGACCTCGGCCTTGCGCAGCAGGAAGATGCCGCGCAGCACCAGCGCGATGCAGCGCTCAGGGTGGGTCTCCGCGTACGTCAGCCCCAGCGTTGATCCCCAGGAGCCGCCGAAGACGACCCAGCGCTCGATCCCCAGCAGGGCGCGGATCTTCTCCATGTCGGCGACCAGATCCCAGGTCGTGTTCTCGCGCAGTTCCGCGTGCGGCGTGGAGCGGCCGCAGCCGCGCTGGTCGAACATCACGATGCGGTACTTCTGCGGATTGAAGAACTGGCGGTGCCAGGGCTCGACACCGCCACCAGGCCCCCCATGCACGAAGACCACCGGCTTTCCAGCCGGATTGCCGCTTTCCTCGACGTACAACTCGTGCAGATCGGACACCCGCAGGCGGTGGGTCTGATACGGATCAATCGCGGGATAAGGACGCGGCATCGGTGGCAGTCGATTAAGAGTTGAAGAGATCTGTAGCTTACTGGATGCGCTCTCCGCATTGCCGCAGGAGAACGCGCGCAGTACCATCGTGCCACGGCCGCAGCGTCCCCTCCGCTTCCCTGCGGCTGGACTCCGAGATGCCTCCGATCGCCCGCTTCAAGCCGTTGGTTGTTTTCCTTGCCGTTGCCGGTTGCGGCAGCGTCTCCGCCCAGCAGTCCCCATCCGCGCCCGCCGGCATGAGTGCCGAACTCGCGCCGACGCCGACGACCCCGGTCGGCACCCCGGCGCTGCCGCCGGTAATTCCCAGGCCCGCGCTCGAGCTGCGCACCGCCAGTCAGCTCAGCGCGAACGCGAGTGCCGCCACCCCGGCACCGGTGTCCTCACCGGCGCTCTCAATTCCGCTGGACACCCGCTTCCCGCGTTACGACTCGCTGAAGCCGGCCGTGGCGTTCTGGAGGGATGTCTTCGGCAAGTATTCCGAGCTGCAGTCCGTGATCCACTCCAGCGAGCGCCCGGATCGCGTGCTGACGGTGCTGGACTTCCGCGCCGAGGCGCAGCAGCTCAACAAGTTCCAGCTCGACAACGTGCGACGCAAGGAAGAAACCGCGGCCAAGGCGCGTTACGAGGACCTGCTGCGCCGCGTGCACCAGAAGCAGCACGCACCGGAGACCATGACCTACGAGGAGCGCCGCCTGTACGAGATGTATCCGGGGCGCGACGCCGAACGCTTCAAGCGCATGTTCGGCACCGTGCGCTCGCAGCGGGGCCTGCAGGAGCGGACCGAGCAGGCGCTGCAGACGGCTGACCGCTACCTGCCGCTGATGGAGCGCACCTTTGCCGTCTACAACCTGCCGCCGCAGCTGACGCGCATCCCGATTGTCGAATCCAGCTTCAACGTCGAGGCCTACTCGAAGTCGCATGCCGCCGGCATGTGGCAGTTCATCCCGTCGTCGGCGCGCGTTTACATGCGCCTGGACGATGTTGTCGATGATCGCCGCGACCCGTGGACCTCGACCGATGCCGCGGCACGCCACCTGCGTGACGACTACGCGCTGCTGCAGGACTGGCCGCTGGCGATCACCGCCTACAACCACGGCCGCAATGGGATTGCGCGCGCACTGAAGGCGACCAATGGCACCACGCTGGTGGACCTGATCGAGCGCAACACGCACCCGCGCTGGGGCTTTGCCGGCAAGAACTACTACGCCGAATTCCTCGCCGCGCTGGACGTCGAACACGAATACCGCGAGCGCAAACAGCCCAAGCGCCTGTCCGACCCGATGGCATTCGAGACGGTCGAGACCAAACACTACGTGCCCTACGACACGCTGCGGCGCCTGTGCGGGGCCGACGACGAGCTGTTCCGGCGCCTGAACCCGGCCTACCGGCCGGAGGTGATCGAGGGCAAGCTGTACGTGCCGCCGGGCCATCTGATCCGCGTGCCTGCCGGACGCGCGCAGAATTTTGAAGTGGCGTACTCGCGGCTGGGCAATCACGAGCGCTTCGATTCACAGCGCGTGAACTTCCTGCTGCACCGGGTCAAGAAGGGCGAGGTCCTCGGCCGCATCGCCAAGCAGTATGGCGTCAGCACCACCGCCATCCTGCGCGACAACGGCATCCCCAGTGCCAATAAGCTGCGCATCGGCCAGGTCCTGAGGATCAAGCCGCATCAGGAAACGCGGCCGGGGCCGATCACCGTCGCCGTGGGCGAGTCCAAACCCTCACAGACCCGTGCACAGAAGCGCGCCGAGGCCGAGGAAAGGAAAGCCGATGCTCCGGCTCAGCGCAAGCCGCGCTTCAAGGTGCACAAGGTCAAGTCCGGCCAGACGCTGCATTCGATTGCGCGTCAGTACAAGGTCACGATCTCGGAACTGCGCGTGGCGAACAACCTCGGCGGCTCCAGCCACATCCGCGTCGGCCAGAAGCTGAAAGTGCCGCTCGCGAGTTAGCCCGCCACCGCCGCTTACAGGAAGTAGGCGAACACGAAGACGCCGATCATCGTCAGTGACAGCGCGAGCTTGGCGATCGTGCCGAACAGCAGGCCGATCCACGTCGCGATGCCAACCGTCGTTGCCTGCTGCATGTCGCGACGCGCCATCAGTTCGCCGATCACGGCCCCGATGAATGGCCCGAGCAGCAGGCCCAGCAGGCCGAAGAACAGGCCGACGACGCTGCCGATCACCGATCCGATGATCGCCTGACGACTGGCACCCACGCGCTGCGCGCCCAGTGCCGAGGCGATGAAGTCCATCGCGATCGCCAGCAGCACCAGCACCCCCAGCACGCCGATGGTCCAGGGGCCGACGCGGGTATAGCCGTCGATCCAGGCGGCCAGCCAGAGGCCGCCGAAAACCATGGGCGCGCCCGGCAGCATCGGCAGGACGGTGCCGGCCAGGCCGACGGTGACCAGCATCAGCACCAGGATCCACAACCACGGGGTCAGAGAGGCGTCCATGGGTGGATTATGTCTACCCCGCGCGACTTCCGCACTGCAACAAATGGCTTACACTCAACCGTCATGAGAAGCCCGCCCCGGACCACCCGCCGCCTGATCGCCCAGCGCCTCCAGGATCTCGGTCAGGCCGCCTCCTACAGCGAGTGGCGCGAGATCGCGCTGGATCTCGACCGGCTGGAAGGCGGCGACGCCTGGCGCCAGGACGAGACCAGTGAGGACTACGATTACCTGCTGATCCGCGAACGCCTCGCCTCAATGCGCGAACTGCGGCAGAAGGGCGACGCCCGCCACCTGGCCTTCGAGTTGTACGAGGGCCTGCACGGCAACCTCGGCAACATGTCGAACCCCGCGTTGTACGGCTATGCCCGGGTCGGCACCAAGCGCCTGATCGAGGACTACGTGGTCGAGGTCGCGCGCTGTCTGGATTTCATCTGCGCCGGTGACTTCCCCGATTTCGGTTTCGAGGAAAAGATCCAGTTCTTCAAGCGGACGGCGACCTCGTTCGGTCGCTCGGCGCTGATGCTCTCCGGCGGCGGCACGCTGGGCATGTTCCATCTCGGCGTGATCAAGGCCCTGCACGATCAGAATCTGCTGCCCCGCGTGCTGTCCGGCTCTTCTGCCGGCTCGATCATCGCCAGCGCGGTGGCCGTGCGTCACGATCACGAGATCGGCGCGATGCTGCAGCCGGGCGGGCTCAACCTTGAAGCCTTCAAGGCGCTGAGCATGCAGGATGCCATTCGCGGCGGCGCGATGATGGACGGCAGCCAGCTCGAACGCTGCCTGGCCCACAATCTCGGCGAGCTCAGCTTTGTCGAGGCTTTCGACCGCACCAAGCGCATCGTCTCGATCACGGTGTCGCCGGCCGAGCCGCATCAACAGGGCCGGCTGCTCAACTATCTGACGGCCCCGCACGTGCTGCTCCGGCGCGGGGTGCTGGCCTCCTGCGCCGTGCCGGGCGTGTTCCCACCGGTGATGCTGGAAGCACGCGATTATGACGGGCGCGTGGTGCCGTACATGCCGAGCAAGCGCTGGGTCGACGGCACGCTGTCATCGGACCTGCCGATGCTGCGGCTGGCGCGGCTGCACAACGTCAATCACTACATCGTCAGTCAGGTCAATCCGCACGTGGTGCCGTTTCTTGCGCAGCTCGATCGCGAAGCGCGCGGCGGGCGTGGCCTCGCACCACTGGCGCGCGACCTGGTGCGCAATGGCTCGCGTGGCGCGTTGCAACTGGCGCGCAAGCACCTCGATCCCTACGGCGGCGGTCGCGTCATCAACAAGATCGACAACATCGTGCGGCAGCGTTACTCGGGCGATATCAATATCTACCCGCAGTTCGGGCAGCAGCGCGTCTCGCGCGTGTTCTCCAACCCCAGCGATGCCGACATTCAGGCTTACATCCGTCAGGGCGAGCGCGCGACGTGGCCGGGCATCGAGCGCATCCGCTTGCAGACGCGCATCTCGCGCACGTTCGAGGATTGCATCCGCCTGCTCAAGGAGCGCGAACACGCTGCGCTCAAGCCCCGTCCGAGACGGCTGCGTCTGATCTCCTGAGAGGCTTGTTGTGCCCGCCGCGCGGATTCAGTGACGGTCCAGCTGCCGTGCCAGCGCAGCGATCTGCGCGTATTCCGGGTGTGCGTCGTGGGGCAACAACGTCCTCACCACCTCGCGTGCTGCCGCATCCTCCCCGCGACGCTCGCAGAGGTCGCGGGCCAGCAACAGCCGCAGCGAGATGACCGCTGCATCGTCTGGCCAGCGCTGCTGCGCCCGCGAGACCAGCCGCGCCAGTGTCTCGTCGAGCCGCTCGCGAATGGCCTGCTCGGCGAGTACGCGCACCTGCGCGGGCGTGTCCGGTAACCAGCCACTACCTGCGATGGCATCACAGCTCTCGAAGACTTCCAGCGCGCGGGCCGGCTGTCGGGCCTCGATCAGCGCGGCGATCAGGTATCGGCCGGTAGCGGGGATCAGCGCCGTCTGTCCGCGCAACAACAGCCGCTGCAGCAAGGCTTCATAGAACGCGCGCCGCTGTGGCGCCGGCCATTCGACCGACAGCGCCGCAATGGCACCGTCCACGTCCTGCGCTCGAAGGTGGGCGTCCAGCCGCAACAGCAGCAGCGACAGTCGCTCGTCCAGCGCCTGTTCGGCAACCTGCTGTTCGGGCCGACGCAGGTGCGTCGACAGGCCGATACGATCCCGTTGCAGCACGGCGATCACGCCGATGAGATGCGCCGCCAGCGCCATCGACAGGAAGACACCGGCCGCAGCGAGGCCGATCGGCACCCGCGGAATCAGATAGGCCAGAACGGCCGGCACCCCTGACAGCGCCGCG
>JBEIOK010000091.1:0-10663 GCA_040377605.1 Nevskiaceae bacterium | reverse complement strand
TGGGTCTGGGTCAGCCGCAAGGCCTCGCAGCGACGTCTCAAGATCCTCGAGCAGTTTCCGCCCTTTCTGGAATCCGTGATCCGGGTGCTGTCGGCGGGCAACACGCTGGAGGAGTCGGTCGCGGCGGCAGCGCGCGAGAGTGCCGATCCGATCCGTCCGCTGTTTCTCAGCGTGGGCCGTCAGGTGCGGCTGGGTGCGCCGATCGACAGCGTGCTGATGGAACTGGCCGAGATTCACCAGCTGCGCGACCTCAAGGTCATGGCCCTGGCGGCCGCGATCAACCGCAAATATGGCGGCAGTCTGCGCAACGTCCTGCGCAGCCTGATCCAGGCCGTGCGCGCGCGCGACACCGCGGCCCGCGAGCTGCGGGCACTGACCGCCGAGACCCGCTTCTCGGCGCTGGTGCTGTCGCTGATCCCCGTGACCCTGATGCTCTACATCTTCGGCCAGAATCCGGACTACTACCGCAACATGTGGATCGATACCGGTGGCCGCGTGCTGCTGATCGCATCGGTCGTGCTGCAGGTCATCGGCATCATCGTCATCTACCGGATGATGCGCTCGACGGAGGACGACGCATGAGTCCGACCCTGTTCGCGCTGCTGATCGCGGTGGCCATCCTCGTGGTGGTGTTGGCCGTCGGCTCGATTCTGGTGCTGACGCTGCGTGCCCGCGGCGAGGCCAAGCTGCGCCGTCGCGTGCATCGTGATGCGCCGGTCGGCAGCGAGTTCTCCGATGAAAGCTCGCGCGGTCTGATGATGTCGACGGTGGCCAAGGGTGGTCGCCGCATCGAAGGGTGGGTCGACGCCGAGGGCGAGAGTGCGCGTCTGTTGCTGCAGGCGGGCTGGCGCAGCAGCGAGTCGCGCCTGCTGTGGTACGTCTTCCAGGGCGCGCTGCCACTGCTGCTGGGCGTGATGCTGGTGCTGTTCGTGCTGTTCGTGCAATTCCCGAACAAGTCGCTGATGACCGTGCTGTTCGCGTTTGCAGCGGTCGCCTTGTCGTTCCTGATGTCGCGCTGGCTGCTGCGCAGCGTTGCTGCGGCGCGCCGCAGCCGCATCAAGTCGGAAGTGCCGCTGTTCATCCATCTGCTGGTGCTGCTGTTCGAGGCCGGTCTGTCGACGCGGCAGGCGCTGGCAAGTCTCGTCCGCGAGGGCGGCGGCGTGCTGCCGGAGCTCGGACGCGAGTTTGAACTGCTGATCCGCCAGCTCGAGGCCGGCGGCGACACGGCCGAGACGCTGAAGAGCATGTCCGAGGTGCTGGCAGTCGATGACCTGTCGAGTGTCATTGCCGTGCTGCGCCAGGTGGATCGGTACGGGGGTGAGGTGCGCGAGCCGTTACTGGAAGCGCTGCAGGTCATCGAGGAGCGTCGCAGCCTCGACCTGCGGGAGCGTGTGAACCTGCTGTCGGGGCGCATGACGGTGGTCATGGTGCTGTTCTTCTTCCCGGCGCTGCTGATCTTCGTGGCGGGTCCCGCCTTCCTGTCGATCGTGCGTGCGCTGGCGGAGGTCAATGGATGAAGCGGGCAATGACACGGCTCCTGCCCCTGATGCTGGCCGCGCTGATGGCCGCCTGCGCCACGACCGAGGGCGCGGCCCCGGCGGATTTCAGCCTGACCGGTCGTGGCAGCGTGACATCGGCGCCGGCGCCCGGCGCGCTGGCGTCCGGCTCGGCGGCTACCGACCGTGCGCTGTACTCGGACCTGATCCGCGGCATGATCGCGCAAGGCAACTACTACGCAGCGTTGGCGCATATCCAGGAGCAGCAGCGCGCGCAGGGCAGCACGCCGGAGCTGCGCTACCTGGAGGCCGAGACGCGTCGTCAGCTCGGTCAGGTCGCGGAGTCCGAGCGCCTGTATCGTGGACTGCTGCGCTCGGGCGTGGCCGGTCAGGCCTATCACGGGTTGGGCCTGCTGTATGCGACCCGCGATCTCGGACGGTCGATCGACTATCTCAAGGAAGCGGTGGCGCGTCAGCCCACGGATGCCCAGGCGCGCAACGATCTGGGCTACGCGCTGACCCGCGCGGGTCGCTACGGCCCGGCGCTGGCCGAGCTGGCTACGGCGGTCGAACTCGACCCCGAGTCCGACAAGGCCCGCAACAATCTGGTGCTGCTGTTGATCCTGTCGGGCGATGAGCCCGGCGTGAAGCGCATCGTGCGCGAAACCGGGATGACGGCCGATGCACTCACGCGCCTGCGCAAGCAGGCTCAAGGTCTCAAGCAACGCGGCAACGCGGTTCGTGGAGGGTAAACGATGAACAGAATGTCCTGGTGCTGGCTCGGTGCCGCGCTGATCGGCACGTCGGCGATGGCGGCCGATCCTTCCCATCCCTTCCAGCATGGTGCCAGCGCTTCGGGCACCCCGGCGGCAGGGACTCGTGCGCGGACCGGCAGCGAGACGCGGGCCTGGCTGGATCTGCAGACCAGCGGCGCGCAGGCCTCGACCGTCGAACGGCCGCTGCCGGGCGAGATCGCCGAGCGCAGCTATCAGCGCTACGTGAAGAGCTTCGAACAGCCGCTGCCGACCGAATTCGAGCGCGAGCAGTTCGTCGGCGGCAGCGGCTCGCGCTGAGGCCCGCCCGAGGGATCGCCATGCGCCGCCGCACGCGACAGCGGGGCGCCGCCGCAGTGTTCGCGGCGGTGTCGATGCTCGCGGGTCTGATTGCGGCGTGCCTGGCCATCGATATCGGACGCCTGTACTTCGCCCAGCGCGACCTGCAGCGCATCGCCAGCCTCGCGGCGCTCGATGCCGCGCGCGTGGTCGGTGGCTGCTTCGGATCACCGGAAAATGCCGAGGAAGCCGCCCTGGCTGAAGCACTAGGCAGCGTGCGTCGCAATGGCGGCAGCGTCGAGCGCCGCATCCTGCCGGACCGCGTCGAGATCGGGCGCATGGTCACCGATGCTGCCGGCAACCGCTTCTTCGAGCCGCAGACCGGCAGCCGCGGGGGCGCGGTGCGTGTGCGCGTGCAGCGGCCGGCGCCCGAGCGCCTGCTGCCGTTCTTCCAGGGCAGTGGCGCGCCGCTGGAACGTCTGTACGCGATGGCGGCGGCGCACTCGCTGCCGACGGCCAGCGTGATGGTCGGCAGTCGCCTGTCGGAACTGAATCCGGATCTGCTCAATGGCCTGCTCAGCGACGCGCTGGGCGGCGCGATCAATCTTGATGTGCTGAGCTATCGCAATCTGTTCGGGGCCGATATCCCGCTCGGAGATCTGCTGGGCCCGCTGGACGTGGGCACGCCGGATCAGGTGCTCGACATCGAGGTGCCGGCACGCAACCTGATCGGTGATCTGGTGACGGCACTGGCGCAGACCGGGGATGCCGCCGCTCGCGCGGCTGCCGAGCAGGTCGCGGGCGTGGTCACGTCGACCGCCAGCGTGCTGCCGTCGCAGCTGCTGTTCATCGAGAACACTACCGGCAGTGCGCTCAACGGCACCCTGATCAACACAGGCGCATTGCTGCTGTCGGTCGCGCAAGCCGCCAACGGCTCGGCGCTGCTTGATCTGCCGCTGGCCCTGCCGCCACCCCTGGTGACCGGCGGTACGCGGCTGCGGGTGGTGATTCCCGGCAGTCAGGCGCAGCTCTCGCCGTCGCCGGCCAGTAACCTGGGCGGTGGCGGCTTCGCGGCCAACGGCCAGGCCGTGCTCGAGTCCGACCTGAATCTGAACCTGCCGTTGCTGGGTACGATCGCGTTGCCGCTGTGGGTTGAGGTCGCGCAGACGGTGGCAACGGTCGATGACATCCAGTGCGCGCGCCGCGGTCAGCCTGAGGATGTGGTCACCGTGCGTGCGCGCTCCTATGCCTCCCGCCTGGGCGTCGGTCGCTTCGACGACATCCGTGCGCCACGGCCGCAGGCGACGGCGGCGCGCATCTTCGACGGTCCGTCGCAGCTCAACGTGCTGGGGCTGCCGATCCCGGTGCCGGTACGCATCACGATCGACGTGGCGGCGACGGTGGATATTCCCAGCGAGGAACGGGCGCTCGAATTCCGCTCGCCGTGGCCCGCAGACCCGCAGACCCTCGGGCGGCCGCAGGCGGCGCTGCTGGTCGGAGCGCTGGGCGAGATCCCCGGCAATCTGCAGATCGACATCGACATTCGCGTGCTCGATCGCAGCATCGCGACGGCCCTGGTCACGCCGGTCGTGAATGCCACGCGCACCCTGCTGGCCACTGCGCTGCGCAACCAGCTGGTCGCGGCGCTGGCGCAGGCCGGCGACACTCTGCTGCAGCCGGCACTCTCCGGTATCGGCCTGAGTGTCGGCGGTGCCGACATCCAGGTGCTGTCGATGCAGAACGACCAGCCGTATCTGTTCTCGCGGTAGCGCCAATGGCCGCCGCTCCCCCGCTGCAGGCTCGCCACCGCCTTGGTGTCCCGTGGATGTGGACGCTGCTCGGCAGCCTGCTGCTGGTGCTGGGCGCGTATTGCCAGCTGCATGCCGCGGGTCTGCAGCAGCGTCTGAATCACGCCTATGTCGGCGACTACACCGCCGCCGCCGTGCAGGACGGGCTGCGTGCCGGCTCGCGGCGGTCGCTGCGCCCGATCCTGCGGACCTTGCTGCAACGAGAAGCCCTGCGCCTGCGCTATCTCGCGGTCTACGACGCCGAGGGCGTGCTGCTGACCCAGGGTGGCGTCTATCAGAACCTCACGCTGCCGCTGCTGCCGGAGCTGGCGTTGCAGCAGCTGCGCGAGGGTCTCTACGCGCTCAGCGGCAGTGCCGGCAGCCGGCGCATCGTCGGCGACGACGGCCGTCTGCTGGGCAGCATCGAATACCGGCTGGGCGGCGGTGAGACCGGTGCGGTGCAGGTCGCCGCGCTGGGTCATCTGCGTCTGGCGGGCTGGACCGCGCTGGCCCTGGCCATTCCCCTGCTGCTGTTTCCGGGAGTGCTGTGGCTGCGGGCGCGCCGGGCGTTACCGGAGTGGACGCAACGCGTCGAGCCGCGCGCCGTTGCCGCACGCGCCGTAGGCGGCGAGCCGTCGCTGAGCGCACAGGCCCAGGTCTTCGAGGAGTTCCGCAATCGCGCCGGCCATGTCATGGATGCGCTGGCCTACGCGATCATCGCTACCGACCGCGAAGGGCGCGTGCGCTATCTCAACAGTACCGCCGAGCGTCTGACCGGCTGGTCACTGGCCGATGCGCGCGGGCGCCTGGTCTATTCCGTGTGCCATGTGCTGGATGCCGAGGGGGTGCAGCAGCCGAACGCAGCCGAACGGGCGCTGCAGGAGGCAACCGACATTCCCGCGTCGCCGACGCTGCTGCGCCCACGCCATGGCGAGTCGCGGCCGGTGGAGATGATGGCCTGCCTGCTGCGCGCGCGCGACGGCTCCATCGATGGCGCCACGCTGGTGCTGCGGGACAACGCCCGCCAGGCCGGCGAAGTCGATGCGCTGCGCCGCGAGGCACGGTTGTCGCAGGCGGTCGTCGACCATCTCGACGAGGGGTTGCTGATGACCGATCCGGCCGGTGTGGTGCGCTTTGCCAATGCCCGCGCCGAGCGCATGTTCGGTTATTCGCGCCACGAGCTGGAAGGGTTCACCGTCACCAAGCTGATGCCGGTGCCGTTTCTGAATACCCCCGGCGTCCGCATCTCGGACTACGTCGCCTCGCGCGGTAGCAAGCGATTGCCGCGCGTGATCGGCTGGCGCAAGGACGCCACGACCTTCCCGATCGACCTGTGGGTCCAGGAGATCGCGCATGACGGCACGCACGGGCTGGTCGTCATCGTGCGCGACATCAGCGAGCGCCTGCGCGGCGAGAATCTGGCAACGCGTCTGGGCCGCGTGCTCGACAATGCGATGGAGGAGATCTACATCTTCGACGCGCAGTCGCTGTACTTCCTGGAGGTCAACCGCGGCGCGCGCCGCAACCTCGACTACCGGCCGGAGGAGCTGGCGCGGATGTCGCCGCTGACGATCGGCGAAGGGCTGGATCCGGACACCTTCCAGAACTATCTGAACCGGCTGCGCGAGGGCGAGCAGGAGCATCTGGTCTATCGTTGTGCGCACAAGCGGCGTGACGGCAGCACCTATCCGGTCGAGGTCCGTCTGAACTTCTCGCGCGATGAAGACCCGCCGGTCTTCATGGCGATCGCCGTCGACATCAGCGAGCGCCTCGTCGCCGAGGAGAAGCTGCAGCATCTGGCGCACCACGATCCGCTGACCGGCCTGCCGAATCGCGCGATGCTGTTTGATCGCATGGAACAGGCGCGTCTGGCGACGCAGCGCAGCACCCGCCTGGTCGGCGTGCTGTTCCTGGATCTGGACCGCTTCAAGCAGATCAACGATCTGCACGGACATGAAGTCGGCGATCAGGTGCTCAAGGCGGTGGCCGAACGGCTCAAGGCGACGATGCGGCCGTCGGATACGGTGGCGCGTCTGGCCGGCGACGAGTTCGTCGTGGTCGCCTCGGGTCTGCGCAGTGTCGAGGATGCGACCTTCCTGGCGCAGAAGGTGCTGGACCGGTTTGCCGAGCCGCTCGACCTGCCGGGTCTGGACATCGTCGTACGCCTGAGCATCGGCATCACGCTCTATCCACTCGACGATTCCGACGTCGAGGGGCTGCTGCGCCATGCAGACTCGGCGATGTACGAGGCCAAGCAGGCGGGTCGTGGCTGCTACCGCATGTTCAGCGCCGAGATCGATCCGGAGAAGCGCCGCCGGCTCGAACTGGAGCGCGAGATCCACTCGGCGGTTGCGCTGAACCAGTTTCACCTGCAGATCGCCCCGGTGATGGATGTCACCCGCGGCACGGTTCGCGCGCTGCTGTCCAATCTGTACTGGTCGCACCCGCGCCACGGTCGGATCGAGCATGACGAACTGCTGCGCGCGGCCGGCCGCGCCGGGCTGCTGGGCGATCTCGAGCTGTGGCAGATCTGCCACGCCTGCGAGCACCACCTGAGCGCGCGGCAGCAGGACCTGCCGCTGCTGCCCTTCGTGATCGGCATCTCCGGCTGGCAGCTGCGCGACCGCGAATTCATCAACCACGTGCTCGAACTGCTCAATCGCTATCAGGCACCGGGTGACCGGCTGATTCTGGCGATGACCCCCGACGGCATGCTGGATGTCGCGACGATGCACGCCGAAGCCGATCGTCTGCTCGCGCGCGGCGTGCGCTTCGCGCTGCGCGACTTCGCCACGGCGCCGGCGCTGGACAGTGTCGGGCTGGTCGGCATCCTGATTGCCGGCGAACGCATGGCTGCCGACGAGCGCAGCGCCACCGAACTGGTGCGCGCCGCCGCGACGCGCGGTGCCACGGTCATTGCGCAGGGGGTGACGACTCCGGCGCAGCGCGAAGGCTGGCTGCAGCGGGGATGTGCGTTGCTGGCGGGATCGGCCGTGCAGTCGCCGATGGATGCCGCACAGGCCATCCGCTGGCTCGAAGGCCGCACCGTCGAGGCGCTTTGAGCTCTGACGAGCGCCGCCGGGGTCGGGCGTCAGGACTCGCGCGACAGCGCAACCACCATCACATCGCACTCGGCCCGCGTCACGAGATTCTCCTCGGTGTGGCTGAAGAGGGTGGCCCAGCCGTGGCGCGGATGATGGCCGACGACAATCAGATCGGCGCCCTTGTCGGCCGCGACGCGCCGGATCTCGCGCGCGGCATTGCCGTTGGCGATCTCCAGGGCGGCAGCGGGGATGCCGTAGGCCTCGCAGCGCTGCGTGAGCTGCTCGCGCGCCTGCTGCACCAGTTGCTGCGAAAGATCCGTGGGCATGGCCATCAGGGCTTCGCCGGATTCCAGCGGGATGTATTCGACGACATGCAACACGCTCAGTGTGGCCTGGTACTGCGATGCGAGATTCTGGGCGCGCTTGAGCACGGTGAGGCCGTCGTCATCGAGTCCGACGGCGGCCAGGATATGGCGGTAGCGCATGGCGAGCTCCTTGGCAGGTCCGCGGTCCAGTATCCGCGCATCGACCGGGACGTCAACCCGACCGGCCCTGCAGGGTTCAGGCGGCAGCCAGCTGGGCGAAATCGCGCGCGTGCAGGCGTTCGGCGCGCAGGCCCGGATCGATACCGGCCGCGCGGATGCGGTCGGCATCCATCAGCGGCTTCAGGGCATTGCTCAGCGTCTTGCGCCGCTGCGAGAACGCGGCCGCGACAACGGCATCGAACCGTGCCCAGTCGGCAATTTCGAAGTCTGGCTTCTGAGGCACCAGCCGCACGACGGCCGAATGCACCTGCGGCGGTGGATTGAAGGCGCCGGGCCCGACCGTGAACAGATACGAGACCTGGGCCCGCGCCGCCAGCGTCACGCTGAGGCGGCCGTAGGCCTCCTCGCCGGGCAGCGCGCACATGCGCTCGACGACTTCCTTCTGCAGCATGAAGTGCATGTCGCGGATGACGTCCGCCTGCTCCAGCAGGTGGAACAGCAGCGGGGTCGAGATGTTGTAGGGCAGGTTGCCGATCAGGCGGATCTTGTCCCCGGGCGCGGCAAATGGCCGATAGTCGACCTTCAGAGCGTCGGCCTGGATGATGTGCAGCTTGGGCGAATGCGCACAGGCGGCCTGCAGATGGGGAATCACGTCGCGATCCAGTTCCACGACCTGCAGGGCGTCGAGGCGTTCCAGCAGGGGCACGGTCAGGGCGCCAAGCCCCGGTCCGATCTCGACGACGCGATCCTGTGGCTGCGGATGGATGCTGCGCAGGATGCGCTCGATCACGTTGGGATCGTGCAGGAAGTTCTGGCCGAAACGCTTGCGGGCGGTGTGCGGGGGGCTCATGCAGGGGCTCGGCGGCTCAGCTCAAGGGCCAGTTGCAGCGCGGCACGCAGACTGCCGGTTTCGGCGCGACCGCTGCCGGCCAGATCCAGCGCGGTGCCGTGATCCACCGAGGTGCGCAGGATCGGCAGCCCCAGTGTCAGATTCACGGCCTGACCGAAGCCGGCGTACTTCAGCACCGGCAGGCCCTGGTCGTGATACATCGCGAGCACCGCGTCGGCGTCCTGCAGCACGCCAGGGGTGAACAGCGTGTCGGCAGGCAGCGGCCCGACCAGGTCCATTCCGCGGGCGCGCAGCGTCGCCAGCACCGGCTGGATCACCTCGGCTTCCTCGTGGCCCAGATGGCCGCTCTCACCGGCATGGGGATTGAGTCCGCACACCAGGATGCGTGGTCGCGCGATCGCAAACTTCGACCGCAGATCGGCGTCGAGAATCTCCAGCACCTGGGTGAGGCTCTCGCGCGTGATCGCGGCCGGCACGGCGTGCAGCGGCAGATGCGTCGTGGCCAGTGCCACGCGCAGCGGTCGTTGGGGGGTGTGCGCCAGCAGCATCATCACCGGCAACGGCGCGCCGCACCGCTGCGCCAGAAACTCGGTATGGCCGCTGAAGGCGATGCCGGCATCGTTGATCACGCTCTTCTGCACCGGCCCGGTGACCATCGCGTCGGCCTGTCCCTGCAGACAGGCGTCGGTCGCACGTTCCAGTGTGCGCAGGACATAGTGCGCATTGCGGACGTCCAGCGTGCCGGCGATCACCGGCGCGGTCACGGTCAGCGGCCAGACCGACAGTTGTCCCGCCACCTGCGTGCGGCGCGGGGCGTCGGGCGAGAACACCGTCAGGTCCAGCGGCAGGCGCAACTGCGCGGCGCGGGCGCGCAGCAGGTCCGGATCCGCGACCGCGACCAGCTGTGCCGGCCCGTCCTGCTGCGCGAGCGCGCAGACCAGATCCGGGCCGATGCCCGCCGGCTCTCCGGGGGTGATCAGGATCCGCGGAATCGCTCCGCTCACCGCGGCCCCGTCCGGTGGCGATCAGGACTTGTCGGCAGCGGTGGCATCGGCCGGCTTGCGGTACTCGACATAGGCTTCGTTGCGCAGGCGACGCAGCCAGATGTCGTATTCCTCGGCGGCCTTGCGGTTGCCGATGGCCGACCGCGCGCGCGCGCGGCGCGACTCGTCGGTGGTGTCCCGCGTGCGACGGTCGATCAGGCCGGCGACATGCCAGCCGAACTGCGTGCGGAACGGCGGCGACAGTTCGCCCGGCTTGAGCTGGTCCAGACGCACCTGGAACTCCGGCACGAACACGCCCGGTGGCTGGTAGCCCAGATCGCCGCCATTGCTCTTGGAGCCCGGATCGTCGGAATGCGCCTTGGCGAGCTTGGCGAAATCCTCACCCGCCTGCAGACGGGTGTAGATATCGCGCGCCAGCAGGCGGGCCTGCTCGTCGTCGCGCACCGCATTGGTCGTGATCAGGATGTGACGCGCGTGCGTCTCGTTGGTGGTCTTGCGCTCGTCGCCGCCGCGCTGCTCGACCAGCTTGATGATGTGGAAGCCGCCACCGGCTTCCAGCACCGGGCTGGTCTTGCCCGGCGTCAGCTTGGCTGCGGTGGCAGCGAACAGCGAGGGCAGGTCGCTGCCCTTGCGCCAGTCGAGGTCGCCGCCCTGCAGGGCCTGCTGGCCGTCGGAGTTGGCGATCGCGATCTGTGCAAAGTCTTCGCCGGCGCTGATGCGCTTGAGCAGGCCGTCGGCCTTGGCACGGGCCTGGTCTCGGACTTCGGCCGAGGCGCCTTCCGGCACCGAGACCAGGATGTGCGACAGACGGTATTCGGTGTTCTCGTCGATGCCGACGCCCGACAGCAGCAGATCGACGTCCTGATCGGTGACGGTCACGCGGCTTTCGACTTCCTTGGCCCGCAGGCGCTGGATCAGCACCTCCTCGCGGATCTGGTCGCGCAC
>JBEIOK010000080.1:0-11552 GCA_040377605.1 Nevskiaceae bacterium | reverse complement strand
GTCGATGATGACCTCATGCATCTCGATGCGGCCGGCATACTTGTTTTTGTGCAGCTTGCGCGCCTCGTCGAGGAAGATGCCGGTCAGCGCCTTCATGATGTTGGCCTTGTGCACGACGGCGATCTTCTTGCGGCCGGTGGCGATGGCATGCTCGAAGGCGTACTCCAGCAGGCGGTGTGAGCCCTGGCGCGTGTTGACGCCGGTGGCGATCGCGACCGCTTCCGGATCTCCGTCCATCGCGATGTAGTGCTCGTAGCCCATGTACAGGCCTTCGAGGTTCTCGCGGTAGACCATCAGATCAATGTTGTCGTAACGGCCGCCCGGAATCAGCGTGCGCGCCGGGCGTACGTTGGCAAACAGCTTGAACGCCTCGCGCAGGCGCACATTGCTGGAGCGGTAGCCGCCGCCGGACGGTGTCTCCAACGGGCCTTTGAGCGCCAGCCGCGTGCGGCGAATGCTGTCGAGCGTTGCGTCGGGCAGCGGATCGCCCGCGCTCTTCACACCGGCGAGTCCGGCCTGCTGGATGTCCCAGTCGAAGGAGACGCCGAGGGCTTCGAGCGCCGTCAGCGTGGCGTCGACGATCTCGGGGCCGATGCCATCGCCGGGAATCAGGGTTGCGGAAATGCGGGCGCTCATGGGCAAGACTCGATCCGGAAAGGAACAGACAGCGGTCAGGGATATCGCACTGTAGCGGCTCGCCGCGACCTCGCCTATTCGATGCAGGACCGATGCCAGCTTGCATCGCGTACCATGCCGCCCCCGTGCCGGCGCTTGTCGGCAACGATCGACGTTCACGGCCCTGACTGCAACGCCCATGAAACCCTACGCCGCCATCGACTTCGGCACGTCCAACTCAGCTGTCTATGTCGGTGCCGGTGCGCAAGGCTCGCTGGCGCCGCTGGAGCAGGGGCGCGACACCATGCCGACAGCCGTGTTCTTCAACGCCGAGGAGCAGACGATCGTCTTCGGGCGTCAGGCGGTGGCCGAGTATCAGGCCGGATTCGGCGGGCGCCTGATGCGCTCCCTGAAGAGCCTGCTCGGCAGCGAACTGGTCAATGAGACGACGCTGGTCAACGGCCAGACTCTGGCGTATCGCGACATCATGGGCCACTACCTCGGCCACCTGAAGGCGATCGCCGAAGCCCATCGTGGACGGGCCATCGAGCGGGTTGTGCTCGGGCGTCCGGTCCACTTCGTCGACGACCATCCGGAGCGCGATGCCCTGGCAGAGTCGACGCTGGCGGAGATTGCGCGCGAGGTTGGTTTCACCGACGTGCAGTTCCAGTTCGAGCCGATTGCCGCGGCGCTGGACTACGAGTCGCAGCTGGACCGAGAAGCGCTGGTGCTGGTCGCGGACATTGGCGGCGGCACCTCCGATTTCTCGCTGATCCGCCTGGGTCCGCATGCGCGGCGCCGGATCGATCGCAGCGCTGATGTGCTGGCCAACGGCGGTCTGCATGTGGCGGGTACCGATTTCGACCAGCAGTTGAGCATCGCCTCCGTCATGCCGCACCTGGGACTGGGGACGCGGGGCGAGGGCGGCAAGGCGGTGCCGTCGCATACGTATTTCGAACTGGCGACCTGGCATCGCATCAACTTTCTGTACACGCCGCGTGCATTGTCGGAAGCCAACACGCTGCGTCCGTTCTTCTCCGAAGCCCGCTACCACGCGCGACTGATGCAGGTGCTGCGCGACCGCGAAGGGCATCGCATCGCCGGGCTGGTCGAGGAGGCGAAGGTCGCCACGGCCGACGGCGGATCGTGCTCGATTGATCTGGATTTCATCGAGCCGGGGTTGGCGGCGGCGGTAGACCATGCCCTGCTGGCGCGCGCGCTGCAGTCGTCGGTTGCGCGCATCGTCGGTACCGCCGTGGAGGCGGTGATGGACGCCGGCCTGCAGCCGCAGGACGTCGACGCGGTTTACTTCACCGGCGGCTCGACCGGATTGCGGGATCTGCGCGAGGCGCTTGCGCGCGCGTTTCCCGATAGCCGCATGGTGATGGGTGACAAGTTCGCCAGCGTCGCACGCGGGCTGGGACTGCATGCCGGGATGGTGTTCGGCTAGCACCCTCGCGGCTCGCTACAGTGGCGGTCATGATCTCGCCGGATCGTCGATCCGGAGTCGTTTGCCATGTCCAGGAAGTCCCATGAACGTGCGTTCCCTTGCTCTGATGATGCTGGCCTGTGTGGCAGTCGGCGCCTGCGGCGGCGGCGCCCAGTTGTCCGTTGCCGAGGGCACCGGCCCCCAACCGAATCTGCCGGCACCGCAGTCGTCGCTGCTGCCAGTGGTCAACATTGCGCCCGCCCAGGGCTGGCCCGAGGGCGGCACGCCGCGGGCGGCGGCCGGTCTGCAGGTCGTGGCGTTCGCGGAGGGGCTCGATCATCCGCGCTGGTTGCAGGTGCTGCCCAACGGCGATGTGCTGGTGGCCGAAACCAACGCGCCGGCCAATCCGCCGATCGGTCTGATGGGCCGCATCGAGAAGTGGGTGATGAAGCGCGCCGGCGCGGGCGTACCGAGCGCCGATCGCATCACCCTGCTGCGCGATACCGATGGCGACGACGTTGCTGACCTGCGCACGGTATTCCTGGAGGGGCTGCACTCGCCCTTCGGCATGGCCCTGGTCGGCGATGCCCTGTTCGTTGCCAACACCGATGCCGTACTGCGATTCGCGTATACGGAGGGACAGACCCGCATCGAGGCGGCCGGTGTGCGGCTCGCGGCGCTGCCCGCCGGCCCGATCAATCGGCACTGGACCAAGAGCCTGATCGCCAGCCCTGACGGTGCCCGGCTGTATGCCGGCGTCGGCTCCAACAGCAATATCGGCGAGGCCGGCCTGGAGGTCGAAGAGGGGCGCGCCGCCATCTGGGAGATCGACATCGCCACCGGCGCGGCACGCGTCTTCGCCTCCGGCCTGCGCAATCCCGTCGGTCTGGCCTGGGAGCCGCAGCTCGGATCGCTGTGGGTGGCGGTCAACGAGCGCGACGAACTGGGCAGTGATCTGGTACCGGATTACATGACCAGTGTCGTCGACGGTGGCTTCTATGGCTGGCCGTGGAGCTACTTTGGTGCGCAGGTCGACAGGCGCGTGCAGCCGCCCCGGCCCGACCGCGTGGCGGTCGCGCGCACGCCGGACTACGCCCTGGGCCCCCACACCGCGTCGCTGGGGCTGGCGCACTCGCAGGGCTCCCGTCTGCCGGCTCCGTTTGCCGACAGCGGCATGTTCGTGGGCCAGCATGGGTCCTGGAACCGCAAGCCGCACAGCGGCTACAAGGTCATCTTCGTTCCTTTTGCCGACGGCCAACCCGCGGGTCAGCCGCTGGATGTCCTGGACGGATTTCTCAGCGAGGCCGGCAAGGCGCTGGGGCGGCCCGTTGGGGTGGCGCTGGACCGCCAAGGCGCGCTGCTAGTCGCCGACGATGTCGGCAACTGCATCTGGCGGGTCAGCGCCGCGCGATGAACGTCGGCCCTGGCTGCTGTCGGGCTACGGTGAGCGCGGCACCCGCCTGAGTTGATCGATGTCGTAGCCCATCGCCTGGATGCGGCGCGCCGCGGCCTGGTAGTCGGCATCGGAGACCCGCGGGGTGCGCGCCATGAACCAGACGTAGTCCCGCTTGTTGCGCGCAATGATGACCTGCGAATAGTCGGGCGCCAGCCAGGCGATCAAGTACTCGGCCTTGATCGGCCAGATGAACTGTACGCCCCAGGTGGCGTTGGTGGTCTTGTCGAGCACGAAGGCTTTCGATTCCAGGGTCTTCAGGGGTCCATCCAGCGCCTGGTGGTGGTAGGTGAAGACCGTCGGGATAGTGCCGTCCTCATCGAGCCGGTACTGCTCGACGGAGTTGTAGGCATTGGTTTCCGGCCACGGCGGGATGTTGGCAATCGGATACCAGGTGCCCATAAAGCGGGGCAGGTCGACCGAGTCGACGGTGGCGATCGGACCGCGGTCGGCGCCCGTCGTGGCGCACCCGCTGAGAACGCACACGGCGATCAACATCAGCCAGGATTTGCAAACAGCCATGCGGAACTCCAGCGGGGAAGTTCTACTGATACGGACAAGATCGGTTTCGGGATGAAGACCGCCACCCTGAAGGTGGTCATCCATCCCGCGCCCGAATCCGCGTACGTTCAGTCGCCGCGCGGGTGCACGACCAGCTTGCCGGAGACCTTGCGCTCCATCAGGGCACGGATCGCCTCGGCGCCGCGCGCCAGCGGGTAGGTGCCGGCGATGCGGGGCCTGAGCTTGCCTTCCGTCAACCAGGTGAACAGCGCGCGCAGATCCATGATGTTGTTCATCGGCTCGCGCTTGGCGTAGTCGCCCCAGAACACGCCGACGATGGATGCGCCCTTCAGCAGGGCGAGATTCAGCGGGATCTTCGGGATCTCCCCGTTGGCAAAGCCGATCACCAGGAAGCGCCCCCGCCAGGCGACGCTGCGCAGCGCGGGTTCGGAGTAGGGGCCGCCGACCGGATCGTAGATCACATTGGCGCCCTTGCCATTGGTCAGCGTCTTGATGCGGTCCTTGAGATCCTCGCTGCTGTAGTTGATGACCTCGTCGGCGCCATGCTGCCGGCAGACGTCGAGTTTCTCGGCGCTGGAGGCGGCCGCAATGACCTTGGCCCCCAATGCCTTGCCGATCTCGATGGCGGCCAGACCGACACCGCCGGAGGCGCCGAGCACCAGCAGCGTCTCGCCGGCTTTCAGCGCCGCGCGGTCCTTCAGTGCGTGGTAGGAGGTGGCATAGGTCATGACGAAGGCGGAGGCCGTGTCGAAGTCCATGCCTGCGGGCATCGGCATCACCTGCAGCGGATCGGCGGCGACCTGCTCGGCGAAGGCGCCCCAGCCCGTGAAGGCAATGACCTTGTCGCCCGGCTTCACCGTCTTCACCTTCGATCCGACACTATTGACCACGCCGGCGCACTCGCCGCCCGGCGAGAACGGCAACTGCGGCTTGAATTGGTAGAGGCCCTGCACGATCAGCGTGTCCGGAAAATTCACCGAGGCCGCGTGCACGTCGATGACCACCTGGGTGTCGCCGGCGACGAGGTCGGGCAGCGTTTCCACCACCAGCGTCTCAGGCGGGCCAAATTGCTTGCAGAGCAGTGCTTTCATGTCTTTCTCGTGAGGGGTGTGGGGGCTTCAGCCCATCTTCGCAACCAGGCCCAGCGGCAGCACGCGCATCAGGAAGCCCAGCGGAGCCCAGGGCCAGGACGGCACACAGGCGCTGGCCGGCTCCTTGTCAATGGCCTTGACCAGCAGCCGGCAGCCGGTTTCGGTATCGACCATGAACGGCGTCTTTTTGACCTTCTCGTTGATCTCCGAGCTGATGTAGCCGGGATAGATCGTCGTGATCGTGATCGGCTTGCCCATCATGTCAGCGCGCAGGCCCTCGGTGAGTGCCGCGACGCCGGCCTTGGTCGCGGCATAGGTCGTCAGATTGCGAGGCATGCCGCGCATCGCACTCATCGACGAGATCATCACCAGGTGCCCTGCGTTCTGCGCGCGGAAGATTTCCATCGCCGCTTCGCATTGCGCCAGCGCGGCGACGAAGTTGGTTTCCGCCGTCTGACGATTGGCCCAGAAGTAGCCGGTGCCGATCGGCTGGCCCTTGCCCATGCCGGCATTGACGATGACGCGGTCCAGGCCGCCGAAATCATCCCGGAAGGCCTTGAACACTTCGAAGACCTGATCGTAGTCCATCACATCGAGTGCCCGTACCGAGACCTGCAGGCCGGGGTGCGCCGCCTCGAGTTCTGCTTTCAGCGCCTGCAAGCGGTCCGTACGCCGCGCGCACAGTGCCAGGTTGTGGCCTTTCTTCGCGAACTCGCGGGCCATGCCGCGGCCCAGTCCGGAACTCGCGCCGGTGATCAGGATGGTCTTGCGCATCGGAAGCTGCCTTATCGGTAGGTGATGAGTCGGGTATTTGCGCCTTCGAAGCAGGCGTGCTCGTTGACCGAGCTGACATAGATGCCACGGTCACTGTAGATGAGTTTGGTGATGCCGCAGTTGGCCAGCGTCCAGTTCAGTCGAAACGCGCGCTCGTCCGGGAGTTGCGTCAGGTGCTGCACCACGGCCGTGATCGGGCCGCCGGAGGTGAAGATCAGCGCGGTCTGCGATTTCCCGAGCCGCGCGCGCAGCCGCGTCAGCGCACCTTCCACGCGGCCCCGAAACGCGGTCCAGCTTTCCGGATAGTCGCCATCGTGCTCGCCGCCGACCCAGCGTGCGATCGCACGCTCGAAGATGTCCTGGAAGGCGCGGCGTGGATGCTCGAGTCGTGACAGATCGGCCTTCATCGCCTGCTTGTCGGCCCAGCTCGGACGGTAGGCATTGATCACGGCTTCGTGGTCGTATTCGGCCCAGCCTGCGTCGTCTTCCCACTGCGGCGTCCGGTCCATCGCCGTGAGGCAGTTCTCGGCCGTCTCGCGGTGCCGGCGCATGCCGCCACACAGCACCAGATCGTGGCGCAGCACGCGTGTTTTCAGGCTCGCGCCCAGCACCTGGCCCTGCTCGTGACCCAGGTCCGAGAGCTTGTCGTAGTCGGCGGCGCCGAAAGAGGCCTGGCCGTGCCGGATGAGATAGATCGCGCCCATGGGAAAGTCGTGCGGCTCCGTATGCGAGCCGGCATTCTGCGCGCCGGCTCCGGATTCGTGAAATGAGGGTCGATGATAGGCGCCCATCAATTCGGTGCATGGAGCGCGCCGCCATCGGGCGGGCCACTCCCCGAGGCTCCCCAAATCGGCGATGCTCGCGGTCCCGCAATCCGAGGTTCGAGGCCATGGCCTTTTCGCGTCGCATGCTGTCGATCAACGATATCCAGATGCAGGTGGTCGACGAGGGGCAGGGCAAGCCGGTGCTGCTGATCCACGGCTTTCCGGATACGCACGCGGTATGGCGCCACCAGATTCCGGCGCTGGTCGCGGCTGGTTACCGCGTGATCGCCCCCGACGTGCGCGGCCACGGCGACACCGATGCGCCGAAGCAGGTGTCGGCTTACCGGCTCGACCGTCAGGTGGCGGACATGGTGGCACTGCTGGATGCGCTGGAGATTCGCGAGCCGGTACGTCTCGTCGGGCACGACCTCGGGTCGATCACCGGCTGGCTGCTCGCCGGCCTTCATCCCGAGCGGGTGCACCGCTTTGCGGCGCTGACGGTCGGTCATCCCAGTGCCTACGGCACCGATCCCAAACAGTTCCTGATGGGCTGGTACGCGCTGATGTTCCAGTTGCGGGGGGTGGCGGAGACGGTCTTGCGCAGCGGCGACTGGTTCGTGTTCCGTCGCTTCGCGGCCCATCCGGAGGTGCCGCACTGGATCGAGCAGCTGTCGCGGCCAGGTCGGCTCAGCGCGGCCATGGCCTGGTACCGCGCCAACCTGTTTTCCATGCTGCGCAGCCAGTACCCGCCGGTGCGGGTGCCGGTGATGGGGCTGTACGCGACGCGTGATATTGCGCTGACCGAGGCGCAGATGACGGCGTCGAAGGCTTACGTGCAGAACGAGTGGCGCTATGAGCGCATCAAGGCCAGCCACTGGCTGCAGCTGGACAAGCCCGAGGAGATCAACCGCCTGCTGATCGACTGGTTCGAGACCTGAGGCTGCGCCTCAGCGCGCCGCACCGTTGAGCTTGCGCGGTCCGAGCCGGATCAGCTTGGCATCGGCACCCAGGGCATCGACGCCATCGATGAACAGGCGCGTGATGAAACGTGCAGTTTCTTCCGGCTTGCGGCGTGGCTCCTCGACGACGAGACGGCACAGCTCGTAACCGGCGCCGAAGGAAATGGCAGTCAGCGCGTCGACGTCCACTTCCGGAAACACTCCGCGAGCGATGGCTTCGCGCAGATCGTTGCGCAGGGAGTACATCAGCAGGCCGAAAATGTTGTCGTTGTACAGCGAGCGCAGCACCGGTTCGTTGCGGAACATCAGCGCAAAGAAGTCGGGGTCTGCGCGCACTTCCTGCAAGGCGGCGAGATAGGACTCGTAGAAGAAGTTCTCGACCGAGCGGGCGCTTTCGCGGGCGGCGTGGATCCGGACCTTGAGCGCGCCCAGGCGCGACTCCACGAGCGCGCGAAAGACCGATTCCTTGTCCGGGAAGTAGTTGTAGAACGTGCCCGCGGCCAGACCCGACAGACGGATCACGTCTCGGATGGTGACGCTTTCGTAGCCTTGTTCGAGAAAGCAACGGCGCGCGGCCTCCAGGATGGCCGATCGATTGGCCTCCTTCTTGCGCTCGCGCTTGCCGATGGGGGGGGCGGTTTGCATGTGCCGATTATGCCGCAGTCCAGAATCTGTCCACCCGGCCGCGGCCGGGTGGACCGGATCACGGCTCAGTTGAAGCTGGAAAAGTCCGGCTTGCGCTTCTGGATGAAGGCGGTGACCGCCTCCCGGGCCTCCGGGCCCTTGAGCATCGCGCCGAAGTGCTCGGCCTCGAACATGATTGCTTCGCTGGTGCGCTCGCCATCCCACTTCTTCAGCAGCATCTTGGTGGTGCGCAGGGCCTGCGGCGGTTTTTCTGCCAGCTTCAGGGCCTGCGCGCGGGCGTGGGCCAGAACCTGGTCGTTGGGCAGCACGGCATTGATCAGCTTGAAATCCAGTGCGCGCGCCGCCGTGAAAGGCTCGGCGAGCATCACCAGCTCCGCCGCCTGCACGTGGCCGATGTTGCGCGGCAGCAGCAGGCTGGAGGCGTACTCCGGGCAGATGCCGATGTTGACGAACGGCATGTGGAAGCGCGTCGTCTCGCCCGCGTAGGCGAGGTCGACATGGAACAGGATCGTGGTGCCGATCCCGACCGCCGGGCCGTTGAGCGCCGCAACCACCGGCTTGCGAACCCTGGACAACGCCAGCATGAAGCGCAGCACCGGGGCGTCCGGCGAAGTGGGTGGCAGGTTCAGGAAGTCGGCCATGTCGTTGCCGCTGCAGAAGCAGTCGTCGGTGCCGGTGATCAGGATCACGCGCACCTCATTGTCGGCATCAGCCTTTTCGACCGCATCGGCCATCGCCGAATACATCGCCTGATTCAGGGCGTTCTTCTTCTCGGGCCGGTTGATGCGCAGCGTGAAGACGCGGTCCTGCAGCTCGGTGAGGATGTTCGGGTTGCTCATGGCGGAAATGGCGGTCGTGGAAGAGGGGCGCGGCATTCTAGCCGCGAGGACGAGGAATCGGGATGACTCGAGAGCAATGCTGGCGTCCGTTGCGGGCGCGCGCCTCCCCCATCGGGAGGGGTCACAGGAAGCGGCGCAGTGCCTCGGCAAATCGTGCCGGCGCCTCCAGCTCCGGAAAATGGCCGACGTCAGGCCACGCCTCGATCTGCGCGTGAGGCAGATGCTGGCGGATGGACTGGCAATCGGTGCCGTCGTGCGAGCGATCCGCGCCACCCCAGATCACCAGCGCCGGTTGGCGGATCGGCCCGAAGCCCGGCTCCGCGTCGACCAGGAATCGCTGGAAGGCCGATGCCAGACTGAAGCAGGCCCCGTGCCCGAAGGCCTGGTCGGTTTCGGCGACGAAGCGTGGCAGCAGTGCACGGTTGCCCAGCGCGAGCCGATACCAGGCGCTTGCGCGCTTGCGTCGGAGCAGGCGCAGCAGGAGCTGCCCGAGCCAGGGTCGGCCCAGGATGTTCTTCGGATCGCGTCGCCGCTTCCACGCCAGTTCCTCGTGCCAGCTGGGAGCCTGCATCAGTACCAACGCCTCGACCTGCTCGGGCCTGCGGGCCGCCAGCAGCAGCGCCGTGTAGGCCGGCACGCAAGGGAAGGCCAGAATCGATGGCCCGGGTCCCAGCGTCTTCAGCAGCGCCCCCACGAGGTCGGCGGTCGCCGGCAGCGAGAAATCGAGCCCCACGCGCGGGAGCGACAGGCCGAAGGCGGGGGGCTCGAAGACGACGACCCGAAAGTCGTCTGCGAGCGTGCGGATCAGCTCGTCATAAAGCTCCAGCACGACTGGGGGATCGGCGCAGAACACGATCGTGCGCGGTCCCTGGCCGGCGACGCGGTAGCGAATGCTGGCCTGCGGCAGATGCAGGAAACGGATATCCGGCCGTGTGCGGGCACCGGGGCCGTTGAGGATGCGCCGCCGCGCCCACGGCGTGATCAGGCTGTCGAACCAGGAGGCATTGATCATGCGCAGCCCTACCGACGCACGGAGATGTACATCGTGATATCGGCTTCCATGACGATCTCGCCGGCCGCATTACGCACGCGGGCGGGGACCACCACGTCTCCCTGGAAGTCCTCGGCAAGCGGCTGAACCAGTTCGGCGCGCGCGGTCAGATCCGTATCGGCCTTCTTGATGTAGCGCACCGTCATGCCGCGCGGAATCCAGCGCAGGCCCCGGGGCAGGCTGGAATCGATCATCGTGCCGGCGGCGAGTTCGCACATGGCGCACATCGCGATCGCGTTGACGGTGCCCAGGTGGTTGTGTACCCGGCGGCGGTTACGGATGAAGACTTCAGCCAGGCCGGGCCGCAGTTCGCGGAACCGCGGCGAGATCGATGCGAAATAGGGCGCGCGCCGGCATACGGCGGCGGAAAACAGGGCGGCACCCATGGGATAGCGGCGCAGCCTGGCGAACATCTGGGCGGGCGTGGCCATGGGGTTCACACGGCTCCGCGTGAAGAGGGGGCGCGGGCGGACGACGACGCGCGCAAGGTGAGGCGGCGGCTGCGGGACATGGGGGCTCCTGAGGAAAAGTGCAGCAGCAGCTTCGGCGCGCGCGCGGCCTCCGGCAAACGATTTCGGCAGGGCCTTCGGATGAATGCCATTCAGCCGTGTCGGGTCAGGTGAGCAGCGTCTCCCGTGCCAGCAGGTCGCGCAGCCAGGCGCGGAACACCTGCACCTCGCGACGGTCTTCGTCGTTGCTGCGATAGAGCAGGTAGTAGCCCTGCGGAATCTCGAACGTGAGGTCCGGCCACGGCGTCGCAAGTTTGCGGCGCTTGATCCAGGGGTTGACCATCGGCACCAGGCCCATCGCCAGGCCCACCCCCTGCTCGGCCGCGCGCAGGATCGCCAAGTAACTGTCGAGCCAGATGTCGCGCTTGGGCTTGCCGAGGCTCACGCCGGCGACGCGCGCCCAGTCACGCCAGCCCTCAGGCATCGGGCTGGAGTGGATCAGCGCGACATCCGCCAGGTCCGACGGCGAGCGCTGCTTCAACTGCTTTGCAATCGCTGGGGTGCACACCGGTACCGCAGCGACGGTCATCAGGCGTTCGGCGGTCAGATGCGGCCACTGCCCGCTGCCGAAACGCAGCGTGATGTCCAGATCCTCATGCAGCAGATCCACCGGCCGCAGTTCGGTCTCGATGCGGACCTCGATGTCCGGATGCGCCTCCTGGAACGCGGGCAGGGCTGGCACGACGATCTCGCTGGCGATGAACGGGCCCATGCTGATCTTCAGGCGGGCGCGACCAAAGCGCTGCGCGACGCGACCGCCGCCGTCGCGCAGGCGTGCCAGCGTGTCGCGCACGACGGCCAGGTACGCCTTGCCGCCGTCGGTGAGTTCCAGCGAGCGGTTGCCGCGCCGGAACAGGTCGAAGCCGAGGAAGGTTTCGAGCGCCTTGATCTGGTGGCTGAT
>JBEIOK010000100.1:0-9783 GCA_040377605.1 Nevskiaceae bacterium | reverse complement strand
TGACCATCGAGGTACTTGGTGGCGGAATGGATCACGAAGTCCGCGCCGAGCTTCAGCGGCTGCTGCAGCACCGGCGTCAGGAAGCAGTTGTCGACGCACAGCGCGGCCCCATGGCGATGTGCCAGCGCCGCCAGCGCCGGGATGTCCACCAGCTCCATCAGCGGATTCGACGGGGTTTCGACGAACAGCAGTCGGGTCTGTGGCGTGATCGCCCGCTCCCAGGCCTGCAGATCGAGCTGATCGACGTAGACCGTCGTTAGGCCGAAGCGCGACAGGATGTTGTTGAACAGGTTGATGCTGGCGCCGAACAGGCTGCGCGAGGCCAGGATCTGGTCGCCCTGCTTGAGCTGTGACAGGCACAGCGTCAGGATCGCGGCCATGCCGCTGGCGGTGGCGACACAGGCATCGCCGCCCTCCATCGCCGCGAGTCGGCGTTCGAAGGCCTCGACCGTGGGATTGGTGAAGCGCGAGTAGACGTAGCCCGGCGCCTCACCGGCGAAGACCTTGGCCGCCTCGGCTGCCGAGCCGAAGACGTAGCTGGAGGTCAGCGAGATGCTGGCCGAATGCTCACGGTTTTCCGTGCGCGGCTCGCCGGCGCGCACGCCGAGCGTCGAATAGCCCCAGTCAGGGTCGAAGAATTCGTTCACGTCACCCTACTCCACAACGAAAAAAGCCCGCTCGCATAGGCATGCTCAACGGGCTGTCTCGTTCCGTTTAGCTGCATTTATAGAGCGCCCGCAAGCAGGTTCCAAATCGGCGCGGCGCAACCTTACGCCGAAACGGCTGCGCGACTCAAGCCCCGCGCGCTCAGGCGTTGGGCATCTCGATGGTCGTGTGCACCCGCTGGCGGCTGCGCTGTGCCCGCGCGGCGTCCGAGCGGAACAGCTCCAGCTGGTTCAGATACTCGGTGGTCACGTCCTGCGTGATGTACTCGCCGGTGAAGACAGACGTGTCGAAGCGCGTGATGTCCGGATTGCCGACCCGCACTGCCTCGATCAGATCCGACAGGTCTTGGTAGATCAGGCGATCGGCGCCCAGCAGACGCTCCAGTTCCTCGATCGTGCGGCCGTGCGCCACCAGTTCGGAGGACGTGGGCATGTCGATGCCATAGACATTCGGATAGCGCACCGGCGGCGAGGCCGACGCGAAGTAGACCTTCTTGGCGCCGGAGTCGCGCGCCATCTCGATGATCTCCTTGGATGTCGTGCCGCGCACGATGGAGTCGTCGACCAGCAGCACGTTCTTGCCGCGGAATTCGAGATCGACCGGGTTCAGCTTCTGGCGGACGGACTTCTTGCGCTGCGCCTGGCCCGGCATGATGAACGTGCGGCCGATGTAGCGATTCTTGATGAAGCCTTCGCGATAGTTGACGCCCAGGCGCATCGCGAGCTCCGCACCGGCCACGCGCGAGGTGTCGGGAATCGGGATCACGACGTCGATGTCATGATCCGGCCACTCGCTGAGGATCTTCTCGGCGAGCTTCACGCCCATGCGCAGGCGCGCCTTGTAGACGTAGATGTCGTCCATCACCGAATCCGGACGCGCCAGATACACATGCTCGAAGATGCAGGGCGAGTAGATCGGGTTGGCGGCGCACTGGCGCTTGTGCAGTTTGCCGTCGAGCGTGATCAGCACGGCTTCGCCGGGGGCGATGTCGGCAAGTCGTTCGTAGCCCAGTGCATCCAGCGCCACGGATTCGGAGGCAATCAGGTAGTCGCGGCCGCGCGCGGTTTCGCGCACGCCATAGACCGCCGGCCGGATGCCGTACGGGTCGCGGAAGCCGACGATGCCGTAGCCCGTGATCATCGCGACGCAGGCGTAGGCACCGCGGCAGCGCAGGTGCACGCCGGAAACGGCGGCGAAGATGTCATCCGGCGTCAGACGCAGCACGCCGCGTTGCAGCAGCTCGTGCGCGAAGACGTTGAGCAGGACTTCGGAATCGGACTCGGTGTTGAGATGGCGCCGGTCCTGCAGGAACAGCTCCTGCTTGAGTTCTTCGGCGTTGGTGAGGTTGCCGTTGTGCGACAGCGAGATGCCGAAGGGCGTGTTGGTGTAGAACGGCTGCGCTTCGGCGGAGGTCGAGCAGCCCGCCGTCGGATACCGCACATGTGCCACGCCCATGCCACCGCGCAGCTTCTGCATGTGATCGTCCGAGTTGAAGACGTCGCGCACGAGGCCGTTTTCCTTGCGCAGGTACAGGCGGTCGCCTTCATTGGTGATGATGCCCGCGGCATCCTGCCCGCGGTGTTGCAGCATGGTCAGCGCGTCGAACAGCTCCGCATTGACCACGGAGCCCTGAGAGACGATGCCGGCGATTCCGCACATGAGTTATTGACCCGGAGGATTGGAGGGGGATGGCGGGGACGACACCGGCTTGAGCTGGGACAGCCAGCGCTCCGGGATGAGGCTTTCGGCGCCCTGGGCCAGCGGCGAGAACACGCCCACGAATAGCGACTCGCGCCACCAGCGATCGTCATGAGCGCCCATGCGGCCGGCGACCAGGACAAACAGTGTGACGATGATCAGTGCCCGCACCAGGCCGATGCCCGCACCGAGCGTGCGGTCCGCAGGCGAAAAGCGGCTGTCGCGAATGGCCTGGACGGCGACATGGGTGATCAGGGCCCCCAGCAGCAGACCGCCGAAGAACAGCAGCACCATCGCAGCAGCGCGGCGCAAGGTGGGATCGGAGACCTGATGGCGGAGCCAGCTCCAGTCACTGGCGGCATCGGCCACGACCATCGCGAGGCCGATGGCAAACAGCCAGGTCAGCAGGCTGAGCACCTCACGGGTCAACCCGCGCCACAGGCCGATCACGACCGACAGCAGGAAGATCACGACGATGCAGTAATCCACCCAGATCATTCGACGCGGCAACTCGTGGTCAGAAGGCGCGCGAATTTTACCACCGCATGACGCGCTTCAACCGACCTCGCGCAAAGATCGTGGCAACGATCAAGGATTGACCAGCGCCGATCCGGTAAAACCCCCAGAGACGAGGCGCTGCTGCGCCGCCAGCGCGGCCTCGCGGCTCGCATAGGGCCCGGCGCGCACGCGGTACAAGGTGCCCTGCGCGGATTCCATCGGCGCGATGATGCTGGACTGGCCGAGCCCCTTGAGGCGGTCCTGCACCGAGCGGGCGTTCTTGATGTCGGCGAAGCCCCCCACTTGCACGAACCAGCGCGAGGCCGGCGCGGCGGCGACCGGAGCCACCGGTGCGGGCGCAGGGGCCACGGCAGGTGTCACCGGGCGCGGCGCCGGCGGGGCCACGGCGACGACGGGTGGGTCGGCCGGCGCGCTGCGCGGCTTGTCGATCGGCTTTTCGGCCGGCCGGGGAGTCGGCGCAGCGATGGTTTCCGCCAGTTTGAGCCCCGGACGGCCCGGCGTTGCGGGGGCTTGGGCTGGGGCTTGAGCTTGGGTCGGCGTCACCGGCGTCAGCGGCGCCTCGGCGGCGACGGGGGCCGGTTCCTGTCCCGGATCAGGCAGGCTGTCGGTGCCTTCGGCTTCCACTTCAGCCTCGGCTGGCAGCGCCGTGGCTTCCGGCGCAGCGGCCACGGTCACCGGCGGCGCGGCGAGATCGACCGCGGCAGGCGCGGCGGGTTTGGCATCGGCGTCCAGGTCGATCACCACGACCTTGACCCCCTCCTCGCCCGGCGTCTCGCCCACACCGGGCAGCAACGAGACGCCGATGAAGGCCAGTCCGACCAGGACCAGCGCACCGGCGGCGCGGCGTTTGACGACGTCATTCATGGAGCAGTGGATCCGCCTCGGCGATCGTGAGAAACGATCCGGTGACGACAACCAGGCCTTTGGAGCCTGCTCGTTCGCGCGCCCGGACCAGCGCGGTCGCCATATTGTCGCAGCCTTGCAGCACAAGGCCACTGCCGGCGGCGCGTTGCGCGAGTTGGGCTGCGTCGAGCCCTCGCGGACCGTCGAGGCCGATCGCGAAACCCGCGTCGACGACCGGCGCCAGCAGCGCACTCACCGCCTCCACCGGCTTGTCCGCGAGCATGCCGATCACGAGCACGGTCGGCGACACGGCGAGCTGGCGCAGGTGCGCGGCCAGTACTTCCGCGGCCTCGGCGTTGTGCGCGACGTCGAGCAGCACATCGCCACGCCGCTCCAGGCGCGCCCGCATGCGCAGCTTCGGCAGCGCCGCGCGGATCGCGTCGTCGGCCACCGGTAGCTGCGGCTGCAGCGCATCGATGGCCGCGAGCACGCCGGCGGCGTTGCGATACTGGATCTTGCCCGCCGGGCCCGGCGACGGCAGGTGCTTGAACTGGTCGTGCGGCAGGTACAGCGACCAGGTGCCGTCCCCGTTCACGTCGAACTCGAATTCGTTGCCCAGCACCTGCAGCGAGGTCTCCAGCGCTTGCGCCTGCTCGATCACGCGGCGCGGCGGTTCGCGCTCGACGACGATCGCCGGCCGCCCGCGCCGGAAGATGCCGGCCTTCTCGAAGCCGATCGACTCGCGGTCCGGACCGAGCCAGTCCTGGTGATCGAGGCCGACGTTGGTCAGCAGGGCCGCGTCGGCGTCGATCAGGTTGACGGCATCAAGCCGTCCGCCGAGGCCGACTTCCAGCACCTGCACGTCGACACATGCCTCGCGGAACAGCCACAGCGCGGCGAGCGTGCCGAACTCGAAATAGGTCAGCGGCGTGTCGGCGCGCTCGCGCTCGATGGCCAGGAAGGCCCGACACAGCGCCGAAGCCTCGACCGCACGGCCGTCGATCTGCACGCGCTCCTCGTAGTGCAGGACGTGCGGTGAGGTATAGAGGCCGACACGGTAGCCGGCCTCGCGCCAGATCAGCGCGGCCAGCGTGGCGCTGGAGCCTTTGCCGTTGGTGCCACCGACCGTGAGCGTGGTGGCGGCGGGACGCAGCAGGTCCAGTCGCTGGGCCACCGCGCGCACGCGGTCGAGACCCAGGTCGATGCTGCGGGGGTTGAGCGTCTCCTGCCAGCGCAGCCACTCCGCCAGGCTGCGCTGCTCGGGCGCGGGCATCACCGGGGCGATGGCCGCCGGCTTATTCGCCGGGTGCCGACACGCTGGGCGAGAAGTGCGTCAGCATGGCCAGCAGCCGGTGGATGGTTTCACGCATTTCACGGCGGTCGACGATCATGTCGATCGCGCCTTTTTCCAACAGGAATTCGGCGCGCTGGAAGCCTTCCGGCAGCTTCTGGCGCACGGTCTGCTCGATCACGCGCGGACCGGCGAAGCCGATCAGCGCCTTGGGTTCGGCAATCTGGATATCCCCCAGCATCGCGAAGCTCGCGGAGACACCGCCCATGGTCGGATGCGTCAGCACCGAGATGAACGGCAGGCCGCGCTCGCCCAGCTTGGCCAGCGCCGCCGAGGTCTTGGCCATCTGCATCAGCGAGAACAGCGACTCCTGCATGCGGGCACCGCCGGAGGCGGCAAAGCAGACGTAGGGAATTCCGAATTCCAGACTGGCGTTGACACCGCGCACGAACTTCTCGCCGACGACGCTGCCCATCGAGCCGCCCATGAAGCCGAACTCGAAGGCCGAGGCCACCAGTGGCAAGCCCATCAACTGGCCGCGCATGACGACCAGCGCATCGCGCTCATCGGTTTCGGACTGCGCCTCCTTGAGGCGTTCGGAGTATTTGCGGCTGTCCTTGAACTTGAGCGGGTCCTTGGGCGAGACCTCGTTGCCGATCTCGACGCGCGGTTCCGGATCGAGGAAGTGGTTGAGGCGGCTGCGCGCGCTCACCGGGTGATGGGCGCCGCATTTCGGGCAGACCTCCAGGGTCCGCTCCAGCTCGGCGCGATACAGCACCGACTGGCAGGCGTCGCACTTGGTCCAGAGCCCCTCCGGGACGTTGCGCTTGCGCGCTCCGGTGGTCAACAGCTTTGAACCGGCGATCTTCTCAAGCCAACTCATGGGTTACGGCCGTCATCCGCGCTAAAGGCAGGGAGTGCAATAGTGCCGGGCGCGCTGGGCAGCGTCTATAGGCCCGCGGCGGCCGGACCTCAGGTATCCATCGCCGCCCGCAGCGCCGCCAGGCGGGACTGCAGATGATCCGGAATCTGGGCCGGATCGGCCTGCAGGCGCTCGATCTCCGACACCAGGGCACTTCCGACCACGACCCCGTCGGCAACCCGGCTCACGGCACGTGCCGATTCCGGATCGCGGATGCCGAAGCCCACCGCCAGCGGCAGGGCCGTGTGCTGGCGAATCTCGGCCAGCTTGGCCGAGACGCTGTCGATGTCCAGGCTCTTGGCCCCGGTCACGCCCTTGAGCGAGACGTAGTACAGGTAACCGCTGGCCTGACGCGCCACCGCTTCAATGCGGCTGACCGGGCTGGTCGGCGCCAGCAGGAAGATCGTGTCCAGCCCCCGCGCGCGCAGCGGCGGCAGGTAGTGCTGCGCCTCCTCCACGGCCAGGTCCACCAGCAGCACGCCATCGACGCCAGCGGCCTGGGCACGTTCGGCGAAGGCGTCGACGCCGCGCGTTTCCACCGGGTTCAGGTAGCCCATCAGCACGACCGGCGTCGTGGTGTCCGTCTTCCGGAAGTCCGCGACCATGTCGAGGATGTGCCACAGCCCGGTGCCGTGAACCAGTGCCCGCTCGCAGGCCAGCTGGATCGTCGGGCCATCCGCCATCGGATCGGAGAACGGCACACCGAGCTCGATGATGTCGGCGCCACCGCGCACCAGCGCGTGCATGAAGCCGACGGTGTAGCCCGGTGCCGGATCTCCGGCCGTGATGTACGGGATCAGGGCCTTGCGGCCGGAGGCGCGCAGGCGCTCGAAGGTCTGGGCAATGCGGGACATGGCGGTCACAGGAGCGAGATGCCTTCGAGCTTGGCGATCGTGAAGATGTCCTTGTCGCCGCGGCCGGACAGATTGACGACGATGCGGGCGTCGCGACCCAGTGTGGGCGCGAGCTTCTTGGCGTAGGCCATCGCGTGCGAGGACTCCAGCGCCGGGATGATGCCTTCAGTGCGGGTCAGTTCATGAAATGCGGCGAGCGCCTCGTCGTCGTTGATCGCCGTGTATTGCACGCGGCCGATGTCCTTGAGGTGCGCGTGCTCCGGCCCGACGCCCGGATAATCCAGACCTGCGGAGATCGAATGCGTCGGCAGGATCTGGCCGTTGTCGTCGGCCATCACGTAGGTGCGGTTGCCATGCAACACGCCCGGCTTGCCGGCGGACAGCGGCGCCGCATGCTCGGGCGTCTCGACGCCCTTGCCGCCGGCCTCGACGCCGTACATCGCTACTTCGGTGTGCTGGATGAACGGGTGGAACAGGCCGATGGCATTGGAGCCGCCGCCGACGCAGGCGACCAGCGCATCCGGCAGGCGGCCGAAGCGTTCGCGCGACTGCGTGATGACCTCGCGGCCGACGACGGCGTTGAAGTCGCGCACCAGCATCGGATACGGATGCGGACCGGCGACGGTGCCGATCACGTAGAAGGTGTCATCGACATTGGTCACCCAATCGCGCAGCGCCTCGTTGAGCGCATCCTTCAGCGTCTTGGTACCTGACTGCACCGGCACGACCTCGGCCCCAAGCAGCTTCATGCGATAGACGTTCGGCGACTGGCGCTGCACGTCTTCGGCGCCCATGTAGACGACGCACTTCAGGCCCAGACGTGCGGCGATCGTCGCCGACGCCACGCCGTGCTGGCCCGCGCCCGTCTCGGCAATGATGCGCGTCTTGCCCAGGTGCTTGGCCAGCAGCGCCTGCCCCACGGTGTTGTTGATCTTGTGCGCACCCGTGTGGTTCAGATCCTCGCGCTTGAGCCAGATCTCGGCGCCCCCCCATTTCTGGGTCAGACGCTGCGCGTGATACAGCGGGCTCGGACGACCAACGTAGTCGCGCAGATCGCGGTCCAGTTCGGCGAGGAAGTCCGGGTCATCTTTCAACTGGCGGTAGGCCGCCTCCAGCTGGGCCAGCGGCTCCATCAGGGTCTCGGCGACAAACTGGCCGCCATAGGGGCCGAAACGGCCGCGTGCATCGGGAAGGTCGTAACTCATTTCAGCTTCTCGTCGGCGCGCCTGACCGCCTGAACGAAGGCGCGCATCTTGTTGAGGTCTTTGACCCCGGGTCGGGATTCGATCCCGCTGGACACATCGACGGCATACGGGCGCAGCGCGCGGATCCCCTTGCCGACGTTGTCCGGATGCAGGCCGCCGGCGAGGATCACCGGCAGCTTCAGTTTGTTGACGGCCGCCTGTTGGGCCTTCCAGTCGAAGGCCTTGCCGAGTCCTCCCATGGCGCCCGTCGTATGCCCGTCCAGCAGCAGCGCGCTGGCCTCGCGATACCGCCGGGCCGGCGCTGCCAGCGCAGCGCCCCCTCCCAGCGCCAGTGCCTTCACGTAGGGCATGCCGAAGCTGGCGCAGAATCCCGGCGCTTCGTCACCATGAAACTGCAGCAGATCCGGGTGCAGGATATCGATGGCGTCCTGGACCAGCTGGGCATCGGCGTCCTTGAACAGCGCCACCGTCGTGACCAGGGGCGGTATCCGCTGACGGATGCGGGCCGCAGCCTCGGCCGTGATGTACCGGCTGCTGCCGGGAACCAGCACGAACCCCACGGCATCGACGCCCATCGCAACGGCGTTTTCTGCATCCTGGCGACGGCGGATGCCGCAAAACTTGATGCGGGTTCGGGACACTAAGCGGGAAACCAAGGCGCAGGCGGCGGCGGGAGCGCGAATTCTGCCGGATATTGAGGGCCCACGAAATAGAGACCAGCGGCGGGAGCCGTCATCCCCGCTTGCTTGCGGTCGCGCGACGCCAGGACTTCGGCCACCCAGGACGGCGGCTGGCGACCGAGTCCCACTTCGGCCAGCGTGCCGGTGAGATTGCGCACCATGTGATGCAGGAACGCATTGCCGCAGACATCAAGCACCACGAAATCGCCGCGACGTTGCACATCGATCGAGATCAGTCGGCGCATCGCCGTCGGCGACTGGCACTGCGAATCACGGAACGCGGAGAAGTCGTGCTCGCCGATCAGGCACTGCGCCGCCGCGTGCATCGCCTCGGCATCCAGCGGCTGCGGCCACCAGGCCGCGCGATTGAACAACAGCGCACTGCGCGCACGATGGTTCTGGATCACATAGCGGTAGCCACGCGCGACGGCCTTGTACCGCGCATGGAACGCATCGGCAACGGGCTGGATCCAGCGCAGGTTCAGATCCTGCGACAGGTTGGTGTTGGTGCCGAGCAACCAGGCATAGTCGCTGCGTCGGGCATCGGTGTCGAAGTGGATGACCTGCTGCAGGGCATGCACGCCGGCGTCGGTGCGGCCGGCGGCGACGATCGTCACCGGGTGATCGGCAACCCGCGACAGCGCAGCCTCCAGCGTGGCCTGCACCGTGCGCAGCCCCTTCAGGGCCTGCCAGCCTGAGAAGGCGGTCCCCAGGTACTCGACACCGGCAGCGTAACGGCTCATCAGCCCAGTCCCCACATCACCGCGGCGAGTGTCAACGGCAGCAGGAACTCCAGGATGCGTGGAGGCGCCAGCCGCGTTGCGACCGGTACGGATTCTTCATCGTCGGAAGGCCCGCGCTCCAGGTCGGCAATCAAGGTCGCCGCTGCGGCGAGCGGACCGCCGGCGCTACCGCGCAGTGCGGCGACCCGGGCCTGCATTGATCCGACCTGGGCCAGGACCAGTGCGAGCCGCAGCGCAAAGCGATCACCCTCCAGTCCGAGGCGGCGCAGGGGCCGCAGCAGCTGGCGCAGAGCCTCGACGAGGTGCGGGGTCGACGTCGCGGCCAGCAGGGCCTGCACGGCGGCGAGCAGGATCGCCAGGAT
>JBEIOK010000221.1:0-4052 GCA_040377605.1 Nevskiaceae bacterium | reverse complement strand
GGGTGATGCTGAGCCGATCGAGAATCGCTGCATCCAGCACCCAGCCGGCCGCGAAGTCGCAGAGCCGCAGGCTGGGGTGCCCGTCCGCATCCTCGAACACGATGACATTGGTCGGCTTCAGGTCCTTGTGCAGCACGCCGGCAGAATGGGCATCGGCCACGGCGGACGCGCACTGCGCGGCCAGTTCCACGCGCAGTTCCAGCGGCAGGGCCGCAAGGCCGCCACGCGCGCCCACCCAGTCGGCCAGACTGCCGTGGGCCGAGTATTCGGTTTCCAGGAAGAACGGCGGCTCCTCCAGATTCCAGTCGAGCACGCGCACGAAGCTGCTGGAGGTCTCCAGCGTTTCCGACAGCACCCGATTGAGCGTGATCTCGCGCTTGAGCAAGGCCAGTTCACCGGCATTGCGTGCAAACTTGATGACGCGCTGCTCGTCGCTGGTGGTGCAGCCGGCAAGCCAGACCTCGGACTGCCCTTCTGCGGACAAAGAGCGCTGCAGACGCCAGTCCGGCCGTCCCGGAACGAGGTCTCCGGGCTTCAGCCCAAGGTGCTCGGTGACGGGGGCCGTTTCCGTCGACAGTCGCTGGCGCTGCACCTCGGCCACCAGGCGATAGCCATATCGCGGCACCGTCCGCACGATCGATTGCTGATCGTCGCCGATGGCGATGCGCAGCTTGGCCACGCAATTGGTGATGACGCCGTCGGTCACAACGCGGCCGGGCCACAAGGCTTCGAGGATCTCCTCGCGCGTCACCACCTCGCCCGCGCGGCGCAGCATGAACATCAGCAGTTCCAGCGGCTTGGGCTCGACGTTGACGATCTCGTTGTCCAGCCGCAGTTCCAGCTTGGATTCATCCAGCCGGATTCGCCCCAGTTTCCAGGCGATGCGTCCGATATCGCCGAGCGACGAGGGACTGTCCTCGGCGCGCGCGACGGTCGGCGGATGTGTTCTGCTCAACGGTGTAGCCCCCTTGACCCCTCTGCCGTCCCTTCAGCGAAACCGCGAGGGACTGTTCAGCCCCGGAAGTTTACACGGGGCCTGCCGCAGGGCAGCCCTCCTCCGTTACGCTGGCGGTCCGTCCCCGGATTCACTGCCCTGCCGAGCCCCGCCCATGTCTGAAGCCTTTGACCTGTTCGTGATGGGTGCCGGTTCCGGCGGTGTCCGCGCGGCCCGCTTCGCGGCTGCCTTCGGTGCTCGCGTCGCGGTAGCCGAGAGCCGCTATCTCGGCGGGACCTGCGTCAATGTCGGCTGCGTGCCGAAAAAGCTGCTGGTCTACGGCGCGCACTTCAGCGACGAGTTCGAGCACGCCGGGGCCTTCGGCTGGTCCGCAGGCACGCCCGCCTTCGACTGGCCAACCTTGATCGCCAACAAAAACCGCGAGATTGCGCGCCTCAACGGCATCTACCGCCAGCTGCTGCTCGACAGCGGGGTCCGTCTGTTCGAGTCCCATGCGCGACTGATCGATGCCCACACCGTAGAGGTCGACGGCCAGCGCCATCGCGCCGCGCACATCCTGATCGCCACCGGCAGCTGGCCGGTCAAACCCGACCTGCCGGGCGCCGAGCTGGGCATCACCTCCAATGACGTCTTCTTCCTGGAACGCCTGCCGCGCCGCGTGCTGGTGGTGGGCGGCGGGTACATCGCCGTGGAGTTTGCGTCGATCTTCAACGGCCTGGGCGCCGACACGCGTCTGCTGTATCGCGGCGAGTTATTCCTGCGCGGCTTCGATACGCGCGTGCGCACGCATCTGCGGGACGAGCTCACGGCCAAGGGCGTCCACCTGCACTTCCAGGCCGATCCCGCGCGCATCGATCGACGCGCCGACGGCAGTCTGCAGGTCACACTCAAGGACGGTGTGGTGCTGGAAACCGACACCGTGCTGTTTGCCACCGGCCGGCGCCCGATGCTCGACGACCTGGGGCCGCTCGCCGCCGAGCTGGCGCGCGACGAGCAGGGTTTCGTGAAGGTCGATGCGCACTACCGCAGCTCGATCCCGTCGGTCCACGCCATCGGCGATGTGATCGGCAACGCGCGCAACCGCCTGTCGCTGACGCCGGTGGCGATCGCAGAAGGCATGGCGGTCGCGCGGCATCTGTTCCGGCCGCAGGAATTCCAGACGCTGGATTACGCCGGCATTCCCACCGCGGTGTTCAGCCTGCCCAACATCGGCACGGTAGGGTTGACCGAAGCGGCGGCCCGCGCCGCGGGCCACAGCGTCAAGGTGTTCGAATCCCGCTTCCGGCCGATGAAGCTGAGCCTGACGCAGGACCCGGAGCGGACCCTGATGACGCTCATCGTCGACGCCGACAGCGACCGCGTGCTCGGCTGTCACATGGTCGGGCCCGACGCCGGTGAGATCATCCAGGGCCTGGCCGTGGCCCTGAAGGCCGGCGCAACCAAACGCGTGTTCGACGAGACGATCGGCATCCACCCGACCGCCGCCGAAGAGTTCGTGACGATGCGCACGCCGCGCGCCGCCTGAGCGCGCCGGGCGCGCTCAGTTCTTCAGCCGGTAACCGGTGCGGAAGATCCAGGTGATCAAGGCCAGACACACGCCGAGAAAGCCGATCGTCGCCGCGAGGCTGATCTCGATGCCGACATCCGCGGTGCCGTAGAAGCTCCAGCGGAACCCGCTGATCAGGTACACGATCGGATTGAACAGCGCGATCGTCTGCCAGATCCCGGGCAGCATGCTGATCGAATAGAACGCACCCCCCAGGAAGGTCAGCGGCGTCACCACCAGCAACGGCACGACCTGCAGGTGCTCCCAGTTCTTGGCCCAGATGCCGAGGATGAAACCGAACAGGCTGAAGGTGATGGCCGTCAGCAGCAGGAAGGCGAGCATCCACACCGGGTGCTGGATGTGCAGATCGACGAACACGCTGGCCGTGGCCAGAATCACCAGCGCGACCGACAGCGCCTTGGTCGTCGCAGCACCGACATACGCAATCACGATCTCCAGCGGCGACATCGGCGCCGACAGTACCTCGAAGATCGTGCCGCTGAAACGTGGGAAGAAGATGCCGAAGGACGCGTTGCCCAGGCTTTCGGTGAAGATCGACAGCATGATCAGACCGGGCACGATGAAAGCGCCGTAGGACACGCCATCGACCTCGCCCATGCGCCCGCCAATGGCGGCGCCGAACACGACGAAGTACAGCGACGTCGTAATGGCCGGCGTCGCCAGCCCCGTCCACAGCGTGCGTCCGAAGCGCGCCATCTCGAAGCGGTAGATCGCCCAGACGGCGTGATAGTTGAAGGCCGGCACACGACTCATGATGTCGCTCCGCGCTCGCTGACCAGGCTCACGAAAATATCCTCCAGCGAACTCTGCCGCGTATTGAGATCCTTGAAGCCGATGCCCAGCTCGCTCATGCGCCGCAGCAGGGCCGGCACACCCGTGTCCTCGCGCTGCGCGTCGAAGCTGTACTCGAGTTCATGGCCGTCGGCCTTGAGGACCAGATTCCAGTCGGCGAGGCCTTCGGGCACGCGGGTCAGTGCTTCCTGCAGATTCAGCGTCAGCTGCTTCTTGCCGAGCTGCTTCATCAGCGTGTGCTTGTCCTCCACCAGGATCAGCTGGCCCTTGCTGATCACGCCAATGCGATCGGCCATCTCCTCGGCCTCCTCGATGTAGTGCGTGGTCAGGATGATCGTGGTGCCACGTTCGCGCAGACGATGCACCATCTGCCACATGTCGCGCCGCAGCTCGACATCCACACCCGCGGTCGGCTCGTCGAGGAACAGGATCTCGGGTTCGTGCGAAAGCGCCTTGGCGATCATCACGCGGCGCTTCATGCCCCCCGACAGGGTCATGATCTTGTCGTTGCGCTTGTCCCACAGCGACAGGTCGCGCAGCACGGCTTCGATATGCGCCGGATCCGGCGCGAAGCCGAAGATGCCGCGGCTCAGGGAGACGGTGGCCCACACCGTCTCGAAGGTATCGGTCGCAATCTCCTGCGGCACCAGCCCGATCTTGGCGCGCGCCGGCCGATAATCGCGCTGGATGTCATGGCCGGCGGCGACGACGGTGCCGGTGCTCGGCACGACGATGCCG
>JBEIOK010000155.1:0-6282 GCA_040377605.1 Nevskiaceae bacterium | reverse complement strand
GCGTTGGCTTGCCTTCCGCGAGATCGGTGCCGAGGTTCTTGCCGCTGACGGCGGGGTCGGCGATGTAGTCCAGCAGGTCATCAATCAGCTGGAAAGCGATGCCGAGGTGATGGCCGTAGTCGTGCAGCCGCTGCTGGACGGCGTCTGGCTGATCAGCCGCGATGGCGCCGAGGCGGCAGGCAGCTTCGAACAGACGCGCGGTCTTGAGCTCGATCACCCGCAGATATCGCGCCTCGTCGACGTCCGCATCGCCGCAGTTGAGCAGCTGCAGGACTTCGCCCTCGGCGATGGCATTGGTGGTGTCGGCCATGACCTGCATGACGCGCATGCGGCCACTGTCGACCATCATCTGGAAGGCGCGTGAGTACAGGAAGTCACCCGACAGTACGGCGCCCGCGTTACCCCAGACGGCGTTGGCGGTCTTGCGGCCCCGGCGCAGGCCGGATTCGTCGACCACGTCGTCATGGAGAAGGGTCGCGGTGTGGATGAACTCGATGGTGGCGGCGTGCAGCACGGGCTCGGCCGTACGGCAGCCGAGGGCGCGGGCGGTCATCAGCACCAGCGCCGGGCGCAGGCGCTTGCCACCGGACCCGATGATGTAGCGTCCGATCTCGTTGATCAGGGCGACCTCGGAGGCCAGGCGGGTGCGGATGGTCTCGTCCACCTGCCGCATGTCGTCGGCGATCGGTGCGAGCAGGTTTGGAAGGTTCATAGGGCCGCGGGATGCTAGGGTGCCAAGCGTTTTCCGTCAACGACTTACGTGGGGTCGTCAGGTGGCCTGGCCCTGTGGATGAACTGTGAAAAACGGTTGACGCTGGGCGGGTAGCTCCCTACAATCACGCGCTTCATCGGGCCGGGTAGCTGTTCCGCTGCGGCTTACAATCAAAATTATATTTGGAGTCAACGATGTACGCTGTTATCAAGACCGGTGGTAAGCAGTACAAGGTCGCCGCTGGCGACACACTGAAGATCGAAACATTGACCGCCGAAGTCGGCAACGTCGTGTCCTTCGAGGAAGTGCTGATGATCGGCAATGGTGACAAGGTCTCCGTCGGCAGCCCGCTGGTCAAGGGTGGCGTCGTGAAGGCCGAGGTGCTGTCCCATGGTCGTGGCGACAAGATTCGCATCGTCAAGCACCGTCGCCGCAAGCACTATCACAAGGAACAGGGTCATCGGCAGAACTTCACGGAAGTGAAGGTCACCGAAATCCTCGGCGCCTGATCTCGCAGGAGTAATTCGAAATGGCACACAAAAAAGCAGGCGGCAGTACTCGTAACGGCCGCGACTCAGAAAGCAAGCGACTTGGCGTCAAGAAGTTTGGCGGTGAGTCCGTGATTGCCGGCAACATCATCATTCGCCAGCGTGGCACGCAGTACCACGCCGGCCTTAACGTTGGCCTTGGCAAGGACCACACGATCTTTGCGCTGTCCGACGGCAAGGTGCAGTTCAGGACTCGCGGCCCGGCCAACAAGCTCCACGTGGACGTGGTTCCGGCCTAAGCCCCATGCAGCGCACGAAAAGCCCCGGAAACGGGGCTTTTTTGTGCGCCGGATATTGTTGAGTACAGCGGAGCATCTGATGAAGTTCGTCGACGAAGCCAAGATCGTGGTAGAGGGCGGCAAGGGCGGCAATGGCTGCATCAGCTTCCTGCGGCTGAAATACATGCCCTTCGGCGGGCCCGACGGCGGCGACGGCGGCGAAGGCGGCAGCGTGTGGGCAGTGGCCGAGTCGAATCTCAACACACTCGCCGATTTCCGCTACACGCGCCTGTTTCGCGCGCCGCCAGGCATTAACGGCCATGGCTCCAACTGCAACGGTGCGAACGGCGACGATCTGGAGATCCGCATTCCACTGGGGACGCGCATCTTCGATGCCGGCACCGAGGAATTGATCGGCGAGCTGATGCGGCCCGGGCAGCGCGTGAAAGTGGCGCAGGGTGGCATGCGCGGCCTGGGCAATCCGCATTTCAAGTCGTCAGTGAACCGTACTCCGTACAAGTCGACCAAGGGCAGCCCGGGCGAACATCGCGAGCTGCGCCTGGAGTTGTCGCTGATGGCCGACGTCGGCCTGCTGGGCATGCCCAATGCCGGCAAGTCGACCCTGCTTTCGGCAGTGTCAGCCGCGCGACCGAAGATTGCCGACTATCCCTTCACGACGTTGTATCCGCAGCCGGGCGTGGTCTCGGTGGGGACTTCACGTTCGTTCGTGATGGTGGATATCCCCGGGCTGATCGAGGGCGCTGCGGATGGTGCGGGACTTGGTATCCGCTTCCTGAAGCATCTGCTGCGGACCCGGCTGATGCTGCATCTGGTCGATATCCTGCCGCCGGACGGGAGCGATATCGTCGCCAACGTGCGCACGATCAATGCCGAACTGGCGACGTTCAGCGATGAGCTGGCGCGACGGGATCAGTGGCTGGTGTTCAACAAGATGGACCTGATGCCGGAAGACGAGGCGCAGGCGCTGATCAAGAAGGCCCTCAAGCAGCTGCGCTGGACCGGTCGCTGGTTTGCGATCTCTGGTGTGACGGGCCGCGGGTGCCGTGAGCTATGCGAGGCGGCCATGCAGTGGGTCGAGGCGCGGGGTGCGCAGGTGACGGCGCCGGTGGTCGCGCAGGTCTGGCCGATGGAGCCGGCTGCCGCCGCCCTGCTGGCGCAGCAGGAGGCTGCTGCGCTGGCGGCAGGCGAAGCGGGTGACGACGACATCGCGCCGGTCGCGATCGCGGCCTCCGCGGTGCCGAAAGCGCGCAAGGCGTCCGGGCGAGCTTCAAAATCCGGGGGCACTCGGAAGACGGCGGCGAAGCCGGCAGCTGCCCGCAAGTCTGCGGTCAAGCAGGCGGCGGCAAAAGGTGCGGCGAAGCCGGGGGCCTTGAAGCCGGTGTCCGTGAAGAAGCCCCCGGTAAAAAAAGCTGCGGCAAAGAAGGCTGTGGCCAAGAAGGCTGTGGCCAAGAAGGTTGTGCCGGAGCAGGGTGGTGCAAAGTTAGTTACGGCCCGCAAGGCTGGCGGCAAAAAGGCGGTGGCCCGCAAGCCGACCGTTCGCAGCGTGGTCAAGGCTGGGGCCACGCGCGATAGGCAGGGCGCCAGCGGCCGCAAGGCGATTTCGCGCAAGAAGAAGTGAGCGGTCCGATCCGCTCGGGAATACGATCCATGAGTCCGTCACGTAACAAGCTGCAGCAGACCCGGCGCTGGGTGATCAAGGTCGGCAGCTCGCTGGTCACCGCCAAGGGCCAGGGGCTGGATCATGTGGCGATCCGCGACTGGTGCACCCAGATCGCCGCTCTGCGTGCGCAGGGCGTGCAGATCGTGCTGGTGTCGTCTGGCGCGGTCGCGGAAGGCATGGCGCGGCTCGGACTGAGCAAACGTCCGGCGGTGCTGCATGAATTGCAGGCGACCGCAGCGGTCGGGCAGATGGGGCTGGTGCGCGCCTATGAAGCGGAATTCAACACGCACGGGCTGAAGGCTGCGCAGATCCTGCTGACTCACGAGGACGTGGCGCATCGCGGCCGCTATCTGAACGCGCGCGGTACGTTCAATACGCTGCTGGATTTCGGCGTGGTGCCGGTGGTCAACGAGAACGACACGGTTGCCACCGACGAGATCCGACTGGGCGACAACGACACGCTCGGTGCGCTGACCGTCAATCTGATTGAAGCCGACCTGCTGGTGATCCTGACGGATCAGGAGGGACTGTACGAGGCGGATCCGCGTCTGCAGCCGGATGCCCAGCTGGTCAGCGAGGCGGAGCTGTCGGATGCGCGACTGCTCGGCATGGCTGGCGACAGCAAGGGCGTGCTCGGTCGCGGCGGCATGCGGACCAAGCTCAACGCGGCCTATACCGCGGCGCGTTCCGGCGCCGCGACCGTGATCGCACACGGTCGCAAGCCGGATGCGCTGCTGCAGATCCGTGCCGGTCAGGACATTGGCACCCTGCTGTTGCCGGCACAGGGCGTGATGGCCGCGCGCAAGCGCTGGATTGCCGGCCAGCTCCAGGTGCGCGGCAAGCTGCAGGTCGACGAGGGTGCGGCGCGGGTGTTGCGCGAGCAGGGGCGCAGTCTGCTGCCGGTGGGTGTGCAGCGACTGGAAGGGGAGTTTGCCCGGGGCGATCTCGTGGCCTGCATCGACCCCGAGGGGCGTGAGGTGGCGCGAGGCCTGAGCAACTACGACGCCGGGGATGCGCTGAAGATTCTGGGCGCGCGCCGCGAGGAGCTGTCGCAGCGGCTGGGGTATCCGGGCGAGCCGGAGCTGATTCACCGCGACAATCTGGTCGTCTCGCCGTAGCGCAGAACCGCTGCTGCAAAAAAACGGGCGCCGCGAGGCGCCCGTCCGAGTTCCGCTGAAGCCCGGGATGTCCTAGAAGCGCTGTGTGATGCGCGCATAGGGCATGCGGCCCGTGGGGTCGTACAGCGTCTGATCGTAGAACGGGCTGGTCAGGAATCCGTTGTTCGATACGCCGCGATCAAACAGGTCGCGGACGCCGACGCTGATCGTCGAATTCCAGGGCGTATCCCATTTGATCTGCAGGTCATGCACGGTATTGGAGCCGACGTGTCCGCTCTGCTGCAGATGCAGCGGATCGGGATCGCCCGGCACCAGCGTGGCCGAAGTCGAGGCGATGTGCGTCGTGGTCCAGGTCGTCGTGAAGTCGGCATAGACCCAGGCCAGATCCAGCGTGGCGCGGTATTCGGGCACGCCCGGGTCATCCACTTCGTTGCGCACCGGCAGCACCCCGTCGTCGGTTTCATAGTTCAGCACGTAGCTGACCGACAGATTCGGCCGCAGCAGGCCCCAGCTGTCGAGGTTGAAGCGTGTGCTCAGCAGGAAGTCGAGGCCCTGCGTCGAGATCTCGGCGATATTGTCGGTCGTCGAGGTGAACACCGGCCGCGCACCGCTGCGGTCGATGTTGGTGCCCTCTGGCAGCGGCTGACCGAGCAGCTCACGGAAGATCAGGCTCTGCACGGTGTACGTGGTCAGCGAGTCGTCGATCGTGATGTTGTAGTAGTCGATCGTGAAATCCAGCCAGTCCAGCGGCTGCAGCGCCAGTCCGATGCCGTATTGCGTGGACTTTTCCGGGTCGAGGTCGGAATTGGCGGCGAAGAAGGTGTCGTACTGCGCCTCAGGGCACTGCGAGTCCGGCAGGCCGGCGCCACGGCAGGTGACCAGATCGCGCGCGCTGACAGCGCTGAACATGTCGTTGGCGTTGAGCTCGCTCAGCAGCGGCGCGCGGAAGCCTTTGCCGGCCGACGCGCGCAGCGTCAGGTTGGGTTGCACCAGCCAGCGCGCCGAGAGCTTCGGACTGAAGGCGCCGCCAACGTCGGAGTAGTCGTCGTAGCGTGCGGCGACGTTGACTTCCAGATCGTCGATGACCGGGAGCGCGGCCTCGCCGTAGACCGCGTAGGCATTCCGCTTGCCCTCGGAGGAGTTGCCGGAGGAGCCGCCGATCGTGCCGGCCTCGGACTGCGAGTCGTAGTCGTCGAAGAAGCGTTCCTTGCGGTACTCCGCGCCGAAGGCTGCATCCACGCGACCGGCCGGCAGGTCGAACAGCGGGAGTCTGACCGTGGTGAAGGCCTCCCGGTACTCGGTCAGGCTGTCTCGATTGATCGTGACCACCATCGAGTTCAGCGTGGCTTCGTCACCCGGATTGCCGATGTCGAACGGGTTGTAGTCGCCTGCGGCAGCCGCGGCGGCTGCGACCGATCGCAACACGTAGCCATTGCCCAGATCGGTGAAGGTGTAGCGGTTGATGCGAGCGCCTACCTCGACATCGATTTCATCGAAGCTTTTGCTCAGCGACGAGATGATGCCGAAAACGCCGGCGCGATTGTTGTTGTCCCGCGTCCCCAGCGGCAGGAAGCGGTGCGCGACGTTGACGTCCTCCCCGTACGGATTGGTCGTCGCCGTGGCTGGCACGAACAGCAGATCGGGCGATGGGGCAAAGCGCCCGAAGCTTTCCGACTGTGCATACGACACCGTCGAGTTGAAGGTCAGGTCGTAGTCAAGATCGTAGGCAAAATTGACGAAGACGGCTGTTGTTTCCAGCTGCGTGGTGTCGGCAGCAAACTGGGTGAAGTCGAAGGCGCACAACTCACTGCCGGGGATGCCCGTGAACAAGCCGATGTCGTCGGCATAGCGATAGAACCCACGGTCATTCGGACAGGCGGCGTCGGGTGGGGTCAGTGTGGCGCTGAAGTCGGCGTTGAAAACCGTATTGCCGAATCCGCTGAGGCCAGTCGTGGTCGAGAAGTTCTGGCCGTCGCCAAACGTCGCGCGCGTGTAGTCGCGATCG
>JBEIOK010000070.1:0-13259 GCA_040377605.1 Nevskiaceae bacterium | reverse complement strand
GGCCAGACCGTCTGGGCCGAGGGCCTCGACGCGCGCCGCGACGACGTGCTGCGTTCGGTGATCGAGCGCTGCGGGCTGGACTGGGGCTCCGCACAGGCCAGGCTCGCACAGGGCATCGACACCCGCGAGGCGGAAGCCAACCGCGAAGCCCTGTTTGCCGCCGGCTTGTGGGGCGTTCCCAGTTTCCGCCAGGGCACGTTCACGACCTGGGGGCAGGACCGCATCTGGATGCTGAGCTGAAGCCCGCCTACCCCTGCGCCATCCAGCGCCGGTAGGACGTCGTCAGCCGCGCGAGTCGCAGCTGATCCACCAGCAGCGCCCATACCGGCGAAACCCCGGGACGCGGCGCGCGACCGCGGCTGAGGCGGCGCAACTGGAACTTGACCTTGGACATCGTCGCCATCGCTGCGATGGTCTTGTTCTTCCAGCGCACCGACGCCATGCGCGGATGCGCAGGCTCACCCTGCTGCCAGCGACGCGGCAACTGCGGATCGATGGCCAGTGCGGTGGCGATGCCAGCCATCGCCACGCCACTGGCGAGCACCTGCTCCACCACCGGCAGACGGCGAATGCCGCCCGTCACCATCACCGGCATGCGCGCTGCCGAGGCGATCTCGCGCGCAAATTCCAGGAAGTACGCCTCGCGCGCCAACGTGCGGCCATCGCGTGCCTCACCCTGCATCGCCGGCGCCTCGTAGCTGCCGCCGGACAGCTCGACCAGATCCACCGGCAGCGCGTTGAGCAACTGCACGACCCGCAAGGCATCGTCCGGTGAAAAACCGCCGCGCTGGAAATCCGCCGAGTTGAGCTTCACCGCCACGCAGAACGACGGCGACACCGCCGCGCGCACCGCGCGCACCACGTCCAGCAACAGCCGCGCGCGGTTCTCCAGACTGCCGCCCCAGGCATCGCTGCGCTGGTTGGTGATCGGCGACAGGAACTGGCTTAGCAGATAGCCATGCGCCGCATGGATCTGCACGCCGGTGAATCCCGCCTGCTCAGCGAGCTGCGCCGTGCGCGCAAAGCGGGTGACCAGCGCGGCGATCTCGGCCTCGTCCATCGCCTTGGGCACGGCAAAGAGCTTGGACGCCCCGCCGAGTTCCAGCGCGACCGCCGACGGCGCGACCGTCGGCTGTCCGAGATTGGCGCGCATCTGCCGGCCCGGATGATTGATCTGCATCCACAGCTGCGCGCCGCCAGCCCGGCCGACACGCGCCCACTCCCGGAACTTCTCCAGCTGGCGTTCGTCTTCCAGCACCACGCCGCCGGGGCCGGTCATCGCGCGGCGATCGACCATCACGTTGCCCGTGAGGATCAAGCCCGCCCCGCCCTGCGCCCAGGCCTGATACAGGCGGATCAGCTCCGCGGAGGGGCCGCGCAGCGTATCGCCCATGTTCTCCTCCATCGAGGCCTTGGCGATGCGATTGGGAATGACCGCGCCGTTGGGCAGCGTGAGCGACTCGAATGGGGACACAGACCACCTCCAAAGACGATGCGCGACACCCTAGGCCGGACGCCGATCGCGTGCAAACCGCCACTGCCTCCCGGCGCTAGAACGCCGCCGGATAGCCCGGACACTCCGCGCCCGTGGCCGCAACCTCGAACGCGCGGCTGACGCCCTCGTAGGCCACGCGCTGGCCGGCATCGGCCTGGTCAAACGACGGCACGGCGGTGCCGCGGTGTCGCAGGCGATACCGACCCGCCGGCAGATTGGCCGGCAGATGCCAGATCGCCTCGATCTCCGAGCGCCGCCACGGCAGCACCTGCGGGGCCACCGGCGATTCCGGCGTCGCATGCCAGCGCAGGATCAGTTCCGGATCGCGATCCCGCGCGACCACCTGCCAGAAGCCCGGCGCGGCCTCGTGCTCGGCATCGAGATAGCTGCCGTTCAACGTCTCGCGCGCATCGTTGCGCGGATGACCGCTGGCAAAACGCACCGTCACCGTCTCGCCGGCCACGTACTGCTCGCCGGCCTCCTGCAGCACATCGCCGAAGTCACCGCCGGACGGGCGCGCGTCCCCGGCCAGGTACGGCAGGCGATATGGCAGCGAAGGCCGGGTGTCGGGCACCGGCGCACCCTCCGGCGGCGGCGTGCCGTCACGCAGGCTGATGGCGAGCTTGCGCAACTCCTGCTGCACCGCGGCCAGCGTCCACGGCCCGAAGTGCGTGGAAGCGCCTTCGTACTGCTGGTCCGCATATTCCTCGCGCGTGGTCAGGTACTGCACGAAGTCGTTCGACAGGCTCGCCACCACTGCGTGCTCGATGCCAGCGCCACGCAGCTCCGCCATCACCGTGTCGCGGATGCGCCGCGCCGACGTGGTCGTCACCTCCCAGGGCAGCGCGATCACGGCGAGATTGCCGAGCGCGACGATCTGGAATGGCAGGTCCGAATTGCTGACGAGTTCCGTGGTGCCGATGGCGAACAGGATCGGCTTCTCGGCGTGGCAGCTGTAGTCCGCATCCGGCAGCCCGGGCAGCGTGCCCAGCCCCGCCGTGAGCCCGCAGCCGACGACCGAGCCGACCGTGGACGCCGGCAGCGCGGGATAGCCGCTGGCCATGGCATTGGCCGCAATCGTGTTCAACGCCACCTGCACATCCGCCGCCAGCACCTGCGGCAGGTTGATGTTCTCGCAGGAGATGCCTTCCTGCGTCGGGCCGCGCTGATCGTCGGCACCGGCCGCCATGCTGAAGCCCAGCGCTGCGGTACAGGTGCGCTTCACCGGCTCGTCCAGCGCGGCCGGATGCTGGAGACGGTCGAGAATCACCGGATCGGTGACCGTGATCTTGTCCATCTTCACGTGAAACAGGCGACTGTCGATGCCGCCGGTCAGCGGCCGGCCGCCGGCATCGAACAACTCCACCGCCCGCGCCAACTGCTTGACGCCGTGCGCCGCCGTACTTTCCAGCGTGTCCCTGCCGCAGCCGATGCGCACATCCGGATACGGGAACTCGCGGAAGCAGAGATTGGGCGAGGCATCGCCCTCATCCGCCTGCGCAAACGCCGCGACGAAACGATCTTCGCCGTCGGGTGCCGTGTAGTCGGTCTTGAACATGCGCTCGAAGCTGATGGCCGCCAGCCCCTTGTTGTCGCTGCTCAGCAGCGGCTCGTGGGTGCCGACCGAGGTCGTGTGCACGCCGAACCAGTTCAGCAGGCCGATCGGCTGACCGTCGTCGCGCTCGAACCGCAGCTGCACCATCAGCTTGTTGACGTTGACCTCGCCGCCGTCGCGGTTCAGCCATTGCTGGCGCTCGCCCTCCGGGTTGCGCGCATAGGCCTCTTCCGAGCGATTGGTGTTGGCGTCCAGCAGCTCGCCGAGGGCCAGACGCACGCGGCCCGCCTGCGGGTGGGCTTCCAGGTTGAGGTGCGCCTGACGGATCGCGCGGTACAGCGCCTGCGTGTAGATCTCATGCACCAGCGCGTCGTAGCCAAGGCGGAAAAGGTTGTAGGCGGCGTGATGCGCCTCGCCCCCCGGGCCAGAGTGCGTGTGCGTCGCCGACAGCATCACGTTCTGGAGGTCGTAGTGCGGCGCCAGCTCCGGATCGGCGGCGATCAGCGCCATCACCGTCTGCCGCGTGCCCTGGGTCACGAAGCCGGTTTCTGCCACCACCATGACCACGCGCTTGCCATTGCACGGTGAACGCAGCGCGAATGCACGTGCGAACTGGCGCAGGTGGATGCCGCGCAGCACGTGGGTCGGCGACTCATACCCGGCCGAGATGCTGTCCGCTGCCGGGCCGGTCATGTCCTGCACGCCCGTGCCGATCTGGAACAGCTGATTGCTCGCGCACGCACCGCTGTTGAGCTGCGCGCTCGCAGGTCGCGGCACAGCGGGCGGCGGCACCAAGTCCACGCGCCCCGTCACGTCGCGGCCGCTGCCGAGATTGCGTAGTGGGCTCTTCAGCGCGCAGGCACCGATCGTGGTCTTGCTGGCCGCGCCGGCGGACGCCGACGCACCGCCACTGGGCACCTCGCTGCTGCCACAGGCGGCGAGCGTCAACACCAGCGCACAGCAAAGAATCGGACGGAACATGGTGGTCAAAAAATGGAAATGGAGATTGATCCGGATTTTACTAACGCTGACCGGGCTTGCCCCGGTAAATTCCGCTCATGACGCGCTCGCAACTTCCGGCCACCGGAGCGACACCCCCTCCAGCAGGCCTTACCCGCCGCTGAGTCCGGCGCGGTCCGCCTCGAAGGCGGCGACCAGCCATTCGTTGACGGCACGGAAGCGCTGGATGTGCGCGGCATCGCGATGGCTCAGCAGCCAGATCTCGCGGTGGAGTTCCGGACCGGCGCTCAGGCGCGTCAGACCCTGACGCTCACCGAGAAAGTAAGGCAGCAACGCCAGGCCCAGACCCGCCTTGCAGGCCTGGATCAGCGTGGCGACGTCGTTGGCCTGCACCACCTGCCGCGCATCAGGCAACTGGCTGCGCAGCCAGCGCGTCTCCGGTAGCGCGATCAGCTCGCTGTCAAAGCCAAGCCACGGCTGCTGCGCCCACGCCGACCGTGCAATGCCGGCGTACTGCGCGTTGCCGAACACCGCGAGCCCGACATCTGCGACCTTGCGCATCAACAGCGCCGCATCCTGTGTGGGTTGTGCCATGCGCAATGCAAAGTCCGCTTCGCGTCGCGTGAACGACAGGTTCTGGTTGTCGGCCATCAACCGTAGCTGCAGCTTGGGGTACCGACGCAACAGCGACGGCAGCTGGTCCACCAGCCAGAAGTCAAACATCACGTTGACCGCCGTGATGCGCACCAGGCCACTGATGCCGTCGGCCTCCGCCTGCGTCTCCTGATGCAGTGCCCGTACCTCACCCACCACGCGCTCGGCATGCGCGACAAACACCGCCCCGGCATCCGTCGGCTCGTAGCCGCGGTGACTGCGGATGAACAGCCGCGTCTGCATCGCCGCCTCAACTGCCGCGACACGGCGGCTGATCGTGGAGACATCCACGCCCAGATCGCGCGCCGCGGCACTCATGCTGCCGGCGCGGGCCAGCGCCAGGATCAGCGGGATGTCGTTGAGATCGAGTTGCTGGTGTTCCGATGCGCCCATGCCGCCCCGCCCCCTGTTGCAAACCTGCAAAGCCACCTTGCCAGTGTAGTGATTCCGCCGTGCGCAGCCAGCGCGCAGCATGCCTCCCATGCCGGACCCCACCCCCGCCCGGCCCCAGACCACCGGAGCCTTCCATGAGCCAGTCCACCGCCACCCCGAAACCCCAGGCCGCCCTGATCACCGGCGCGTCTTCCGGTATTGGCGCCACCTATGCCGACCGCCTCGCCCGCCGCGGCCATGACCTGATCCTGGTCGCCCGCGACCGCGCCAAGCTCAATGCCGTAGCCGAGCGCCTGCGCCGCGACACCAGTGTGACCGTTGAAACCGTCATCGCTGACCTGACCCAACGCGCGGATCTCGCCGCCGTGGAAACCCAGCTGCGCGGCGACGAGCGCATCGGCGTACTGGTCAACAATGCCGGTGTCGCGGTGGCGGGCGCTGTCGTCGGCGGCGATGGGGACCGGCTGGAAGCGATGATCCAGCTCAACAGCATCGCCGCCACGCGCCTGGCCCTGGCCGCCGCCGAAGCATTCGTCGCGCAGCGCCGCGGCACGATCATCAACATCGCCTCGGTGACCCTATTGGTCCCAGAGCGCTTCAACGCCGTATACAGCGGCACCAAGGCCTATCTGCTCGCCTTCAGCCAGGGCCTGGAAACCGAAGTCGCCCCGCATGGCGTGCGCGTGCAGGCCGTGCTGCCCGGCGTGACCCGCACCGCGATCTGGGAACGCTCCGGCATGGCCGTGGAATCGCTGCCGCCGAACATGATCATGGAAGTCGACGAGATGGTTGACGCCGCGCTGGCCGGCCTGGACCTCGGTGAGCGGGTGACGATCCCCTCGCTGCCCGACGCCGCCGACTGGGCCGCCTACACCGCCGCGCGCCTGAAGCTGGCGCCGAACCTGTCACTGCAGCGCGCCGCAGCGCGGTATCGCGCCAACAGCGCGAACCAACCCGCTCATGTCGAGTAGACCCGTCGCGCAGCGACGTGTCGTATCGAGACACGCGCCGGCCTAGACTGCATTTGCCCGCATCCCACCGGAGCCCCCCATGTCCACCCCCCGCCCCGACATCTACCTCGCCGCCGGCCTGCGCACCCCCTTTGCCAAAGTGGACGGCGCGCTGGCCGCGCATGACGCCATCGCGCTGTCCGTGCCGGTGGTCAAGGCCATGCTCGGCCAGTTGCAACCCGGCGTGACGCCGGACTTCGCGATCTGGGGCAGCGTGGTGCCCAACCTCACCTGGAGCAACCTCGCGCGTGAAGTACTGATGGACGCCGGCGCACCGCCGACGATCACCGCGCTGTCCACGGTGATGGCCTGCTCCACCAGCATGATGGGCACCTTCGAGGCGGCCGGCATGCTCAACGGAACGAGCCGCCAGCTCGCGCTGGTGGGCGGCGTGGAAAGCATGAGCCGCGTGCAGATCGGCCTGGGCCAGACGCTGTCCGACTGGCTGCGCAAGTTCCAGAAGACGCGCAGCGCCAGTGAAAAACTGCAGCACCTCGCGCGCCTCAAGCTCGCCGACGTGGGCCTGTACATCCCCGCCGTCACCAACCGCACCACTGGCAAGAGCATGGGCGAGCACACGGAAGTGACCGCACGCGAATGGCAGATCCCGCGCGCCGAGCAAGACCAGTCCGCACTCGCCAGCCACCAGAACGCGGTGGCCGCATGGGAACGCGGCTTCTTCGACGACCTGGTGATTCCGCTAGGCAGCGCCACGCGCGACGGCATCCCACGCAAGGAAACCACGCTGGAAAAACTCGCCAAGCTGCCGCCCGCCTTTGACCGCAGCAGCGGCCACGGCACGCTCAGCGCCGGCAATTCATCCCCGTTGACGGACGGCGCGGCCAGCCTGTGGGTGGCCACCACCGACGGCCTCGACAAACTGCCCGCACGGACCCCGCGCGTGAAGCTGATCGACTGGGAGATCGCTGCGATCGACTTCCGCAATGAAGGCCTGCTGATGGCCCCGGCGTTCGCGATCCCGCGGCTGCTGGCGCGGCACGGCCTGCGCTATGACGACATCGGCCTGTGGGAGATCCACGAAGCCTTCTCCGCGCAGGTGCTGTTCCACATCAAGGCGCTGGAGGATGCGCAGTTCCTGCGAGAGAAGGCCGGTGTGACCGCAGACTTCGGCGCCTTTCCCCGCGAGCGCGTCAATCCCAACGGCGGCAGCGTGGCGATCGGCCATCCGTTTGGCGCCACCGGTTCGCGCATCCTCAGCCAGGCCATCAAGGAGCTTGCCGCGATGCCCCGCGGCACCCGCGCCATCGTCAGCATCTGCGCCGACGGCGGCCAGGGCTCCGTGGTGCTGCTGGAGGCATAAAGCCGAGTAATGGCTCAGACCGGAGGCAGCGCGGCCGCCAACACACAATGCCAAGCACGTGTATAGTGCCCGCGCTGCACCCAGTTGGAATCGTACCCGGTTGGTTTCCCGATCCGCTCTCACGCGGCGCCTGCAACTCCCCCCGTTCAGTTCTTGATTGCGCCGCAGTCGGCCTGCGCCATTTTCAGCGCGGCTGTTCAACTTTCTTAATAGGTAATGTCATGAGCGAAATGCAGACCGGTACGGTCAAGTGGTTCAACGATGCGAAAGGCTTCGGCTTCATCACCCCCAGCAATGGCGGCGAAGACCTCTTTGCACACTTCAAGGAAATTCAGGGCGGCGCGTCTTTCAAGTCGCTGACCGAAGGCCAGCAGGTGCAGTTTGTCAGCGCCCGCGGTCCGAAGGGCATGCAGGCGACGCGCATCCAGCCGCTGTAATTGCGGCTGAGCGGTACGCAGTACTGAAGCCGCGGCGAAAGCTGCGGCTTTTTTGTTGAGCGCAACGTTGCGTCAGCGCTGCAGGGTTTCCCGCATCGCCGCTTGCGGGTCATCGATCTCGAACAGATGCGGGAAGAGGCATGCGGCGGCGTGCATCGGGGATACAGGCGTCAGATGATTTGCCGGTTCTCAGCCCCACCCATCTAATTGATGACGTTGATCTAAATGCTCAACTGTCCGCAGCTCGGTGCCGGTTCGCATGCCGGTTACAGCCCGTTAGGGCCGACATCAAAAGCGCTGACTCCTTGCGCATTCAATAGGTCGTAAAAAGTCTGCTTACCAAAACCAACTGTCGTCCTGCTTTTCAAGATCGCCCTTGGAACCGTCTGCCTGCTTAGCCCACAGCGCCTGAATCAGCGACCAGCCATCCTGCGATAGCAGCCAGCTTTCGTTGGAAGTCAGAGAAAAGTCCGGGGAGACGCGGGGCACGCCCAGCAAGTCGCGAAGCGGCTCGAAGCGCCTCAGCAAGGCGCGCTCATGCCCCATTTCAATGGAGTCATGAAGCAGTTGCCGGGACCATTGCAGCAGCTCGACGAAGTAGCTGGAAGCCGCCTCAGCTTCCGCCCGGTTGCGAGGTACGGGATGGCATTCATCATCAAATACCTGCACGACACGTCCAATGCCTTCGATGATGGCGGCGGGGGCGCAGGCACCACGCCGCACGCGATCAAGAAAGTCCAGCGCCAGATCATCCTGGCTTGGTGACGCGTAGCTCGCCTCTTCGGGTGCGACTTCAGCCTGAGCCACCTTCTTGAGCCATTTGCTCATGCGGGTATGGAAAACGACTGCGCGCTCCGCAAGCCCGATCAGTGGGCGACAGCTGGAAGACACGGCCCGGAGGTAAGCCGCGTCAATCTGCTCGCGAATCCTCGACATCTCAGCGACATCTGAAATGTCCTCGTATCCCGAGAGGGAGCAAGCAACTTCCAGGTAACGAGCGTCCGAAAGTGCCTGCCCGTCATCCGGGTCCAGGCCATACTCACTGCATAACTCTTCGTCACCGCGCATTGCTGCTCCCCTTCTAGTTCGCTGATGAGTGGCAGCATCGCTGGGGTTTGGCTCAAATCGTGAGCTTTTACAATTGCGTCCTGCGGCAATTGACACTCACAATCCCGTCGTGTGGCACGGGGAGACCGCCACCCGGACGGCGCCTACCGTGGCTGGCCGGGGTGATTCGCCACTAACCAACAGTCACCAAGCGCCCATCCGTGGACACATTCATCAACACCCTCAACGGCCTCATCTGGAGCAAGGCCCTCATCGCCCTGTGCCTGGGCGCGGGTCTGTACTTCTCGATCCGCACGCGCTTCATGCAGGTACGCGGCTTCGGGGAGATGATCCGGCTGATGCGTGCGGGCAGCGCCTCGGCGTCGGGTGTCTCGCCGTTCCAGGCGCTGGCGATGTCGCTGTCGGGGCGCGTGGGCATCGGCAACATCGCGGGTGTGGCCACGGCCATTGCCTATGGCGGGCCGGGCGCGGTGTTCTGGATGTGGATGGTGGCGTTTCTCGGTGCGTCCACGGCGTATGTGGAGTCCACGCTCGCGCAGATCTACAAGGAGCGTGACGAGCAGGGCCTGTATCGCGGCGGCCCGGCGTATTACATCGAAAAGGCGATGGGTCAGAAGTGGTATGCGTGGACCTTTGCGGTGGCCACGGTGCTGGCCACGGGCTTCCTGTTGCCGGGCGTGCAGGCCAACGGCATCGCGCTGAGCATGGAGGCGGCCTGGGGCGTGCCGCCCACGGTGATCGCGGCGGGCGTGGTCGTGGTGCTAGGGTTCATCATCTTTGGCGGCGTGCGACGCATCGCGCGCTTTGCGGAGGTGGTGGTGCCGTTCATGGCGGCTGCGTACATCCTGGTGGCGCTGGTGATCATGTTCCTCAACGCGCACAAGGTGCCGGAGGTGATCGCGCTGATCTTCCGCAGCGCCTTCGGCATGGAGGCGGCGTTTGGCGCGGTGCTGGGGCTGGCGGTGGAATGGGGCGTGAAGCGCGGCGTGTATTCCAACGAGGCCGGCCAAGGCACGGGCCCGCATCCGGCGGCGGCGGCGGAGGTCAGTCACCCGGCCAAGCAGGGCTACGTGCAGGCGTTCTCGATCTACGTGGACACGCTGCTGGTGTGTACTGCCACCGCGTTCATGATCCTGAGCACGGAGATGTACAACGTGATCCAGCCGGCGGGCGGGTTCATCCGCGAGTCGCTGGCGGGCGTGGCGCCGGGGCCGGGCTTTGCGCAGGCGGCGGTGGAGTCGGTGATGCCGGGGTACGGCGCGGGCTTCGTGGCGCTGGCGATCCTGTTCTTCGCGTTCACGACGATCGTCGCCTACTACTACATGGCGGAAACCAATCTGAAGTACCTCAACCGCCAGGTCCACAAGCCGTGGATGGTGCTGGTGCTGCGCGTGGGCCTGCTCGCGGCGGTGACCTACGGCACCGTGCGCAGCGCCGACATGGCCTGGGCACTGGGCGACATCGGCGTGGGCCTGATGGCCTGGCTCAACCTGGTGGCGATCCTGATCCTGCAGCGCCCCGCCCTCGTGGCGCTGAGCGACTACGAGTCGCAGCAGCGCGCGGGCGTAGAGCCGGTGTTTGATCCGGAGAAGCTCGGCATCCGCAATGCGGCGTTCTGGGTAGAGCGGTTGAAGGGGCGACCGTAACGCCCTGCACTGTTCGTCATTCCGAGCCCTTCGACAAGCTCAGGACAGGCTACGCGAAGCATCTTCTTGCTGGGTGCGGCGCGCGTTGAGAGTAGATCCTTCGCTGCGCTCAGAGCCTGCCCTGAGCTTGTCGAAGGGATGACGGGCGGGGAGAAAGCAGCGCCGGATCGGGGCACTGCGCCAGCAGATCCCGCCACACCCGCACCTGGAAGCGCTTGACGACGTGGCGCGCGGGCTCGCCTCTCCACTCGGTGTCGTACAGCGCTTCACCGCGATCGAACGCGGCTTCGCTGTAGCGCGACTGGCCGGCCGCGCTGAATCGCTCATACGCCTCGACGTTGGCGCGCATCAGCGGCACGAAGTGGTGGCGCGCCCAGTCGAGCAGCGGTTCCAGATCCGCATGCAGGCTCACCCTGCCCTGCGTGCCGCCGTGGCGGCCCTGGGCGATGTGCTGTAGCCAGGCACGCAGCGGCGGTGAACGCGTGCGCAGCCGGCGCTCGGAGGCCGGATCGGTGAGGTTCATGCCGAGTTGCCCGTAGAGCGCGGCATCCGCCAGCGTGAAGCGCGCCCCGAGCAGGTACGGGCGCTGGCGCAGTGCGTGGGTGGCGGCGTCCACCAGCTCATCCCAGCACCGTTCAAGGCGGACATGCGTCTCCGGAAAGCCGGCGCGGGTCGGCGGTGTGGGCTTTCCGGTGCGGGGCCAGTGCGCGTCTGCCGGTGCCACGGAGAACAGATACGGCAGTCGCCGTGTCTGGCGCTGCGAAAACCGTCGGGCCATCAGGGGCCGCAGCGGCGGTGCCACCAGGCTGCGGAACTCGTGGGCCAGGCGCGCGCCGGCCGTGTTGTCCTCGCGTGACACCACCCAGCGGTGGTGGTGCACGCAGTACAGCCCGACTTCGTCCAGCGCCTCGTCGATCAGCCGGCAGACAAAGGCCACCGTCGGATCTTCCCACGGGATCAGCGGTGCGACGCCCTCCCGGCGCTGCTCGTCCAGCCAGCCGGCGATGCCGCTGCTGTCGTGATGCACCGCGCCGTCGTTCGTCATCAGGTACGGCACCAGCGGGTATTCGTCCAGCGGATCGGGGTGCGGCCAGCGCTTGACGCGGCGCTGCGCCTGCGCGCGTTTGAGGCGCAGCATGAGGCGCAGGTTCTCCAGCGTGCTGCCGCCGTCGGGCCGGCGCACCACCGGCAGGCCGGCGTGGCGGCACAGGGCTTCGATCTTCAGGAAGAACGGCGAGAGCTCGGAGCCCCAGAGGACGGCGGGCACGGATTTACGCCGCCTTGCGCGAGCCACCGGGGGTCATGCGCTGGATCGCGGCTTCCAGCAGTCGCGGCGAGAAGCGCTTGGTCCAGTAGCCGGAGACCACATCGCGCCCCACGACGACGAGGCCACGGTTGGCGCGCACGGCGGCCAGCGTCTTGCGGGCCACGGTGTGCGCTTCCAGGTTGTTGCGCTCGAACCAGGTGGCCACAAAGCGCTGCGTGCGCTCGTTGTCCATGCGGCCAAAGAGCTTGAACTTGCTGGCGATCGGCGTCTTCACAAAGCCCGGGCACACGGTGGTGACGCCGATCCGGGACGCGGCCAGTTCGCTGCGCAGGCACTCGCCCATCGTGATCACCGCGCTCTTGGTCGCCCCATAGGCCGACAAGCTGGGGAAGCCGACCAGCCCGGCCCCAGAGGCGATGTTGACGATCTGCCCGCCCTGCCCGCGCGCCAGCATCGCCGGCAGTACGGCGTCGATCACGCGCACCACGCCCAGCACGTTGATCTCGTGCAGGCGGCGCCATTCGTCCAGCGGCACTTCGTGCAGCAGGCCACCGCTGACGATGCCGGCACTGTTGACGATCAGGTCGGCCGCCGGGGCCATCGCCTGGATTGCCGCCGGCAGACGCGCGATATCTTCATCGCAGCTGACATCCGCGCTCAGCGTCTGCACCTCGGAGGCGCCCAGCGTGCGCAGTTGTGCGGCAGCCTTGTCGAGGGCTGCGGGGTCACGCGCCACCAGCAGCAGGCGCGCACCTGCCCGCGCCAGGTCTTCAGCCACGGCCAGGCCGATGCCGCTGGAGCCGCCGGTGATGACGCAGAGTTTGTCCTTGAAGTTTTTGATCACGGCGGGTGCCTGGTGGTGAAGCCATCATCCGGAGTGCCGCGAAGGATTGACTGCGCAACCGAGATGCCGGTGGCGAGTAGATCCTTCGCGTTGCTCAGGATGACAAGGGGAGGAAAGTCGACGGGTGCTACGGCGTGTCAGGGGACTCGTACCAGACCGGCGAGGCCCAGGCGCGTTCTTCGATGCTGGCGAAGATGTTGCGGCCGCTGAAGCTGCCGGGAGCGCCTTCGATGCGGCAGCAGCCTTCAAAGCCCTGCCAGCCGGACTCCGCCGGGAAGATGCCGTTGGCGGGGTTGAGCGCGGCGCACTGCACGTTGTTGACCACGCACAGCTGCGTGCTCCAGCGGCAGCTCGGGATCTCGCGCACGCGCGCATACCAATACGCATCGCGCTCGCCGTGGAAGTCCGGGTCCTGCCAGGTGACGCAGAGCTGTTCCGGGTGGTTGCCCGGCGCCACCGAGCAGTCCGGTGCCGGCGGCTGCACCGGGTGCGAGGTCTTCCCGACGGTGTCGTAGGCGCGCACCTTGGGCTGGCCGTCGGCATTGACGTAGCCCTTGATGATGTCCATGGCCTGCAGCGGCAGGCTCGGCTCGCTGCCCCCCGGGTCCT
>JBEIOK010000041.1:0-18306 GCA_040377605.1 Nevskiaceae bacterium | reverse complement strand
GAGCCAACCGACGCTGGAGGCCTTTGCCGCCAGCCACGCCGCCGACCGTGCCGCGCTGCAGCGTCTGCAGCAGATTCCGCGCGACGCGCTGTCGCCGGAGGATCAGCTGAATCATGATCTGTTCCGCCATCAACTCGAGGAAGCGATCGAGGCCTACCGCTTTCGGCAATTCCTGATTCCGATGAACCAGCGCGGCGGCATTCAGACCGCCGACGAGATTCTCGATCTGCTGCGCTTCGAGCAGTCGCGCGACTACGAAGACTGGCTCAAGCGCCTGGAGGCGCTGCCGACGCTGATTGCGCAGACACAGGCCCTGATGCGCCAGGGCCTGCGGGAGCGCCGCCTGAATCCGCGTATCGTCATGCAGCGGATCCCGGCGCAGATTGAAAAGCAGATCGTGGACGACGCCAGAAGCAGCCCCTGGTATAAGCCGTTTCTCGCCTATCCCGATGCAGTATCGGAAAAGGATCGCGCCCGCTTCGACGCCCATGCCCGGTACCTGATTGCGACCGGCATCGTCCCGGCCTACCGCGAGTTGCTGGATTTCTTCCACCGTGACTACCTGCCCGCCTGCCCGGAGGCCGTCGGCGTCTGGAAACAGCCGGATGGCGCAAGGCTCTATGCGTTTCGGACCCGCAGCTTCACGACTACCGCGCTGACGCCGGACCAGATCCACGAGATCGGTCTGCGTGAGGTCAAGCGCATCCGGCTGGAAATGGAGACCATCAAGACCGGGGTCGGCTTCCAGGGCACGCTGGCCCAGTTCATGGATCACCTGCGCACCGATCCGCGCTACTACTACAAGACCGGCGCCGAACTGTTCGACGCGTATCTCGCGCTGTCCAAGCGCATCGATCCGGAACTCACGCGACTGTTCCGCCGCATGCCCCGCCTGCCCTACGGCGTGCGCGCGGTCCCCGACAACATCGCACCAGATACCACGACCGCGTACTACATGCCCGGCGCCGCCGACGGCACGCGCGCCGGCTACTACTACGTCAATCTGTACCAGCCCGAGTCGCGGCCGAAGTACGAGATGGAGGCGCTGAGCCTGCACGAGGCCGTGCCCGGCCATCATTTCCAGATCGCGCTGGCGCAGGAGCTCGGCGAGTTACCGAACTTCCGCAAGCACGGCCTGGGCTTCACCGCTTTCGTCGAAGGCTGGGGCCTGTATGCAGAGTCTCTCGGCGAGGAACTGGGCCTGTATCAGGACCCGTACTCGAAATTCGGCGCGCTGACCTACGAGATGTGGCGTGCCGTGCGTCTGGTCGTCGATACCGGGCTGCATCACCAGCGCTGGACGCGGCAGCAGGCGATCGACTTTTTCAGGGCCAATGCTGCCAAGTCCGAACTCGACATCATCAATGAAGTGGACCGCTACATCGCCTGGCCGGGCCAGGCACTGGCCTACAAGATCGGCCAGCTCAGGATCCGCGAGCTGCGTACGCGCGCCGAACAGACCTTGGGCGAGCGCTTCGACGTGCGCGGCTTCCACGACGTCGTGCTCGGCAGCGGCGCCATTCCGCTGGACCTGCTGGAGCGCAACGTCGAGCGCTGGATTGCGGCACAGGCCGCAAGCCCCTAGGGCGCGCCGTCTTCTGCGAGCGCCGCCTTGACGCGCTCGCGCACTGGCACGTCGTCGATATACAACTCATCCAGCAGTGCGGTGTCTCGCAGCACGCGCACCGACGCCCAGGTCGGGCGTCGCGGATCCGCCTCGGCATCACCCGGCTCCGCGCGATTGCGCGCCCAGTACAGGCGCTCGGCCTCCGGCGCGAGTTGCTCGTCAAGGTAATAGCGATCGAAGGGCAGATCGACACGCACCTGATGTCGCTCGTCGTCGCGCCACTGCAGCCGCACGATCAACCAGTCGCCCCGCGCCGGTGGCGCGGCCTGCGGCACCCCCAGCCTTGCAAAGCCGTCGACGTCGACCGCAATCGGCGCATACAGCCGAGCGCCAGTCTCGAAACGCCAGGCCGGCGGCACCTCGATCTGCGCCGCCTCGAAATCCAGCGTGACGTAGCGCCCGCGGAACGGGTCCACCGGATCCACCGGCGCCGTGCGGAAGCGATAGGTCGCGCCTTGCTGCAGCGTCTGCTCCGCACGCTGCACCATCGCCAATGGCAGGCTCCACTGCATGAAGCAAAGGCCCGCGAACAACAGCCAGCGCAGGCGCGTGCTCATGCGGCAATCCTCCGTCGCAGCCACAGGCTGGCGACGATGAAACCCATCCCGGTCAACACGAAAACGACGCCGCGCACCGTGAACGACCAATCGGTGTCGAGGAAGCGCAGCAACACCAGCAGCGTGATCAGGAACAGGCCGCGGCTGGCCACGCCCCACTGCCGCTGACGCAGGCCATCGCGCAGCATCGCGATCCCGATCACCAGCACGATAGCGCTCAGCAGCCAGGCCAGCGGCAGTGCCCACGGTCGCGTATCAAACCCGGCCAGCAATGCCATGGCCAGCATCGGCAGCGCCTGCAGGGCCGCAACCCCGTGGCCGCGACGGGCCGCAGCAACCGCCAGCCACAGCACAACACCGAGCAGCGCACTCAGCAGCAACCAGGTCTCCGGCAACTGCGGCGGCGTCAGGTACCAGAACCAGCCGCGCCAGATGCCGGCGAAGCTGCCGAACAGCGCGGCCACGGCCACCGCCACGCCACCCCAGACCGCCAGTGGCCGCCGCCACAGCGGTGCCCGCGCGCCCGCCAGGCGCGCATCGAGCAGTACCAGCAGCGCGCCGAAGCCGGCAAGCCACCAGAGACCCAGCCGCGGCACATTGGGCAGGCTCAACAGCACATTTGCAAACAGCAGCGGGATCAGCAAGGTGCTCAACAACACGAAGCGCGCGCCGGCAGCGTCCTCGCGCCACAACCGCAGCAGATGCGGTACCAGCAGCGCATACGCCGCAACGACGGCGAGGGGATGCCCCGACGGCACGCCATCGGCAGCGACGGCGCCGAGCAGCGCGAGTGCATACAGGGCGGCGGCAAGGCTGGCGTGAAGCAGATACACCAGCGGCAGGGCCAGCGCCGCACAGGTCAGCAGATAACGGTCGAGGTCGCCGGGCAGATGAAAAATCTGACCGACCATGGCCAGCGCCAGCGCAAAGGCCAGTACCGCGAAGGCCGCTACCGGCTCACGCCAAACGCCAGCAACCGCGGGCCAACGTAACAGCATGAAGACCCCCACCTGTGCGACCAGCATCGGCGCCAAGCTCGCGGTGAGGCGCGTCGCACGGCTCCAGTCCCCCCAGTTGTGCGCCGCCAGCAGGATGAGGCCCAGACCGACCAGCACGGCGCCCAGGGTTGCAAACAGGACCCGGGAGACGCTGCCGCCGTTCGCGGCCGTCGCGTAGCGCGCGCGCAGACGCTCGGCGCTGTCCGCATCGAGGATCCCCTCGCGGACCAGCGCGGGCAATTGTTCCAGCAACCAGGCAGGACCTTTGCTCATGGATACAAGCTTAACCCCTGTACGAACCCGCTATGCTTGGCGCACCCGGCCGTGGGGGCACGGCGACCCGCACCGCGATATCCGACATGAGTGACAAAAGCCAGTTTGGCCTGCTGGGCCAGCGCCGCTTCGGCTACTTCTTCCTGACGCAGACGCTGGGGGCCTTCAACGACAACGTCTACAAGAACGCGCTGGTGATCCTGGTAACCTTCGGCATCGCCGGTCTGTCGGCCGGGCAGATCGACCTCTACGTCAATCTCGCCGCCGGTCTGTTCATTCTGCCGTTCTTCCTGTTCTCGGCCACAGCCGGCCAGATCGCGGAAAAGTATGAAAAATCGCAGCTGATCCGCGCCACCAAGATCATGGAAGTGCTGGTCATGGGGCTGGCCGTCGTCGGCTTCTGGACGCGAAGCATCCCGTTTCTGATGGCCGTGCTGTTTCTGATGGGAACGCAGTCGGCACTGTTCGGTCCGGTGAAGTATTCGATCCTGCCCCAGCAATTGCGAGAGGAGGAATTGATCGGTGGCAACGCGCTGGTCGAAGCGGCAACTTTTCTCGCGATCCTGCTCGGCACCATGCTCGGCGGCTGGCTGATCGCCCAGCAGGACGGGGCTCAGTGGGTATCGCTGGTCATCGTTGTCGTCGCGGTACTCGGCTATGCCGCCTCGCGTGGCATTCCGGCCGCTCCGGCGACAGCGCCAGACCTGCGCATCAACTGGAATCCAGCCACCGAAACCTGGCGCAACCTGCAATTCATGCGCAGCAACCGCACCGTCTTCCTGTCGGTGCTGGGTATTTCCTGGTTCTGGTTCTACGGGGCGATGTTCCTGTCGCAGCTGCCGAACTACACCAAGACCTATCTGGGCGGCGACGAAACCGTCGTGACCCTGCTGCTGACCGTGTTCTCGCTGGGCATCGGCGCCGGCTCGTTGCTGTGCGAACGCTTGTCCGGACACAAAGTGGAAATCGGTCTTGTGCCGCTGGGCTCGATTGGACTGACGCTGTTCGGCATCGATCTGTTCTTCGCGGTACCGGATGTGGCCGTCGCCACCGGACTGAGCGCGCGTGAGTTTCTCGGCGTGGCCGCCAACCACCGCATCCTCTGGGATCTGCTGCTCACCGGCATCTCTGGCGGCCTGTACATCGTGCCGCTGTATGCGCTGATCCAGACCCGCTCGGAGGCCAGCCACCGTTCACGCATCATTGCCGGCAACAATATTCTCAATGCCCTGTTCATGGTCACCGCCGCGCTGCTGGCGATCGTGTTCCTGAAGGCCGGCCTGACCATTCCCCAGCTGCTGCTGACCACTGCCCTGATGAATGCGGCGGTCGCCGTCTTCATCTACAGCCTGCTGCCGGAATTCCTGATGCGATTCCTGGTCTGGGTACTGATCAATACCCTGTACCGCATCAGGAAGACAGGCCTCGAGCACATTCCGGAACAGGGCCCTGCCGTCATCGTCTGCAATCACGTCAGCTTTGTGGACGCGCTGATCCTCGGCGGCAACATCCGCCGCCCGGTGCGCTTCGTGATGTACTACAAAATCTTCAAGATCCCGGGTCTGAACTTCATCTTCCGCACTGCGCGCGCGATTCCGATCGCCGGTGCCAAGGAGGATCCGGTGCTGATGGAAAAAGCCTTTGCCGAAGTTGCGGCAGCACTGCAGAACGGCGATGTGGTCGGCATCTTTCCGGAAGGCGCGCTGACGTCGGATGGCGAGATCAAGGGCTTCCGCACCGGCATCGAACGTATCGTGCAGACCACGCCGGTGCCAGTGATCCCCCTGGCGCTGCGCGGGCTCTGGGGCAGCATCTTCAGTCGCCGCGACAACTGGATGCGCCGCGCACGCCTGCCACGGCGCTTCTGGTCGCGGATCGAGATCGTGGCCGGTCCCGCAGTGCCGGCAGCCGCTGTCACCGCAGCCGATCTGGAGCAGCGGGTGCGCGCGCTGCGCGGCGATCAGGCCTGACCTGGTTCAGGCACGGTGATACGGGTGATTGGCCAGCAGGCTCCAGGCACGGAACAGCTGCTCGGCCACGAAGACGCGCACCAGCGCGTGCGGCAATACCAACTTCGATAGGGACCACTGCCGGTCGGCCCGCGCCAGCACTTCGGGCGCGTGGCCGTCCGGACCGCCAATCAGCAGGCAGGTGTCGCGACCGGACTGCATCCAGCGCTGCAAGGCTTCGGACCACTGCGGGCTGGTCAGCGACTCGCCGCGCTCGTCAAGTGCAATCACCAGGGCATCCCGAGGCAGCGCCTTCAGGATCTTTTCGCCCTCCTGCTGCTTGGCGCGCGCGATGTCGGTGTTCTTGCTACGCAGGGCCGGCGCAATTTCGGTCAGCTCCAGCCGGCACTCATGAGGCAAGCGCCCGGCGTAATCGCGAAACGCCGTCTCGACCCACTCCGGCATGCGCGTGCCGACCGCAATCAGCCGGATGCGCACGCGCCGCGCCCGTCGCGCTTACTTGCGGCGCGCCGGCGCGTTCTTGCCAACCGGCTTGCGGGCCGCAGTCTTCTTGGCGGCAGACTTGCCACGGACCGCCTTGCCGGCACCAGACCTGGCGGCTGCAGCCGACGGCCGGGATGCGGATTTCTTCGGGGCAGGCTTTGCCGCATAAGGCCGCGCAGTCTTGGCTGCCGGCTTGCGCGCGCCCGACTTGGCTGCCGATTTTCCGGCCGCCGTCTTCTTGCCCGCCTTGCCGCCTGCCTTGCTGGCAGCCTTGCCGGCCGCCTTGATCGAGGGCTTGGTGGCTTTCGGCGGTTTGATCTTGCGCACCTTCGGCGCGGCCGGCAGCGCAGACTCCGGCACCGACCAGAGCTTCTCGAGCTGGTAGAAGGCGCGTGCCTGCACCTGCATCACGTGCACGACGACGCCGCCGAGATCGACCAGCACCCATTCGCCCTGATCCTCGCCTTCGACACCGAGCGCGCGATGGCCGTTTTCCTTGGCCTTCTCCACCACGCTCTGTGCCAGCGACTTCACATGCCGGTTAGACGTACCGGTGCAGACAATCATCGTGTCGGTCACCGTGGTCAACGGCTGAACGTCCAGCACCGTGATGTCCTGGCCCTTGAGATCCTCAAGTGCGGAGACCGAAAGCTGGGCGAGCGGTGACAACTTAGTGTTTCGTGGCATTGTCGTCTTGGGTCAGGGCCGCAATGTCGGCGGCAGTCATGGCGTTGAGTATGGCATCCGGCACCAGGCCCCGCACCGACTGGCGGCAGCGCAGCAGGCGGCGGATGCGGGTCGAGGAGATATCGAGCTGCGGCACTTCGAGTGGCAGCCACAGGCCGGCCTTGGTCTCATGCAGGCGCTCGAGGGTGGGGGCACGACGTATCGCGAGGAATTCGGCCGTTTCCGGTGACGGTCGTAGCGTGGTGCCGGCGCGTGTGACCACCGCCAGATGGGCGTGGTCGAACAACTGCTGCCAGCGGTTCCAGGTATGCAGATGCGAGAAGGCATCCGCGCCCATCAGCAGCACCAGCGCCGCCTGCGGATACGCCTCGCGCAATTCAGCCAGTGTATCGACGGTATAGGACGGCCCATCGCGCTGCAGCTCCCGATCGTCGGCGACCAGTCCTTTCTCACGACGCACCGCCGCCTTGACCCAATCGAGGCGGCGCCGCGGCGAAACGCGGGAATCCGGGCGATGCGGGGCATGTGCGGTGGGGATCAGGCGCACCTGGCTCAGCGAGAGCTTGTCGCGCGCCTCCAGCGCCAGGCGCAGGTGACCATTGTGGAAGGGCGCAAACGCGCCGCCGAGGATGCCGATGGCCTTCATGCAGGCGGCAGCAACCGCGACCCGCAGCGCGCGTCGCGGCTAGCGCACGCTGCCATCGCCCATCACCACCCACTTCACCGTCGTCAGGCCTTCGAGGCCCACCGGGCCACGCGCGTGGAACTTGTCGGTGCTGATGCCGATCTCGGCGCCCAGTCCGTACTCGTAGCCGTCGGCGAAGCGAGTCGAAGCATTGATCATCACCGATGCCGAGTCGACTTCGCGCAAGAAGCGCCGTGCCTTGCTCAGGTTCTCGGTGACGATCGCATCGGTGTGATGCGAGCCGTAGGTCTCGATGTGATCGATGGCCTGATCGAGGCCATCGACGATGCGGATCGACAGGATCGGAGCCAAATACTCGGTGCGCCAGTCTTCCTCGGTCGCGGGCTTGGCGTCCTCGATCAGCTTTCGGGTGCGCTCGCAGCCCCGCAGCTCGACACCGGCTTCAAGGTAGATCTCGGCAAGCTGCGGCAATACACGCGGCGCAATGGTCTTCTCGACGAGCAGGGTTTCCATCGTGTTGCAGGTACCGTAGCGCTGCGTCTTGGCGTTGACCGCAACCGCAACCGCCTTCTCCAGATCGGCCTCGCTGTCGATATAGACGTGACAGACGCCGTCGAGATGCTTGATCACCGGCACGCGTGCGGCCTCCGCCACGGCGGCGACCAGCCCCTTGCCGCCGCGGGGGATCACGACATCAACGAATTCGGGCATCGACACCAGTTCAGCCACCGTCTTGCGATCCGTGATGTCGAGCACCTGGATCGCATCCTTCGGCAGACCGGCGTCCTGGAGCGCACGCTCGATGCAGTGCGCAATCGCGAGGTTGGAGCGCAGCGCCTCGGAGCCACCGCGCAGAATCGCGGCATTGCCGGACTTCAGACACAGCGCCGCGGCATCGGCGGTGACGTTCGGGCGCGATTCGTAAATGATGCCGACGACGCCCATTGACACGCGCATCTTGCCCACCTGGATGCCAGAGGGACGCATCTTCATGTCGGTGATCTCACCGACCGGATCCGGAAGGTTGGCGATCTGACGCACGCCATCGGCCATGGCGGTAATGCGGTCGTCGTTGAGCTCCAGACGATCCAGCAGCGAATCGTCGAGCTTGGCTGCACGACCCTCGCGCATGTCCTGGGCGTTGGCCTCGAGAATGGCGCGGCTATCGTCGACCAGCAGTTGTGCCAGCGCGAACAGCGCGGCGTTCTTGGTACCGGTATCGGCACGCGCCATGGCCCGCGCAGCCGCTCGCGCCCGCTGACCGCGATCACGCATGTAGGTGGCAATCGCGTCCGGTTTGGCGCGGCTGGAAGCAGACTTGGAAACGGCGGAACTCATCGGGCGCTACGGCGAGCCGCCCCACTGGCGGCGAGGATCAATGTTAGCAATTCTTCCCAGGCGGCCGCTTCCTGCCCGGTTTTCACCAGCTGATCGACCTTTGCTGCGCGACGGAACCAGCCCATCGCCTCGCCCGCCCGGATGCGGGGCAGCGCCTTCACATAACGGGCCTGCTGCGCGCGAAAGATACCGGCCGCTTCGCAGGCCGCGCTAGCATCGCGCAGGCGCGCGTAGTGCACGGCGGCCTTGGCCAGCTGGCGCAGGCTCCAGGCCAAAGCGCCCAGCACTTCCAGCGGGTTGAGGCCCTCTTCCCGCATCCGGTCCAAGCTGCGTACCGCCCCCACGGCGTCGCCATCCAGCACCCGATCGTTGAGATCGAAGGCCTCGAAACGCGAGCTGTCCGCCACAGCCTCGGCGAGGCGCTCGACCGTGACGGTCTGGTCCGGGAACAGCAGCTTGAGCTTCTCGATGTCCTGCTGCGCCGCCAGCAGATTGCCTTCGGTGCGCTCGGCAAGCAGCCGCACGGCCTCGGGCTCGGCCTGCACGCCCGCCGCGCGCAGGCGCGCCTCGATCCAGCCAGAGAACTCCTCGCTCTTGATGCCCCAGGCGTAGACCGACACGCCGGCGCTGTCCAGCGCCCGGAACCAGGCCGCCTCGCGCTGACGCTTGTCAAGCGCCCCGCAGATCACCAGCAGCAGCACATCCTGCGGCGGCTTGGCCGCCAGCGCCTGCAGGGTCTTGCGCCCATCGTCATCGGGCGTCGCGGTCATCCGCACCTCGATCAGGCGGCGGGTGGCAAACAGGGACAGGCTGGCGCAACTGTCCACCACCTTCTGCCACTGGAATCCGCGCTCCACATCCAGAACTTCGCGCTCGTCGTATCCCGCCCTGCGAGCCGTCCGACGGATCGCATCAAGGGTTTCCTGGATCAGCAACGGCTCCTCCCCGGCGACGACGTAGATCGGCGCGAGGCCACGGGCCAGCTGGCTGGCGATCTGGGCAGGCTTGAATTGCACGGGAACCGGAGACGAAAAATTGCGAGAGGTAGAATACCCGTCATGAACCGCGACTACACACCGGCCGACCATCTGCTGTCCGCACTTGGCCGCGGCCTGTCGCTGCTGGCCCATCGGCCCACCGGCAGCGGCCGCAGCAATCCGGCACAGCCGGCACCGCAGACCGACCTCGGCGAAGCCGAGCGCCGGCATGCCGCCGGGCTGATGCGGGTCAACCACGCTGGCGAGGTCTCCGCCCAGGCGCTGTACCAGGGGCAAGCCCTGGTGGCCCGCGACCCAAAGGTGCGTGAGCATCTGCTGGCCGCCGCGCGCGAGGAGCAGGATCACCTGCGCTGGTGCGAGGAACGCCTTCACGAGCTGGGCGATGCCCCCAGCCGCCTGCAACCGCTCTGGTACGCCGGCTCATTTGCGATCGGCGCCGCCGCGGGGCTGGCTGGCGACCGCTGGAGCCTGGGATTCATTGATGAAACCGAACGCCAGGTCTCCGAGCACCTCGGTGACCATCTGCAGAAGTTGCCGGAGCAGGATCAGCGCTCGCGCGCCATCATCGAGGCCATGCGGCGCGATGAGGATCGCCATGGCCGCGAGGCCCGCGAGGCGGGCGGGCGCCCCCTCCCCGGCCCGGTCCGCGGCCTGATGCGTCAGGTCGCACGCGTCATGAAGTTTGGCGCCTACCGCATCTGACGGGCGACGCGTCCATGAAAAAAGCGGCCTCGAAGGCCGCTTTTTTGTGCCCGTCCAAATCAGCGGGAGATGTTCATGCCGTAGAAAATCTCGCTGATCTCGTGATTGACGTTCTCGCGGATCTTCTTGGTCTCGCGAGGCGGCAGTTCCGACACACCCTCGCCGAAGAGGTAGGTGTCGAGGTCGAGTTCCTTCAGGCGCATCTTCGTGTGGAAAATGAACTCCTGATAGACGTTGACGTCGATCATCTGGTACCGATTGCGGATGTCGGCCGACAGGAAGTCCTGGATCGATTCCACATTGTGGTCGATGAAGTGCTTCATGCCACGCACATTGCGCGTGAATCCGCGCACGCGGTAATCCATCACCACGATGTCCGACTCAAAGGATTTGATCAGGTAATTCAGGGCCTTCAGCGGTGAAATCTTGCCGCAGGTCGACACGTCGATATCGGCGCGGAACGTCGAGATGCCATTGTCCGGATGGGTTTCCGGATAGGTGTGCACCGTGATGTGCGACTTGTCGAGATGCGCGACGACGGAATCCTTGTCACCCTTCTTCTTGCCGGGAGTCGGCAGACCGTCGAGATGGCCCTCGGAGATCAGCATCGTCACCGACGCGCCCTGCGGATCGTAATCCTGACGGGCGACATTGAGGATGTTCGCGCCGATGATGTGCGCAACTTCCGTGAGGATGTCGGTCAGACGCTCGGCGTTATACGCCTCGTCGATGTACTCGATGTACTCCTGCTGATGCTGCTTGGAGCGCGCATAGCAGATGTCATAGATGTTGAAGGACAGCGACTTGGTCAGGTTATTGAAGCCAAGCAGCTTGAGCTTCGGGTTATCGGTCCGTTTCGGCTTGGCTTTTGCCAACGCAGTGCTCCAGTGAAAACAACACGAGCCCGCTGCCGCGCGCTCCCTCTCGATGGGCGCGGATTATGCGGCAAAACCGCGTCAGTTGTATGAATCGGCAGCCGCGGCCTCAGGCTGCCGTCCGGATCTCGTAATCATGGGTGATCGCGACCCCACCGCGGCTGAGCATGATCGAGGCCGAGCAGTACTTCTCCGCCGACAGCTCCACCGCACGGCGGACATGGTTTTCGGCCAGGTCGCGGCCAACCACGACAAAATTCATGCGGATCGCAGTGAAGACCTTGGGTTCGGTGTCGGCACGGTCGGCCTCCAGTTCCACCCAGCAGTCGGTGACCGCCTGCCGCGCCTTCTTGAGGATATGGACGACATCCACGCACGAGCAGGCCCCGACGCCCATCAGCAAGAGCTCCATCGGTCGCGGACCAAGGTTGCGCCCGCCGATCTCCGGCGGACCATCCACCACGACGGCGTGACTGCTGCCGCTCTCCGCGAGGAAGGCGGCGTTTTCGACCCACTTGACGCGTGCTTTCAAGAAACGACTCCGGTCATGGCACAAGCCCTGTGTTATTTTGCGGGAAAATCGCAGCCCCCGGGGATTCCAGAACCATGCTGAACAGGCCGGCCCTGCAGGCGTTCACCGAGCAGGCGCACAAGCGCAGCTTCCCGCCCAAGCACACGATCCTTCACGCGGGCGACGATCCGCAGTCGCTTTATCTGATCCTCGAAGGCTCGGTCAGCATCCTGCTCGAAGATCACACCGGCCGCGAAATCGTGCTGGCCTATCTCGGCGCTGGCGACTTCTTTGGCGAAATGTGCCTGTTCCCGGAACAGGCCGAGCGCACCGCGATCGTCCGTACCCGCACACCGACACTGGCGGCCGAGATCGGGTATCACGCCTTCATCGCGTTCACGCAGAAGCACCCGGACATCATGTTCGAGATCGCAGGCCAGCTGGCCAAGCGTCTGCGCGATACCACGCGACGGCTCGGCGATCTGGCGTTTCTCGACGTCGCCGGCCGCATGGCGCACATCCTGCTGGAACTGGTGAAGCGCCCGGACGCGCAGGCCCATCCGCGCGGCATCGTCATCCGCTCCAGCCGTCAGGAGCTGGCGCGTCTGGTGGGGTGCTCCCGCGAAATGGCCGGAAGGGTGCTGAAGAAGCTCGAGGAAGACGGCATCGTCCAGTCCCAGGGCCGCAGCATTCTGGTGCTGGGCCACAAGAAAGCCTGAGGCCGCGACGACTGGATCAGCCTACCAGCGCCCGCAGCGCCTGACCCGGCCGCACCTGACGCATCAGCGATTCACCAATCAGAAAGCGGTGCACGGCGGCACTGCGCATGCGCGCGACATCGGCAGCCGTGGCGATGCCGCTCTCGGTCACCACCTGCAAGCCTGCCGGCAGGCGTGACAGCAACTCCAGCGTGGTCTCCAGCCGCGTCTCGAAAGTGCGCAGATTGCGGTTGTTGACGCCCAGCAGCCAGCCTTCGCCCAGTCCAGCCCCGAGCACGGCGTCCAGCTCCGCGGCATCGTGCACTTCGACCAGCACGTCCAGCTGCCAGCCGCGCGCGCAATCATGCAGCGCCTTGAGACGCGCCGGCTCCAGCGCAGCCGCGATCAGCAACACGCAGTCGGCACCGATCGCGCGCGCCTCGACGATCTGCGCCTCATCGATCAGGAAGTCCTTGCGGATCACCGGCAGCGTGCAGGCGGCGCGCGCCTGGACCAGAAAGGCATTGTGGCCCTGGAAGAACTTCTCGTCGGTCAGCACGGACAGACAGGCCGCACCTCCGTGCGCGTACTCGCGCGCGAGGAACAACGGATCAAAGTCTTCGCGGATCAGGCCCTTGCTCGGGGAGGCCCGCTTGATCTCGGCGATCACACCCGCCTGGCCCGCCGCCACCTTTTCATCGAGCGCGCGGATGAACCCGCGGGGCGCATCGGCGGCGCTCGCCAGTGCTTCCAGTGCACTGCGCGAATAGCGCTGGTTGAGCAGCGCGATCTCCTCGCGCTTGCGTGCCAGGATCGTGTCGAGAATATCGGCCATCAGCCGTTCTCCTTGGCGCGGCGCGTGGCGGCCACGAAGGCATCGAGCTTCACGCGCGCAGCTCCGCTGTGCATCGCCTCACGTGCCTTAGCAATGCCGGCTTCGATACTATCGGCCACGCCGGCGACGTACAGCGCCGCACCCGCATTCAGCGCGACGATGTCACGCCCGACACCCGGGCGGTTCTCCAGCGCCTCGAGCACGCGCGCCTTCGACTCCTGCGCATCGGCAACCCGCAGGTTCTGGCTGCCGGCCATGCGCAGACCGAAGTCTTCCGGATGCACGTCGTATTCACGCAACGCGCCGTTGCGCAATTCTCCGACCATCGTCGCGCTGCCCAGCGTGATTTCGTCCATGCCGTCACGGCCCCAGACCACCATCGCATTCTTGACGCCGAGGCGCTGCAGCACGCGGATCTGGATACCGACGAGATCCGGATGAAACACGCCCATCAGGATGTTCGGCGCATCCGCCGGATTGGTCAGCGGACCGAGGATGTTGAAGATCGTGCGTACGCCCATCTCCTTGCGAACGGGCGCGACCGCCTTCATCGCGGGATGATGGTTGGGTGCGAACATGAAACCAATGCCGCAGGCCTCGATGCAGGCCGAGACCTGTTCCGGCTGCAGGTCGATGACCGCGCCCAGCGCCTCCAGCACGTCGGCGCTGCCGGACTTCGAAGACACGCTGCGATTGCCATGCTTGGCCACCTTGCCGCCGGCCGCTGCGACGACGAAGCAGGATGCCGTGGAAATATTGAAGCTATGCGCGCCATCGCCCCCAGTGCCCACCACGTCGATGAAATGCGGATCGGGCCGGATCACCACCTTGCGCGACAGCTCGCGCATGACCTGGGCCGCGGCTGCGATCTCTCCGACGGTTTCCTTCTTTACGCGCAGCCCCGTCAGGATCGCCGCCGTCATGACCGGCGAGACTTCGCCGCGCATGATGCTGCGCATCAGTTCGATCATCTCGTCATGGAAGATCTCGCGATGCTCGATCGTCCGTTGCAGCGCTTCTTGCGGAGTGATGGCCATCAGTAGCTCTCCATGAAGTTCTTCAGTAGCGCGTGACCGTGTTCGGTCAGAATCGATTCCGGATGGAACTGCACGCCCTCGATCGGCAGCGTCTTGTGGCGCAGGCCCATGATCTCGTCCATCGCGCCGTCCGCATGCCGCGTCCAGGCGGTGATCTCGAAGCAGTCGGGCAACGTCTCCTTCTCGACAATCAGCGAGTGATAACGCGTTGCCGTGTAAGGCGTTGGCAGGCCGTGGAACACGCCGCGGTCGTTGTGATGGATCAGGCTGACCTTGCCGTGCATGACCTCGCGGGCGCGTTTGACCACACCGCCAAAGGCCTGGCCCATCGACTGGTGGCCCAGGCAGACGCCGAGCATCGGAAACTGGCCCTGGAGTCGCTCGATCAGCTCGAGACAAATGCCGGCCTCGTTGGGCGTGCACGGCCCGGGCGACAGCACGATGTGCCGTGGCTTCAGCGCCGCGACCTCGTCGACCGTGATCTGGTCGTTGCGCACCACGCGCACATCCGCTCCCAGCTCGCCGAAATACTGCACGAGGTTGTAGGTGAAGGAGTCGTAGTTGTCGATCATCAGGAGCATGGCGTCACGCCCCCGATCCGGCGCGCTGCGCCTGAGCCGCCGCCATCATCATCGCGCGGGCCTTGTTCATGGTTTCGTCCCATTCGGATTGGGGCACGGAATCGGCAACCACGCCGCAGCCCGCCTGCACATGGACCTGGCCGTCCTTGATGACCGCCGTGCGGATAGCGATCGCGGTATCCATGTTGCCGTCCCAGCCGAGATAGCCCACGGCCCCGCCATAGATCCCACGCTTGACCGGCTCGACCTCGTCGATGATCTCCATCGCGCGCACCTTCGGTGCCCCGGACAGCGTACCGGCCGGGAAGGTGGCGGCGAGCGCATCGAGCGCATCGAGTCCCGGCTTGAGTCGTCCGTCAACGTTGGAGACGATGTGCATGACATGGCTGTAGCGCTCGATCACCATCTTCTCGGTCAGGCGGACGCTGCCGGTCTCGGAGACGCGACCGACGTCGTTGCGACCCAGATCGATCAGCATCAGGTGCTCGGCAATCTCTTTCGGATCGGCCAGCAAGTCGCGCTCGTAGGCCTGATCCTGCTCCACCGTCGCGCCGCGCGGCCGCGTGCCGGCGATCGGCCGCACCGTCACCTGCCCGTCCTGCACGCGCACCAGGATTTCCGGGCTGGAGCCGACCACGTGGTGGTCGCCCAGGTCCATGCAGTACAGATATGGCGACGGATTCAGGCGGCGGATCGCGCGGTACAGCTGCGCCGGGTCCGCCGTGAACGGCGCGCTGAGCCGCTGCGACGGCACGACCTGCATGCAGTCGCCGGCCCCGATGTAGTCCTGGATCCTGCGGACCGACTGCTTGAACGGCGCCTCGCCGAAAGCCGACACGAAATCCAGCGGTGGCGGGTTGGACGCCAGCGGCGCCGGACGCACCGGCGTCGGTTGCGCAAGCCGCGTCTCGATCTCGTCGAGACGGTGGCGGGCACGCGCCATGCCGACCTCGTCGGCGGGATCGGCATGGGTAACGAGGGTCAGCGTCGCGCGCAGCGCATCGAACACGACCAGCTCGTCGGCCACCATCAGCAGGATGTCCGGGGTGCCGATCACATCCGGCGGCTGCGAAGCCGCGAGCCGCGGCTCGAAATAGCGCACGCAGTCGTAACCGAAATAGCCCACCAGCCCGCCGGAAAAGCGCGGCAGCGTCGGGTCCGGGCGCACGCAATAGCGCGCCGCCTGCGAGCGAACCCAGGCCAGTGGGTCCTCGATCTGTTCCGTGTGGATTACGGCACCATCGCGCGAAACGGTCGCAGTGCGGCCGCTGACCCGCAGCACCTCGCGCGACGGCAGGCCAATGAAGGAGTAGCGGCCCCACTGTTCGCCACCCTGCATCGACTCGAGCAGGAAGGCATACGGCGCACTGGCCAGCTTGAGATAGGCGCCGACCGGCGTGTCGAGGTCGCCGGGGAGTTCGCGCGTCAGCGCAATACGGTTGTAGGCAGAAGTCATGTTCGGGTACGGCTGCGGAAAAGGGCGCGCCATCGGGGCGCGCGGGTGCACAACGGAACGGGATCAGACGTTCCGGGTCACCATCGCCAGCCGAGGGGCGCAGCCGTGGGCACCACGCGGGTCATGGTCCTAGCCTGCCTTGGCAATGGCTTCGCGCATGGCACCGATTGTAGCCGCATAGTCGGTGGCACCGAAAATCGCTGAGCCGGCGACAAACGTGTCGGCCCCGGCGGCTGCAATCGCACCGATGTTGTCGACCTTCACGCCGCCGTCGATTTCCAGGCGAATGTCGCGGCCGCTGGCATCGATCAGACGGCGCGCCTCGCGCAGCTTGTTCAACGCCTCCGGGATGAACGACTGCCCACCGAAACCCGGGTTGACCGACATCAGCAGCACCATGTCGACCTTGTCCAGCACATGCTTGAGGACGTCCAGCGGCGTCGCGGGATTGAACACCAGGCCGGATTTGCAGCCCGCATCGCGGATCGCCTGCAGACTGCGGTCGACGTGACGCGTGGCCTCCGGATGGAAGGTGATGTAGCTGGCACCGGCCTTGGCAAACAGCTGTGCCAGCGCATCGACCGGCTCGACCATCAGATGAACATCGATCGGGGCCGTGATGCCGTACTTGCGCAGCGCCTCGCACAGCGAGGGGCCGAAGGTCAGGTTGGGGACGTAATGGTTGTCCATCACGTCGAAATGCACGATATCAGCACCGGCGCTCAGCACCCGGGCAACATCATCACCCAGCCGCGCGAGGTCGGCAGACAGGATGCTGGGCGCGATCAGGGGGGCGAGCTTGGCCATGGGTCAGTCCGGGGGTCAGGGTGCATTATTCCAGATTCCGCCGCCGCGCCGGCAACGGCGGCGGCCCGGCGGGTTCCTTACAATGCGCGCTTTGCCGGCTTTCCTTTTCCATGACTGCGCTCTACGACTCCACGCTCACCAGCATCCCGCGCCTGCACCAGGGCAAGGTGCGCGACATCTACGCCCTGGGCGAGCGTCACATGCTGATCGTGACCAGCGACCGGCTCTCGGCCTTCGACGTGATCCTGCCGCAGCCGATCCCCGGCAAGGGCGCCGTGCTGACCGCGGTCAGCAACTTCTGGATGGCGCGCTTCGAAAGCCTGTTGCCCAATCACCTCGCCCCCGAGGTGGACCTGTCGCAGTTCCTGACCCAGGCGGAGCTGGCGCAGGTGCATGGCCGCAGCAACGTGGTCAAGAAGCTCAAGGCCCTGCCGATCGAGGCGGTGGCGCGCGGCTATCTGATTGGCAGCGGCTGGAAGGACTACCAGAAGACCGGCACGGTCTGCGGCATCGCCCTGCCGGCCGGTCTGCCCCTGGCCGGGCAGCTGCCCGAACCGATCTTCACCCCGGCGGACAAGGCGCCGGTTGGCCAGCACGACGAGAACATCACCTTCGCCGAGGTCGAGCGGCGCATCGGCAAGCACCTGGCGAACCAGGTGCGCGAGACGACACTGCGCATCTACCGCGAGGCCAGCGACTACGCACGGACACGCGGCATCCTCATCGCCGATACCAAGTTCGAATTTGGTGTCGATGAGGCCGGCACGCTGCACCTGATCGACGAGGCCCTGACCCCGGACTCCTCGCGCTTCTGGCCGGCGGATACCTACCGCCCGGGGATCAGCCCGCCCAGCTTCGACAAGCAGTTCGTCCGCGACTACCTGGAAACCCTGGACTGGAACAAGAAGGCCCCCGGACCGATGCTGCCGCCTGACATCGTCGACAAGACTGCGGCCAAGTACCGCGAAGCCCAGCGCCTGCTGACCGGCGAATAGCCGTCCGCCCATGACCTTCGTCTCGGCCGCCGTGCTGCTGTTTCTGGTCATGGATCCGCTGGGCAATGTGCCGCTGTTCCTGTCGGCGCTCAAGCAGGTCCCGCCGGAGCGGCAACGCCTGGTGATCCTGCGCGAGATGGCGATTGCGCTGCTGGTGCTGCTGCTGTTCCTGTTCCTCGGCGGCCAGATGTTGCGACTGATGGGGCTGTCCGAGCCGGCGCTGTCGGCGGCT
>JBEIOK010000062.1:0-14344 GCA_040377605.1 Nevskiaceae bacterium | reverse complement strand
TTGCGCTCGGCCAGCATGTCGACCATGTACTTGAAGAACTCGTTGTGGCCGCCCTGGTAGCTGGACAGGGCGATGCCGTCGGCATCTTCCTGAAGCGCGGCGCGCACGATGTCTTCCACCGAGCGGTTGTGGCCCAGATGGATCACCTCGGCGCCCGAGCCCTGGATCATGCGGCGCATGACGTTGATCGCGGCGTCGTGGCCGTCGAACAGGCTGGCGGCGGTCACGAAGCGCAGCGGCGTGGCGTCGCTGGACGGGGTGGCCTGAACGGAGGCGGAGGCGGGCTTCGGGCTCATGGAGATTCCGGGGGGCTTTTTGAGTGGCTCGCACGGTAAAGCAGCGCGTCTGGCGGAGCGATGCCCGAAACCGTCAGAATGGCTGACAGATTTTGCAATATCCGGCCGGAATGGCTGATTTCCTACCGGGGTGAAGCCTGCGGACAGGCGAGGGGAGGCGGTGGCAGAAAAGGGAACTATTGCGGTCGCGTTCGTGCGCCAGGCCCTCGGGGCGCTGACGCGCCGGGGCCGCGATCCGGCGCCGGTGTTGGCCGCGGCCGGCATCGATGCGGCGGTACTGGCCCTGGATCAGGCGCGGGTGTCGCCGGAGGCCTTCGGCACGCTGTGGCTGCGCGTGGCCGAAACGCTGGACGACGAACTGTTCGGGCTCGACAGCCGGCCGATGAAGGTCGGCAGTTTCGCGACGCTCTGTCACCTGATGCTGCACACGCAGACGCTGCGCGAGGCGCTGATCCGCGGCGCGCGGCTGATCAACCTGCTGATCGACGACACCCGCGTGGAGCTGGATCTGGATGGTCCGGACGCTGTGATCCGGCTGGTGGATGCCGGTGCGTTGCCGGAGGAGCACCGCATCTTCGCGCACGAGACCCTGTTCGTGATGCTGCACGGCCTGATGTGCTGGCTGGTGCGGCGGCGCATCGTGATCCTGCAGGCGCAGTTCGCCTACGCGCGGCCGGCCTGGCACCGCGAGTATCGGCATATCGTGGGCGAGCATCTGGTGTTTGCCCGGCCGCAGACGGCGTTTCGCTTCAGCGGACTCGATCTGGCGGCGCCGGTGGTTCAGAACGAGCGCAGTGCGCGCGAGTTCCTGCGGGCAGCGCCGCGCAGCTTCATCGTCAAGTACAAGAATCCGGCCGGCGTCTCGATCCGCGTACGCAAGTTGCTGCGCGAAACCGCGCCGGAGGCCTGGCCGACCTTCGAGTCGCTGGCGCAGCAGCTGCAGTTGCATCCGACCACGCTGCGCCGTCGGCTGGAGGAGGAAGGTTCCTCCTACCGCGCCGAGATGAATGCACGGCGACGCGATCTGGCACTGCAGTCGCTGGCGGACCCGAGCCTGAGCATTCTGGCGGTGGCCCAGGCCCTGGGCTTCGCCGAGGCCAGCGCGTTCCATCGCGCGTTCCGGCAGTGGACCGGCACCAGCCCCGGTGACTACCGCCGGCGCGGGGGCATTGCGGGCTGACCGGAAGGAGCGAGCGGTCGCGAGGGTCCGATCAGCGGAAAGCTGGACAAGGCGAGCCACACCGACAATGTTGTTCAGATTCGGGCGGTGGTGCCCGGACAGGACCCGCCATGACTCAGGACCCTTCGCTGCCCCTGACCGCCTCCCTGCAGCTCCGCTCGCAGGTGCTGCGTGCGGTGGGCTGGACCCTGGGGACCTTGACCCTGATTGCGGCCGTCGCACGCGCACTCGTCGCCCCGTTGAATCCCCAGATCCTGGTGCTGGCACTGATCATGTCGGCGGTGCTGTTCGCCTTGCCGCAGTTCGGCAGCCGTGAGCACTGGAGCCGGCGGCTGGGCGCCGCGGTGACGCTGACGTTCCTGCTGGCGGTGATCGGCACGGGCTACCTGGCGGGCGGGCTGCGGGCGCCAGCGATGGTGCTGGTGGTCGTCGTGCCGTTGATTGGCGTCGTGCTGGTGGGGCGCGGGTTCGGCGCCCTGATGGCCGCACTCATCGTGGCGCTGCTGGCGGCGCTGGTCGGGCTGCATCATGTTGATGCCGTACCGGTCATGCAGTTGTCCGGCGATGCGCTGGTGGCGATGCGTGCCGTGATGCTGTCGGTTGCGCTGATCGTGCTGGCGGCCGCGATCTCGATCTATGACCGGCACAGTCAGAATCTGGTGCTGCACTTTCGTCGCGAAGCGCTGACCGATCCCCTGACCGGACTCTACAACCGCCGCTATCTCGAAATGGTGTTCCCGCAACTGCTCAGCGATGCCGCCAGCGGGCGCAGGGAGGTGTGGCTGGCGATGATTGATATCGATCACTTCAAGCAGATCAACGATGCCCACGGGCACGATGCCGGCGACCGCGCCTTGCAGGAGGTGGCCATGGTGCTGCGCCAGCTCTGCCTCAAGCTGCCGGATGGCATGGCCGTGCGCATCGCTGGCGACGAGTTTGCGATCGTCAGCAGCGGCAACCGCGGCCACTTGCGGGCGATGATGGAGCGCGCGCAGCAACTGCTGACGGAACGGGCGTACGCCACAGCCCCGCTGTCGATTAGCGTCGGTATTGCCGGACCGGCCGCAGGGGAGCTGCAGACGCTGCCGGCGCTGCTGGCGGCTGCCGATGTCGGGCTGTATCGCGCCAAGCGGGGCGGACGCCGGCGGGTGGTGTGCGTCGATACGACCCTGGAGTCGGTGGTGCCGGGGCACGGGCGTCGCGGCACGCAGCGCATCGGCCGCGGTGCGATCGCGCCGGTCGCCTGACCGGCTCGTGTGATCAGCCCGCTTGCGCGCTGTTGCGGATCGCGTCGATGAAGGTCGTGCCGTACTGCTCCAGCTTGCGGGCACCGACGCCCGGAATCTCGGCGAAGGCGGTCAGCGTGGTCGGCTGGGCGCTGGCCATCGCCCGCAGCGCGGCATCCGCAAACACCACATAGGGCGGTACCCCCTGTTCGTCGGCGAGCTGCTTGCGCAGCGCGCGCAACTGCTGGAACAGCGCTTCTTCCGCGGGCAATGGTGTGGCGCCCGGGCCGTCGGCGGATTTTCGACGGCGCGTCTTCTCCGGCTTGGGCGTCACCGCCAGCATCAGCCGCGCCTCGTTCTTCAGCAGCGCGCGGGCCGGTTCGGCCAGCCGCAGCACCGGATAGCCGTCATGGGTTTCCTGCACATAGCCCTGGTGCAGCAGCGCGCGGGCGACCTGGCGCCACTCGTCGGCGCTGCGGTGCGCGCCGATGCCGTAGGTGCTCAGCGACTCGTGATCGTTGCGCTCGATCTTCTCGGTCTTGGCGCCGCGCAGCACGTCGACGATGTAGGCCGCGCCGAAGCGCTGGCCGCGCTGTGCCAGTCGCGCGATGCAGGACAGGAACTGCTGCGCCTCACGCGTCCAGTCTTCCTGTTGCCGGGGCTCCAGGCAGTTGTCGCAGGCCCCGCAGGGCGGGGTGAAGGGCTCGCCGAAGTAGCGCAACTGCACCAGGCGTCGGCACTCGGTGGCCTCGGCGTAGTCGAGCAGGCGGCGCAGCTGCTGGCGCGCGACGCGTTGCTCGTCCTCCAGCGGCTCGCCGGTGGCCGGGTGGATCTTCTGGCTGATCAGGAACTCGGCGGTGTGGATATCCCCGAGTCCGAAATACAGGATGCAGCGCGCCGGTTCGCCGTCGCGCCCCGCGCGTCCGGCCTCCTGGTAGTAGCCCTCCATCGACTTGGGCAGGTCGTAGTGCACGACCCAGCGCACGTCCGGCTTGTTGATGCCCATGCCGAAGGCGACGGTGGCGACGACGACCTGCACGTCGTCACGGATGTAGCGATCCTGGTTGCGCTGGCGGGTTCCGGCGTCGAGACCGGCGTGATACGGCAGCGCCTCGATGCCGTCGGCACAGAGCTTGTCGGCCAGCTCTTCGACGCGCTTGCGGCTCAGGCAGTAGACGATGCCGCTCTGACCCTCCCGCGCGATGGCCAGCAGCTCGGGATAGCTGCGGCCCGACTTGGCGCGCACAGCGTAGTGCAGGTTGGGGCGATTGAAACTCGCCAGATGCACGCGCGGCTCGTGCAGCGCGAGCTGGTGCAGGATGTCCTCGCGCACCCGCGCGGTGGCGGTCGCGGTGAAGGCAAAGCAGGGGATCTCCGGAAAGCGGTCGCGCAGGCGACCGAGCTGGCGATACTCCGGGCGGAAGTCGTGTCCCCATTCGGAGACGCAGTGGGCCTCATCGATCGTGAACCCGGACAGGCCCGGCCCCTCGATCAGCTGCGGTAGCAGGCCATCGAGAAACTCGCCCATCATCAGCCGCTCGGGCGCCACGTAGAGCAGGCGGTATTCCCCGGCGAGCAGGCCCCGGATGCGATTGGCGGCCTCCCGGCTGTCGAGGCTGGAGTTGAGGAACGTGGCCGGGATGCCGTTGTCTTCCAGCTGGCGCACCTGGTCTTGCATCAGCGCGATCAGCGGAGAGACCACGATCATCGTGCCGCGCCTCAGCAGCGCCGGCAGCTGGAAGCACAGCGACTTGCCGCCGCCGGTCGGCATGATCGCCAGCAGGTCGCGGCCGGCCAGCGCATCGAGCACCACCGCCTCCTGTCCGGGACGGAAGTGGTCGTAGCCGAACCAGCGTTTCAGGGCGGGGTGAAGGTCGTCGACAGCGGGGGGTGATGCGGGAGCGGCAGCATTCATCCGCGTAGGCTATCGACTCGGGTCGGACAAATCATCTGTCGATCCAGCGCGTTGCCGGTATCTGCGAGGACGCATGCTCATCGCGGACCTGATCTGGGTGACAATTGCGCCTGCGCGGACCGTGCCGCGCGTCGCCCCGCCTCCCGATTTGTCCATGTCTGCCGACAGCAGTGCGTTCTGGGTCCTCGCCCTGCTGGCCAGCGGCATCGGCTTCATCTTCCTGTGGACCGACTGGCGCAGCCCGCCGAGCCGCGCGCTGGCGATGTGCTTCATCCTGATTGGCGGACGCGTGGCGATGGCGCCGTTCGACGCCGCGGTCACCGGCGCCGCGCAGCCTGCCGACTGGTGGGTGGTGGCGACCACGCTGCTGATCGAGATGTTCGCGATCCTCTACGGCATCGAGTGGACGCGTCGCGTCGGCGTGGCCTCCAGTGCGCGCATGCGGCGCACGATCAACGCCCTGTTCCGCATCTCGCAGCTGCTGGCGCTGATCTACGGGCTGCTGAGTCTCGGCTACCTGGCCATCGCGCCGGAGCTGGCCAGCAGCGACGCACCCGGCACCTTCCGTGTGCGCGGGATCGAATGGGCGATCTTCGCGCCGGTGCTCGGTTCGTCGATTCTGGTCGCCGCCATCGCGACACTGATGGTGCGCTTCATGCGCCGCGATAAATCGGAGTCCGTGCGGCTCGATGCGCTGGCGGTGGCGACCCCGTTTCTACTCGGCGGACTGGTGGTGGAGACGCGGCTGGTGCCGATCGTCGTCACCATTGGCCTGCTGGTCTTCCTGTCCGGCGCCGTGCGTTACCTGATCATCCACAACCAGCGGGGCCAGTCGATGCGGCAGTTCCTGTCGCCCGAGGTGGCGCGCCTGCTGTCGACCGAAGGCGTCGAGCACGCCATGCGCCGCGAGCGACGCGAAATCAGCGTGGTGTTCTGCGACCTGCGCGGCTTCACGGCGTATGCGCGCGGGCTGCCGTCGGAAGAGGTGATGAACCTGCTGGAGCGCTACTACCGGCAGGTCGGCAGCATCGCCAGCATCCACGGCGGTACGGTGAAGGATCATGCTGGCGACGGCGTGCTGATTCTGGTCGGCGCCCCGCTGCCGGACGCGGATCACGCCTGCAAGGCCGCGCGGCTGGCGGTGGCGTTGGCAGCCCGTATCGGCGAGTTCCTGCGGGAGGCGGCGCCGGAGCTGAGTCTCGGCGTCGGGCTGGCCACGGGGGAGGCGACGGTCGGCGCCATCCGCGGCGCCGGGCGTCATGAATATGTGGCGGTCGGGACGGTGATGAATCTGTCGGCGCGCCTGTGTCAGCGGGCCGGTGCCGGCGAGGTGTTGACGGACGAGGCCACGGTGCGGGCGCTGCGCGATGAATGCGCGCTGCGTATTGCCGCGGACGAACCGGAATCCCTGAAGGGTTTTTCCGTGCCGGTGCCGGTGTACCGGCTTACGGCCGCCTGAGTGGCCGCAAGCCGGCAGCGTCGGCTCAGGGTTTGGCAGCCGCAGCGTCCTTCAGCCGATCCAGCTTCTGCAGACGGGCGCAGGCCTTGCCGTCCGGATTGTCCATGCAGGCTTCTTCCAGACGCTCGCGGTGCTGCCGCATCTTTTCCTGGCGCTCGGCCTTGCACTTTTCCGGATCGGCCGCGCACTCGTCGCGACGCGCTTCGGCGCGTTGCTTCATCTCTTCGCACTTCTGCGGGTTCTCGGCGCACTTGGCATCGCGACGCGCCTTGAGCTCGGCGCAGCGTTCCGGGTTCTGCTGACACCACTCGATGCGCTTGTCGGCGCGCGGCGGGGCATCCGCCGGTGCCGGCGCCTGCGCAAAGGCAGTGCCCAGACCACAGAGCAGGAGCAGCGCGGTACCACGGGTCATCAGATTCATGGAGTGTCTCCGGTGAGGATGGGGATGAGGAGGGGTGTCCCCGCCTTCCTCATCAGTGCCGGCACCGGCTTTGCGTTGACCGCCCCGCGTACCGTTCAGGCCCAGCAGACCACCACCTGGCGCGGCCCCTGATACGGCAGACGGCCGTGACCGGTGGAGTTGTTGTCGATCGCCACGACGTCGCCCCGCTTCCAGCTGACCACGGCGAGGTGCTTCCAGATCGCGTCGCGCACGGCTTCCATGTCGGCGGTGGCGATCTCGCTGCCGTCGGCCCAGGTAACGTGCATGGCCTGGTCCTCGGCGCGATAGCGCAGCTTCTTCCAGGCGACCAGCAGGGACGAGAACAGCCACAGGCCGATATGGCGCACCGTTGGCCGCAGCCTGGCGATGCGCTTGAACTCGCCCGGGGCGGCCGACAGGTGAAACACCTGCGAGTGGTTGAACCACACCGGCTCGCCGGTTTCCGGATGCGGCCGCATCGCATCGTGCTCGCTGACCAGCGCCAGCCGGTCATGGCTTTTCCAGACCGGCTGGAAGCCCTCGCGACGTGCCACGCGCTCGACTTCGGCCTTGTCGCGGGTCTGGAACATCTCATCCCAGCGCTTCAGCTGGAACAGGTCGCGGCCGGCGTCATCCGGACCGCTGTAGTTGCGGATGATGCGGATGCGCCGCGAGGCGAAGCGCTCGCGTACGGCCGGATCCAGATCGCGCCAGACCTTGCGGAAGTCCACCAGCGGCGTTTCGCCCGAGCCTTCGGCCGGCTGGATCAGGCAGGAGAAGAAGATGCGCTGGGGCGGCTCGCGCGTGAAGGTCATCTCGCAGTGCTCGGGGATCGGGTAATGGCCGGGCAGTTCGCTGGCCGAGAACACATAGCCGCCGGGCTTGACCGCGTCGCGTGGCGAGGTGCCGAGGTACTCGTTGTTGAGCTTGGGCGCGACGGCACGCGCAATCGTCTCGAAGTCGTCGGCATTCTCGACACCGAAGCCCCGGAACATCAGCGCGCCGTGGCTGCGCAGCTGCGCCTGCACCCAGTCGGCGTGGCGGGCCATCCACTCGGCCAGCGCCGCCGCGGTGCCAGCGCGGCCGGGCGTGACCAGCAGCGGCAAGGTGGCGGCGCCGCCGGGCGCGGCGGTGAGGCGGACGGCGTCGTCCGGAGCGGTCAGTGCGATCGTGTTCATGTGCGTGATTCCCCTTGGCGGGCCGCTTCGAGCTCGGCCTCGTGTTGTTGGACGGCGATGCGGATCTGCGTGAGGTTCTCGCGCAGCATGTCGGCAACCAGTTCGTCGGTGCGCGGATCTTTGAGCACCTGCTCCACGACGCGCAAGCCGGCGTCGATCACCGACTCGACAATATCGTTATAGAAGGGCAGGCGCCTCAGTCGGCCGGTTTGCTGATCCTCGCGCAGCTTCTCGACGATCATCGAGCGCACCTTCAGCTGGTTTTCCTCCAGTGCGCGCGAGATGTTTTGGGTGTAGGTGCCCTTGCTGAGCACCACCGCCACCTCATCCAGCACGGCGATGGTGACGGCACCGCTGATCGACTTGACGATGCTGTCCTTGAAGCGGTTGACCAGCAGGTAGGTAAAGTCGTCGCCCAGTGCGCGGTCGGCGGCGGCGCCGAAGCGGGCCAGCAGCACGACGATGCGGATGATGCGGAACAGCCGGAAGCCGCGGATCGCCGGGTGCGCGACCGGGATCATGCCGAGGATCTCGTACCAGTTGCGGATCACGAAGTCCCGCTTCCAGCCGGCGGCCCGCCAGCGCCACAGGAATTCCAGCGCGAAGATCGCGCAGATCACATAGTCGGCGGCGATGATGTTGGCACGCTCGGTCTCGGTGACCGGGCCCCAGGTCTCGTAGCCGAGCAGGCCGATGGACACCAGCGCCAGCGCCAGCATGATCCAGTCCATCGGACCGACCCGGCTCAGCCGGTGCAGAAAGGTGCTGAAAGTCATGCCACAAGCATACCCGGCCCGCGTCGGCGGATGCCGGGGTGCGGCCGCGCGCGGCGGCTTCAGGCGGCGCTGGGCTGGGCGACGACGGCCGGGGGCTTCAGGTAGCGCGCGCGCAGGACGCGGCCCGCCGTGACCTCGAACACGCGGTAGCTCAGGTAGCCGAGCACCAGCGCGGCGGCGAAGCTGACGAGGCCGAAGCACAGCGTGCCGGCGATGTCGCCGTACACCGGCACCACGTACTTCATCGTCAGCCGCTTGATGACGTACATCACGTGCGTGTGCCACAGGTAGAAGCTGTAGCTGATGGTGCCCATGAACTGCATGAAGCGGCTGCGCAGCATGCGGCTGACCCCGCCGGCACCGGCCACCACGGAGTTGAAGAAGCTCAGCTGCAGCACGAAGCCGACGATGCCCAGCAGCGAGAAGAACGGCGTCAGGCCGATGTTGGCGCGGTGATAGTCCGGCACGAACAGGCCCTGCCACAGCAGCAGAATCAGGATCAGCGCCAGCAGCGGCGCATGCAGCCGGTTCATCCACTGCAGTGCGGTATCGCGATACAGGTAGACGAAGGCGCCGACATAGAACGCCGCAACGCCCGAGTAGTGCGGGAACAGGATCAGGCCGGCGCAGGCGGCGAGGCTGATGGCCAGTTCGCGCTGCCGGCGGCGCACCAGCACGAAGACGCCGGCGGCGGTCAGGTAGAACACCATCTCGAAGGACAGCGTCCAGGCCACGCCAAGGATCGGCTCCATGTCGACGGCGCCCGGCAGCAGCAACAGGTTGGCCAACAGCATCAGCGGCCACTCCTGCGGCGGCACTTCCGCAAACATGCGCTGCTGCAGCAGCATGCCGACGAGGGCCAGCGGTGCGAGCGCGGCGAGAAAGGCCGGATAGATCCGGATCGCGCGGTCGACCAGGAAGCGCCGTGCATCGGCCTTGCGCGTCAGGCTTTCGGTGATCAGGTAGCCGCTGATCATGAAGAACAGATCTACCGCATAGCGTCCGGATTCCAGCAGCCAGGCGACGACGCGCGGCCAGCTCTCGTGGGGGTAGAAGCCCCACTCGGTGGATCCCAGATACACGTGCGTCAGAAAAATCCAGAACGCCGACAGGCCGCGCAGGCCATGCAGGTTCAGGTTGTACCCCGCCTTGTCTTTGAGGCTCATGTCGACCCTGTCGTCCCCACCGATGCGGGCTTGCCTGCGGTCTTGTTCCCGGCCGCGGCCTCGCCCAGCGCATCTCCCAGCCGCGACTTGTAGCCGGTTCGGTCGGGCGATGGAGGTGCCGGCGGCCTCAGCAGCGCCCGGCACGGATCATCGGAGGGCGGTGGCTGGACGACGCAAGCCCTTGTCTCGACGGGACTCTTCACGCCGGCGTCTTGGGCCGTCACCGGCCGGGTCAGCCGGCGGAGACACACCACATCCGCAAACGCTGACGCGGGCTGGCGGCGTCGCGGAAGGAGGGCGACGAGGCGGCGAGGGCGCGTTGCGCAACGGGCGTGCGCGGCCGGGGTGGCTATATCAATAGAGTTAAAAATTGTTGGTTTGTTATAGGCCTTGGCCCTAGCATTGCCCCCCGTTGCGAGGGGCCCCGTGCCCGATCGCGTCTATCACCGGGCGGAGTACCGCCGCAGGAAGAGGTCAGGGATGAACATCAGGGATTCGCGCTCGCCGATTCGGGGCGGTGCAGTGGCGTTGGCGATCGGGCTGCTGCTGGCCGTTCCGGGCCTGCAGGCGCAGGAGGCGCAGGAGGCACCGGCGGAGGTCGTCGCCACGGTGCCGGTCGAGTCCTTGCGCGCGCCCGCCGCCGAGCCGCTGCTGAGCGAGGCCTCGCCGACCCAGCTGGAGGTGATCGTCGTCACCGCGCAGAAACGCGTCGAGAACGTGCAGGACGTGCCGATTTCGGTACAGGTGTTCAGCCCGAAGTCGCTGGACAATCTCAACGTCACCGACCAGGTCAGCCTGCAGCAGGCGGTGCCCGGGCTGGACGTCAACGAGATCGCGCAGTTCACGACCATCTTCCTGCGCGGCGTCGGCTCCGACGCCTTCCTGATGGCGGATCCCAGCGTGGCGTCGTACGTCGACGGCATCTACTTTCCGTTCTCGCAGGGCCTCGATCAGGACTTCGGTGCGGTCGAGCGCGTCGAGGTGCTGAAGGGCCCGCAGGGCACGCTGTTCGGCCGCAATGCGGTGGGTGGCGCGATCAGTGTCTATACGCGCAATCCCGATCTGAGCCAGGCCGAGACGTCGATCCAGACCGTATTCGGCAATCGCAACACCTTCAACACGCGGGTCTATCAGAACCTGCCGCTGACCGACGGGCTCGCCGTCAGCCTGTCCGGCTATTACAACCGCGGCGATCACTATATGACCGGCACCGCCGCCGGCGAGCCCCTGCCGCAGGAAGTCTCACGCGGTGCGCGCGTGAAGGTGCTGCTGGCGCCGACCGACAATCTGGAGATTCTCCTCGCCGGCCTGCGGCTGGATCAGACCGGCACCGGCTCGACCTTCCAGCTCAATCAGGCGCCGAGCCCGATCGTCGGCCAGCGACTGCTGCAGATCGAGCCGCAGACCGGCTACGACGGCGCGCTCAGCGAGCCGAGCTTCCTGAAGTTCGACAGCGAGGTCGCCTACGGCCACCTGACCTATCGCGCGCCGTGGTTCGACTTCAAGCTGCTCGGCAGCGATCAGTCGGCGACCTCGCAGTTCACGTATGACTTCGACGGCTCGCCGCGTCAGGGCGCCGCCTTCGACCAGAAGAACAACATCGCCGAGGTGCAGACCGCGGAAGTACAGCTGCTGTCGAACGCCGCAACGCCCGGCTCCGATGTCTTCGAGTGGATCATCGGCGGGTACTCCTTCAAGAGTAAGCAGGGCTTCGATACGGCCAACCTGCAGTTGTTCGGCCTCGACCTGGCCGATTTCGAGCGCGGCGGCATCTCGCTGCCGTTGTTGCTGCGTCAGGCGCTGGAGACGCTCAACGTCAATTATCCGAATGGCGATGTCGCTTTCCATGCGCTGATCGGTACCGACTCCAAGGCGCTGTTCGCGCAGGCCACGCTGCGCTTCACGGACTGGCTGGCGCTGACGGCGGGTGCCCGCTATCAGGATGAGGAGCGCTTCATCATCCGCTCGGACTCCGGCTTCTTCCTGGCCGACGGTGGGTTCTCCCCGCTGTTCCCGCTGGGCGGTGGGGTGGACGGCAGGGGCTGGGGCTATGCGGTCGACGGCGACGGCAATCGCGTGCCGACGCGCGACACGACGACCAGCTTCAAGCCCAAGGGCACGCTGGAAGTGCGTCCTTTCGACGACGACACCCTGTTCTACGTCACCTACCAGGAGGCGCTGAAGTCCTCGACCTTCAACACGGTCGCGATCTACGCACCGCCCGCCTACGTCGACCCTGAGGAGCTGGAGGCCTGGGAAGTCGGCCTGAAGACCTCGCTGTTCAACGACACGGTGCAACTCAACGTCGCGGCGTTCGACTACCAGATCACCAACTTCCAGGTGCAGTTCATCTCGCTGCTACAGGGCGGTGCGGTGTCGTTCGAGAACGCGGACGCTGCCTCGATCCGCGGCATCGACTTTGACGCGCGCATCCAGCTGCTGCCGCGCCTGCTCGACCGCTTGGTGCTGACGCTGGGCGGCGCCTTTCTCGACAGCCAGTACGACCGCTATGTCAGCGCCTCCGGCTTCGACGAGGACACAGGTCTGTTCTCCTCCGACAACGACTACAGCGGCAACGAGGTCGTGCGCACGCCGGAGTTCACGGGCGTGGCCGGCCTGAGTAAGACCTGGCTGGTGCCCGGCGGTGAGCTGGAGATCGGTGGCGATGTCTATCACAACAGCGGTTTCTTCTACGCCTCGTCCAACGATCCGCGCTTCGCACAGCCCGAGTACACGATCTACGGTGCGCGGCTGGGATACCTGTATGCGCCCTGGGGGCTGCGCGCGACGCTGTTCGGTCGCAATCTCGGTGACGAGAAATACACGCAGGGTCTGATCGCCACCGACTTCGGCGGCAACTTCACGCTTGCGCCGCCCGTGACCTACGGCCTGCGCCTGAACTGGGATTTCTGAACATGCACCTGATTCGTTCTGCCGCGCGCGTCGCGGCTGTGTGCTCCGGCCTGCTGGGCGCCGCTGCGCTGGCGCAGCCGGGGGTCGAACCCTCCCCGTTGCAGGAAGGCGCCTATGTGGCGTTGTTCGGCACGCGCGTCGTGGCGGATGGTGACGCCGCGCTGCAGGACGGCGAGGGCGGCCAGCTGCTGCTGGGCCTGCGTCGCGGCTGGTACGCGATCGAAGGCGGTGGCGGCACTGCGTCGCTGGGCCAAGCGCAGCAGACCGGCGGCCAGATCAGCGGGCTGATCTTCCCGTTCTCGTCTGGCGTGCTGTCCGGTTTCTATGGCGCCGTGGGCGTCGGGGCGTTGGAGGTCAAGGACTATCCGGGCCTGTCCGACACGTACGCCGTGACCACGGCCGAGGCCGGTGTCGGCTACCTGGTGCCGCTGAGCATCGGGCGCTACGCCTTCGGTGTGCGCGTGGATGCGCGCTACCGCTACTCGCGTCGCGAGGAAGAACTCAATCTGCAGCAGCAGGACCTGCCGATCCCCAACTCGTTCACCGACCAGGTGATCGCGGTCGGTCTGCACCTGCCGCTGGGCTTCAAGCCGGTGCCACCCCCGGCCGCGACGCCGGAGGCCGCCGAGGTGGTCCCCCTGGAAGACACGACGTCCGCAAGCGACGCGCCGTAAACGTGTCGATGCGCGATTCGCGGGCATCGCCCGCGGACGCGCCAGCGAGCGGCTGCTGCCGAAGCGGTGCGCCCCGCGCACCAGCCTGAGTCAATCGGTCCGAACGGGGTGGCCCGCTCCAGGCTCCGCGCCCCGCGATGAGGCATCCGGACGCCGTTTCCGGAGTTGGCATCGTCCGTGCTTAGTGAACAGGGCGTAATCCTGATTCTGCACGCCGACCCGGCAAGGATGGCCTCATGGTGCTGCCTGCGTTCTCTGCCTTGCGATCCCGCCTGATGATGACCCTCGCGCTGCTGTCGAGCAGTGCTGCGGCGCTTGCCGACGGTCCCAGCCGCGTCGCGGCGGACACGATCTCCGCGGGCGACACCGCGTGGATGATGACCTCGACCGCGCTGGTGCTGTTGATGACCATCCCCGGCCTGGCGCTGTTCTATGCCGGCATGGTGCGCAAGAAGAATGTGCTGGCCACGGCGATGCAGAGTTTTGTCATCTGCTGCCTGGTCTCCGTGCTGTGGGTCTGCGTGGGCTACAGCCTCGCATTCACGCCGGGCTCGCCCTTCATCGGCGGACTCGACCGCCTGTTCCTGCAGGGGCTGGGCTACTTCAAGGATGCGGGCGAGCTGACCGTCAGCCATCTCGCGCCGACGATTCCGGAATCGGTCTTCGTCATGTTCCAGTTGACCTTCGCGATCATCACGCCGGCGCTGATCACCGGCGCGTTCGCGGAGCGCATGCGGTTTGGGGCGATGGTGCTGTTCGTGGTGGCCTGGTCGCTGCTGGTGTACGCGCCGGTCGCCCACTGGGTGTGGGAGCCCGGTGGCTGGATGGCCGGCCTGGGCGTGCTCGACTTCGCCGGTGGCGCGGTCGTGCACATCAATGCCGGCGCCGCGGGCCTGGCCTGCGCGCTGATTCTGGGGCCGCGCGCAGGCTATGGCCGCGAGCCCTTCATGCCCTACAACCTTGGCTTCACGCTGATCGGCGCCTCGCTGCTGTGGGTGGGCTGGTTCGGCTTCAACGCCGGTTCGGCGGTGGCGGCCGATGGTCGTGCGGGCATGGCAATGCTGGTCACCCAGATCGCCACCGCCATGGCGGCGCTGTCGTGGATCGCCACCGAGTGGCTGCTGCGCGGGCGGGCGTCGA
>JBEIOK010000011.1:0-38533 GCA_040377605.1 Nevskiaceae bacterium | reverse complement strand
CTGTGGTTCCGCTGGAAGGGAAATCCGGACATCACGCCGGAGACGTCCTTCGAGCTGGCAAACGGCAAGATCACGTCGCGGAATGTGCTGGAGCGTCGCGACTTCGGCGACGAGCACTTCAGCCAGGTGCGAGTCAACGCCACGCTCTACGTCAATTGGACCCTCGAATGGTTCTCGCTGGACCGCCAGATGCTTCCGATCAGCATCGACGACAGCGTCCTCGACACCGAGGGCCTGGTCTACGTGGCCGATACGGCGAATATCTCGGTCAGGACGTCCATCGAGATCCCTGGCTATGTCATTGGCGAGCAGCAGGGCGTGATTTCCGACAATACGTACACGACCAACTTCGGCGATCCGGATCTGCCGCAGGATGCCCGCTCCGTCTACTCGCAGTACCAGCATCACATCGAAGTGAAGCGCCCGGATTATGGATTCTTCTTCAAGCTGTTCAGCAGCATGTTCCTCGCGGCGCTGATTGCACCGTTCGGCTTTGCCATGAAGACCGAGAACGTCGACAGCCGTGTCGGCATCGGCGTCGGTGGCATCTTCGGTGTGCTGGGCAGCAACTACTCGATTGCCGGGCAGCTGCCGCCGACCAGCGTCATCACGCTGGGCGATCAGGTCTACTTCCTGAGCATGGCGCTGGTGATCTTCAGCCTGATCCTGGCGGTCATCAACTGGCGCATCAACACCAGCCGTCCCGGGTCTCCGCTGGTGAAGAATCTGGATCGACTGGGGCTGATCAGCCCGCTGCTGTATGTCGGACTGGTCGTGATGCTGATCTGCTAGTCGGGCCAGGCAGTTTTAGCGGCCTCCTGAGGCCGCTGGGGGATATCTTTTGGCAACCATATCCACCCCTCGGAACACGGTATGTCGCTCCCCGGTCCCTCCAGGAATCCGTACCTCTCGGATGGATTCAGCGTCTCTCCAAAAAAGCTGGCGACCAGCGCGCAGACGTAGGCGTCAGACACATCCTTTGTCAGGCCTTTTGGTGACTTTCCGTCTGGTTGCAGGTTCGCTGGAAGATACTTGCGGACGATTTCTGACGAGTAGCAAGGCGAGGGATAAGTTTCGATTGCCATAACAGTCCTTGCAATATCTGCCCAAACACCGCATTCGACACGTCGTAGATTGAAGCAGGCCAGCGTATGCATGGCCTTGGTGGCTTGGCTTCCAATCATGTCCTGGATCGCAGAGAGCGGCCGCTTCGTCAGAAGCTGTTCGGTCTTTCGAAAGAGGTAGCGGTTGTCAATGGATTTCCTTTCTTTGGATCTTTTTCCTTTTGAAGGGGTAGTGACTGCTTCCCCGCCAACGATCAGGTTCTGAAAGGCGATGGGAAAGCCAAGCGGAGCGTCGATGGCCAATACACAACGTATGTGGCTGGCGGAGCTGGTCACATCGCATGCGCCCAGTAGACGCTTTGCGAATTCCCCTGCGCTTTCCGCCGCCTCTGCTCCCGCTTCGATAATGACGCGAAGGTTGCCGTGCCAGGTTTTTCCTACTTGGCACCGATCCTGGTCAAGGACGACGATGGCATCTCGACTTTTGCGATTCTTGTCGCAACTCCAGGCGCCGACATCCCACCCGATGTAGAAGATTTCTGATGGCTCGACATTGTTCATGGATGCGATGACCTTGGCCCGAAGTCCGGTCTTGCTTGGCGCTGGAAGCATTGCAGGTGCTTCAAGTTTTCTCTGACGGGTTTGTGCCCTGCTCGGCTTGAACGCTGCGTGCGAGCTGCAGGAGTTGTTCGACTAACAGCTCAATATCATTGATTGCTTTCTGGTCGTCGGCCTGGGAGACATCTGTTGGCATTGAGTCGGATGTTTTCATTGGGTGCCTGTCAGGAAATGTTCGCCACGCACTGGACAATTGCCTATTGTGGAGATGCTTGCAGGCTTTTTGAGTGCCGCGGGTTGGGGTGATCCAATGAAGTCTGCCCGGATTCTGGCTCAATACCTGAGCCCGCGGGGCAGATAGATCGCGCTACGCCTGCTTCCCCGTGCCTACGGCCTGGTTTCCACCGAAGCGCTGCGCGACCCACTGCCGGAAATCGTCGACGATCTCGAACACGACCGGCACCACCAGCAGGCTCAGCGCAGTCGAGGTGATCAGCCCCCCGATCACGACGATCGCCATCGGCATGCGGAAGGTGTTGTCGCCTTCCAGGCCCAAGGCGATCGGCATCATGCCGGCCGCCATGGCTACCGTGGTCATCACGATCGGCCGTGCGCGCTTGTGGCAGGCGTCGATCAGGGCTTCGGCGCGGCCCATGCCGTGGTCGCGGCGCGCCATGATCGCGTACTCGACCAGCAGGATGGAGTTCTTGGTGACGATGCCGATCAGCATCAGCAGGCCGATTAGCGTGGCCATCGACAGGGGATAGTCGAACACCCACAGCAGTCCCAGCGCACCGCCCGCGGCCAGCGGCAGGGCGGCGAGCACGGTCAGGGGCTGGCTGAAGTCATGGAATAGCAGCACCATGACGGCATAGACGCAGAACACGCCGGCGGCCATGGCCAGCAGGAAGCCGGAGAACATCTGCTGCATGCTCTCGATGTCCCCTGAGGTCACCTGCTTCACGCCAGCGGGCAGGTTCTTCACCGATGGCAGCGCGTCAGCGGCTTTCTGCACATCGCCCAATGGCAGGCCCTGCAGGTCCACCGAGAGCTTGATGCTGCGCTGGCGGTCATAGCGATCAATCTGCGCGAGTCCGTCGCTGGTGCTGATGTCGGCGATGTTGCCCAGCGGGACGCCGGCGCCGTCGGCACCGCGCACCCGCAGCTGCGCCACCGTTTCCGGATCGGCCCGCGACTGCGGGTCCAGCTGTACGCGCACGTAGACCTGCCGGCCCGGCAGGTTGAGGCGGGAGAGGTTGAAGTCGTAGTCGCCGGTCGTGGCCACACGGACAGCCTGGGCGATGGCGGCCGAGGTGACGCCCAGTGCGGCGGCGCGGGCGAAGTCCGGCTGGATCAGGATCTCGGGCCGCTGCAGGCTGGCTGATGAGGTCACGGCGCCGGCACCGGGGAGGGTGCGCAGCTCGCTTTCGATGGCGCGGGCCGCGTGCTGCAGGCTCACCGGATCGTCGCCGGTCAGCACCAGCGGCATTTTTTCACCCGGCGCGCCCTGTCCAATGCTGACACGCACGCCCGGCAACACCGAGAGACTGTCGCGCAGCGCGGCTTCCATCTCCCCGCGCGGGCGGTGCGTCTGGGTGTCGGCGGTCAGCGTCGCCGTCAGCTGGGCGTTGCGCACGGCGCCAGCCGAGGCTTCGCGCGGATCGCCGGTGCTCATCCCGGCGCCGATCGCGGTGTAGACCCCGGCGATCTCCGGTGCCTGGCTAAGAATGCGGCGCGCCTGCTCGGCGATGGCCGCGGTTTGCTCCAGCGTGTTGCCGGGCGGGCCCTGCAGGGTGACGATGACCGAGGTCGTGGTCTTCGGTGCGATGAAGCCCGAGGGCAGGTGGCCGATCATCAGCATCGAGGCGCCGAAGAATGCCGCGGCGCCGGCGCAGGTCGTGCGCGGATGCGCAAGGCACCAGGTGACGGCGCGCAGGTACTGCCGCATCACGGGGCCGTCGACTTCCTGGTGCTTCGGCGGCTTGATCAGATAGGCGGCCATCATCGGGGTCAGCAGACGTGCGACCAGCAACGAGAACAGCACGGCCGCCGAGGCGGTCCAGCCGAACTGCCGGAAGAAGGCGCCGGTGATGCCACCGGTAAACGCCGTCGGCAGGAAGACGGCCACCAGCGTCAGCGAGGTCGCAACCACGGCGAGCCCGATTTCCTCCGCCGCTTCGAGCGCCGCCTGCATCGGCGGCTTGCCCATGCGCAGGTGACGCATGATGTTCTCGACCTCGACGATGGCATCGTCGACCAGGATGCCGATGACCAGGGTCAGCGCCAGCAGTGTGATGATGTTAAGGGTGTAGCCCAGCGCGGCAATGACCAGGAAGGTGGGGATGATCGACAGCGGCAGCGCCACTGCCGATACCAGCGTCGCCCGCCAGTCGCGCAGGAACAGCCAGACCACCAGCACCGCGAGCACCGCGCCTTCGTACAGGGCGCGCATCGAGGCATCGTAGTCAGCCTGGCTGACATCGACGGTATTGGTGACCTCGACGAGACGCACCCGGGGGTTCTGCTCCATCAGCTGTGTCACGGCCGCGCGCACGCCGCGTGCCGTGGTGACATCGTCGAAGCCGCGGGCACGATAGACCTGGAAGCCGACGACCGGCTGACCGTCGAGCAGCACGAGCTGGCGGCGTTCGGCGTGCGTGTCGCGCACCGTGGCGATCTCGTCCAGCCGCAGCCGGCGTCCGTCCGTCAGCGGCAGTGACAGGGCGGCCAGTTCCTCGGCGTCCGACGCGGTGCCGCGCATGCGCACCGACTGCTCGACGCCGCCGATCTGGCCGCGTCCGCCCGGTGCCTCCTGCTGCATGCTGCGCAACTGGCTGCTGATCTCGCCGGCGGTCACGCGCAGCGCCTGCAGGCGCACCGGATCGAGTTCGACCCGCACTTCCCGCGTGACGCCGCCCTGGCGCGTGACCTGCGCCACGCCGCGGATCGGCAGCAGCGTCTTGGCAACCCGGTTGTCGACGAACCAGGACAGGTCGGCCTCGTCGATGTCCTGTCCCGAGACCGCATAGGTCAGGATCGGCAGGCCGGTCGAGGTCACGCGGGAGACGATCGGTTCCTGCAACTCGGGCGGCAGGTTCGAGCGGATGCGGGTGACCGCGTCGCGGACGTCGATCTGGGCTTCCTGCGGATCTTTCTCGTACGAGAACTCCACGATCATGCTGACCAGGCCGTCGCTAATGTTGGTGCTGACGTGCTTGACGGCACCGACGCTGGCGATCGCATCCTCGATCGGCCGCGCAACTTCGGTTTCGAGTTGCGAGGGCGGGGCCCCCGGCAGGCTCGCGGTCACCGACACCGTTGGCACGTCGACGTCCGGAAAGCCCTGGATGCCCAGGCCGTTGAACGCCACCAGCCCGGCCACCGTGATCATCACGAACAGCAGGATCGACGGCGTGGGCTTGTGAATCGCCCAGGTCGACAGGTTCATGGGGTGGTGACCGGTGCGGCGACCACCTGCACGAGATCGCCGTCGATCAGGAAGGCGCCGCCGGAGGCGACATAGCGGCCGTCGGCAAGTGCGGCGCTGTCGAGCAGCTCGATCGACTGGCCTTGCCGCCGTCCGGTCTGCACCTTGATCGCGTGGACGCGCCGATCATCATCGACGCGCATCAGGTAACGATGGCCGTCACGCAGGACGACGGCCGCCTCGGGAACGGTCAGCGCCTCGCGCGCCGGCAGGGTGATGTGCCCGCTGAGAAACATGCCGGCCGCTAACCCGCTGTCGGCGGGCAAGTCGACGTAGACCAAGCCATTGCGCGTCCCGGTATTCACCACCGGCGACAGCTGACGCAGCGCGCCATTCACGGGCGTGCCGTCCAGTGCTTTCACTGACACCGGCAGTCCGGGCTTGAGTCGGCCCAGCGCAGCGGCAGGCACCTCCGCACGCCATTCGAGCCGGTGGCCGCGCACCAGTCGGAACAGCTCCGTGCCAATGGTGCCGACCGTGCCGACCGTCGCGTGGCGCGCCGAGATCACGCCCTCGTCCGGTGCAACGACGCGCGCATAGCGCAGCTTCAGGACCTGTGCATGCTGCAGGGCCCGTGCCGACGCAAGCTGTGCCTCGGCGGCCGCCGCCTGCGCGCGCAGCGCATGCGCGGTCTGCCCGGAGATGCTCTCGGTGGCCAGCAGTCGTTCGGCACGCGCGGCCTCGGCCTGCGCCTTGTCGAAATGGGCCGTGGCTTCGGCGACGGCGGCATCCAGGCGCGCCAGTTCGGCCCGCAGGGTGTCCTCGTTGAAACGGGCCAGTAGCTGTCCCTTGCGCACACGGTCGCCGACGTTGACGAGCACGTCGTCGAGCCGCACGCCGCCGATTTCGGCCCCGATGCTGGCTTCCTGCCACGCGGCCACCTCGCCGCTGGCCGCCAGCCGATCCGGCCACTGCTGGCGCGTTGGGGAGACCAGCTCGACGGTCAGCGCGGGTTTGACCACCGGGGCCTGCGCATCACCCGCGCCGCACCCCGCGACCGACATCGCCAGCACCGCGAGCAGCAGCCGGCATCCCGCGCGGGCGGTCTTGCGGTCAGACACGGATCGCAGCAGGGGCGTCGCAACCTGGTCTCGGCTCACGGCCAAGCCCTCCGTCGTGGTCGTCCACGGTGCCGTTCATCACCGGCAGTGGCTCATGGATGTGTGGCATCGATTGTCGGCGGTGGGTGACGGCGCTCGAATCCCTCGTTTGCATCAGCCGGTTTTCGGCAGCGTGGGCAGCGAATCGGCTTTTTCCGCCCGGAGGGCGTCCCCAAAAAAGAGGGCCGCGCGAGGCGGCCCTGAAGCAGTTGGCGACTGTGAAAGAGCAGCTTTCACGGGACACAGCCTAAGACGGGAAAGGCTCAGAACCTGAGCCTGCACGGCGGCGGTCAGCTGACGACGCGCGTCGGTTGGGCGCGGCGCTCGGCCTGCAGACGGTTCAGATTGAGGAAGACGCGTGCCGCAATGGCCGGATAGCGCCGACAGATGCGTTCCTGGTCGGCGTCGTCGAAGCGCAGCAGTCGCACCGGGGTTTCGGTGTCGACCGTGGCCATGCGCTTCTGACCGAAATAGCCAACCTCGCCGATGACCGCGCCGCGCCCCACCACCGCCAGTGTCTGTTCCGCGCCGTCGCGCTCGACCCAGACGCGCAACCGGCCATCGATCACCACGTAGATGTCGCCGGCCGGATCGCCGGCGGTGCCATTGCCGGCCGTTTCGCCCTCGCGGATCAGGCGGGTGCCGGCGGGCACGGTCTGCAAGTGCGCCATGATCGCGAAGATGCGGGCCTGGCGGGTGCTCATGCCGGCAAACAGGGGGATGGTCTTCTGCACGTCGCTGCCGAGATTCAGGCGCAGGCTGTCCCACAAGGTCACCACCCGCACGCCACTCATGAACGCCGGGGTGACGAATACATCCACCAGCCAGGCGGCGAAGAGTGTGCCCGCTGCCAGCCAGCCGAAGGTGGCCTGGTTGTGCAGATCCCCGGTGACCAGCATCAGGAAACCCAGCGCCAGCATCGCCTTGGTCAGCGTGATCGGGCGCAGCACGGCCGACAGGGCGCTGACCGCTGCGCGGGACTCGGAGCCGGAGCTGCGCGCGCTGTTGTTGAAGCGCGCGAGATAGTGGATGGTGTCGTCGATCGCCAGGCCCAGTACCAGGCATTCGACGAGACTGGTGGTGGCGTTCAGCTGGACGCCGGAGATTCCCAGACCGCCGAAGTACAGGGCGGTCTGCAGCACGGTGGGCAGCGTCGCCAGCAGGCCGACGCTCAGCGACCAGAACTGCACGGACAGGCAGGCCAGGATCAGCAATAGCGCCAGCGCGATGCTCTGCATCTGGCCCTGTGTCACGCGCTCCACCGACTCGGCAACCAGTACCGTGTTGCCGGTGGCGCGAACCTGCAGGTGTCGCGGCAGGGTCTGCGCGCGGGCGTGAATGCGCGCCAGCAGGGCGGTGACGTCGGCCGTGTCGTCGACGCGCAGCCTCAACTGGATCAGGCTGGTGGAGCGATCCGCGTTGATCAGGCCGCGCAGGGCGCGGCTGTCACCGAAGAACAGCAGCTGCTGCGCACCCGAGGCGGTGGTCGGTAGCACGCCCGGTGATTCGCCGTTCAAGGTTTCCGACAGCACCCGCAGATGGTCGGTGAGTCCGCCGACATGCCCGATTTCCGGCTGCTGCCGCAGCCAGTCCTGGAAGCGGTCGAGCGCGCGCAGGGTGGCCGGCTCCAGCAGGCCGTCGCGCGTACCCGCGTCGACCACGAGCGTGACCGGATTGACGCCCCCGAGGCTGCGGTTGATCGCCTCGAAATCCTGGCGGACCTGCGACTCCGGCTGGAAGATGCCGACGAACTGATCTCCCACCCGGATCTGCGTGCTGGATGCGATGGCCAGCAGCAGGGCGATGCCGGCCACGATCAGGATGCTGCGGCGATGACGCATGTCGAACTCGCCGAGCCGTCGGCCGCTGCGGTCGAACAGGTCTGGCGTGGCCGGCCTGCGCCGCGGCTGGACGTAACACAGCATCGCCGGCAGGAAGGTCAGCGCCAGCAGCGCGCAGAGGATGACGCCCAGCGTCGACAGCCAGGCGAACTCTCGGATCGCCGGCAGCTCGTTGATCAGCAGGGCGAGCAGGCCGACGGCGGTGGTGACACCGGTGAGCGTGACGGGTGCGGCAATCTCGCGCAGCAGGCGCAGCACACGCTGCCGGCGATCGTCCTGCGGATGCAGTCGCGCCAGATGATCAAACTCGGAAAGCGTGTGGGCGCAGTAGGCCAGCCCCATCGTCACCAGCAGCGGGGGCACGAGGCTGGTGATCAGATTGAGTGAGCGCCCGAGGGCGCTGAGCACGGCCAGCGTCCACAGCGAGGCAATGGTGATGGTCAGCAGCGGCAACAGCACGCCGTACATGCTGCGGAAACTCAGGGCCAGAAACACCGACAGCATCGCGACGATGGCGGGAATCACCCAGCGCAGCTGGGCCGTGACGGTCTGGCTGGTGGCGTCGCGCAGCACGGCCGCGCCTGTCACGTGGACGCGATAGTCCGGACCGGCGGCGGCTTCGGCGACGCGACGGATCTGCTCGATCAGTTTCAGGTCCAGCAACTCGCGGTCGTTCAGCACTTCCAGACCCATCACCAGGGCGGCCGAGCGGCCGTCGGCCGAGACCAGTTGATGGCGATACAGCGGGTGCTGCGCAATCTCGGCGCGCAGGCGCGGGGCCAGCGCGGGATCGTCGAAATCGTCGGGCGCCAGCCGCCGCAGTTCGAGGGCGTCACCGCCGCGGTGCGCCAGCGGAACGGTGACCAGCGAGGTGATCTGTTCCACGCCCGGCAGCTCGAACAGCGCCTGACCGGCGGCATGCAAGCGGTGCAGCGCATCCGGCGCGTAGGCATCCGGCCCCTGCAGCATCACCAACACGCTCTCGTCGTTGCCGAAGCGGCGCCGGATATCGTCGTAGTAGCGCCGGTCCGGATGCTCGCGGGCGACCAGTGGGTCGAGCGACGGGTCAATGCTCAGGCGCAGCTCACCGGTGCGCCAGTCGACAAGCTGCATCACCGCCAGCAGGCTCAGCAGGAAGACGGCCGACAGTACCCAGGCGGCGCGGTGGACCAGCCACCGATGCAGAAACGCCGGCGGGGGTTCCGCCGGCGTCAGGGGTAAATCGGTCGTCACGCGCGCTCCGGCGCTCGGGTGCTGCGCTTACTCGAAGGGCTCGAAGAAGCGTTTGGGTTCAAACAGACGTTCCGGCAGGCGTTCATCGACGCTGAAGTCGCTGAGGTCCACCCGCGTGCGCGAGCCTGCCCGCAGATCGCGCATCGTGTAGCCGAGCACGGTCCAGTACTGGTCGGCCTGCAGCAGGCTGGAGACATCGGCGTCGAGGACCTTGCGCGGCTTGTCGCCCTTGGCGAAGAACTCGCTCTTGAGCAGCGTGCAGGTGGCGCGATCGACATACGACAGCACCTTGCTGTAGCCCGAGTCGGCCAGTGCGGTGCGGGTCTCCAGTACGTAGGTCGGGCGTTTCTCGACGGTGGCGTCCGTCAGGCGCGTGGAGTCCCCCAGGGCGATCAGCCCCAGCACCTGCTTGATCTCGGCGTAGCTGAAGTCGGTGCCCCACAGCGGCTCGCCGGTGTTCTGGCCGGTGATGCGCAGGGCGCGGTCGCCACCGGGCAGCCAGAAGTAGACCTCCTCCTGCCCCCCGTTCTGCAGCATCAGATAGCTGGAACCGCGCGTGGCGGCGGGTTCCATCAGGCGCAGGTTCAGACGCGTCCGGCCGCTGGTATCGGGCTTCCAGTAGAGCTTCATGCGCAGGGCATGTTCCTTGCCCTCGCGGTCGGTGACCTTGACTGCCAGGTCGCGCAGGGCGGCGCGGCCGATCAGGTTGGCGCTCATGCACGACTGGATCTCCGCGACCGTGGCCTTGGCGGGGTCCAGTGCCTTGCGGGCGTGCGTATCGGCCAGCGCCGGGAGACACAGCAGTGCGAAGGCCGGCACGGCCAGCCATTGGAATCGGATGCGCATCGAGAACCACTCCCTGGAATTGCGATGCATTGTTGAGGTCGTCCGGAGGCGCGTCAATGAGGAATTCCCAGGGGGCGGGGCCCGGGCAACAAAAAACCCGCCGGGGGATCCCGGCGGGTTTTTCAGGTGCGGCCGTGGTGCTTACTCGAGGACCTTGAGTTCGACGCGGCGGTTGTTCTCGCGGCCTTCCTCGGTGTCATTGGTCTCGATCGGCTGCGACTCGCCGTAGCCCACCGGCGTCATGCGATCCGCCACGACCTCGCGGCCGCCCAGGTAGGTCTTGACCGCAATCGCGCGGCGCTCGGACAGGCCCTGGTTGTAGGCATCGGAACCGATGTTGTCGGTGTGACCCTGCAGCTCGACCTTGACGTCCGGGTAGGCCTGCAGCGTACCGGCGACGTCATTGAGGATGGTTTGCGCTTCCGGCGTCAGGCGGTCCGAGTCGAACTCGAACTTCACGCCCTTCAGGATGAAGCGCTGCTCGACCGCGCAGCCGTTCTCGTCGACCTGCTCGCCCGCGCGCGGCGTGCGGCAATCGCCGGTCAGGGCGCAACCATTGGCCAGGACCTTGGCGCCAGCGGGCGAGCGCGGGCATTCATCGAGGTAGTCGGGGATGCCGTCGCCGTCGGTGTCCAGCGGGCAGCCATCGGCGCCCACGGCGATACCGGCCGCCGTGTCCGGGCACTTGTCGAGATCATCCGGGATGCCGTCGCCGTCACTGTCGGCAGCGGCCACGGCCGGCGCGGCTTCGACGACTTCCACCGGCGCTTCCGCCGGCGGCACGACGCTGCCCAGCGGCAGCAGCACGCCGAGGTTCAGCACGGCGTCCTGGAAGTGCTTGTTGCCCGGATCGATGCCGGCTTCCTTGCGGTCATGCGCGTCGGTGCGATAACGCGCTTCGGTACGGATCTTGATGCGGTCGCTGAGCGAGAACAGATAGCCCAGGCCGATATCGAAGACCGTGCTTTCATAGTCTGCGATCAGGCCCGGGTTGTTGCTGCCGCTGCCGTACATCAGGGCCAGGACGGAATACAGGTCCGGCAGGCTGCTGAACGGGGTGATCAGGGCCGCGGCGCCGATGCCCTTGAGCTCGGTGGAGTCGCCGCCGCCGGATTCGGCGTCGGCCGTCGTGAAGAAGCCGGTCAGTTCCAGTGCCATGCCGCGCGTGACCTTCTTGCCGACGGCGATGGTGGCGCCGATCCCGTCATCGATGCCGCGATCCTGGTCGGCAAAGGTGTAGGAGAACATCGGCGAGACGTACCACGTGCGTTGCTGCAGTGTGGCCTCGGCGTAGGCCCCGTCGTCACCGCCCGAGTCGTCAGAGGACGAAAAGTCGGTGTCGTCGATGTCCGCCATCATCTGCGCCGCGACCGGCGCGCTGGCCGTCATGGCCAAAGCGAGCAGCGCAACGCGGCCCGCGGTTCCCAAACGAAGTCCCATGATTTTCTCCCCTGATTGCTGTTCCATGCCAGGAACTTGGCTGGGGCGAACTATAGCAGCGCGCTGTGGGGGAGGCTCAAGTGCGGCCGCCGATTTCCGGCAGTGCGCGGGACGCTTCGCCTATAATCCGCGCCCTTCAGACCAGGCATCCCATGGAAGCCCAACAGATCCGCAATGAGGTGACAGCCCTGCGAGTGCGTTTCGACGCGCTGCGGGGCTATCTTTGACTACGATACCAAGAAGGACCGGCTGGTCGAGGTCAACGCCGAGCTGGAGAACGGCGAGGTCTGGAACAAGCCCGAATACGCCCAGAACCTGGGCCGCGAGCGGGCCAAGCTGGAGGCGGTGATCCAGCCGCTGGATCAGGCCGAGTCCGCCCTCCGGGATGCCCTGGAACTGCTGGAACTGGCGGAATCCGAGGACGACCGCGCGACCATCGACGAGCTCGGCCGCGACGTCGAGCGCTATGCCCAGATGGCCGCGGACATGGAGTTCAAGCGCATGTTCAGCGGTGAGCAGGACGCCGCGAACGCGTATGTCGACATCCAGTCCGGTGCCGGCGGCACCGAGGCCCAGGACTGGGGCGAGATCCTGCTGCGCATGTACATGCGCTGGGCCGAAGGCAAGGGCTTCAAGGTCGAGCTGATGGACCGCTCCGACGGCGAAGTCGCGGGCATCAAGTCGGCGACGATCTACGTGCAGGGCGACTATGCCTACGGCTGGCTGCGCACCGAGACCGGCGTGCACCGCCTGGTGCGCAAGTCGCCGTTCGATTCCGGCGGCCGTCGCCACACCTCGTTCTCCGGTGTCTTCGTGTCGCCGGAAATCGACGACAACATCGAGATCGAGATCAACCCGGCCGATCTTGAAGTTGCCACGTTCCGCTCCAGCGGCGCCGGCGGTCAGCACGTCAACAAGACCGAGTCGGCGATCCGCATCAAGCACAACCCGTCCGGCATCGTCGTCTCCTGCCAGACCCAGCGCAGCCAGCACGCCAACCGTGACCACGCGATGAAGATGCTGAAGTCCAAGCTGTACGAGGTCGAACTGCAGAAGCGCAACGCCGAGAAGCAGAAGGTCGAGGACTCCAAGAGCGACATCGAATGGGGCAGCCAGATCCGCTCCTACGTGCTCGACCAGTCGCGCATCAAGGACCTGCGCACCGGCGTGGAAATCGCCGACACGCAGAAGGTGCTGGACGGCCATCTCGATCCGTTCATCCAGGAAAGCCTGAAGCAGGGGCTATGACCGTGATTCGTGGCCCCCACGAATCCGCCATCACGAAGCACGGCAGACCATGACCGAAGATCAGAAGCCCGAGCAGGACGAGAACCACATCATCGCCACGCGTCGGGAGAAGCTCGAAGCGTTGCGGGCCGCCGGCAACGCCTACCCCAACACGTTCCGCCGCGACACGCTCGCCGAGCACCTGCACGGCAGTTATGGCGAGCGCGATGCCGCGTCGCTGGAGGGGGAAACCACGGTCTATGCCATCGCCGGCCGCCTGATGGCCAAGCGGGTGATGGGCAAGGCCAGCTTCGGCCAGCTGCAGGACATGTCGGGCCGCATCCAGATCTTCGTGCAGCTCAATGCGGTGGGCGAGGCCGCCTACGAGGCCTTCAAGGGGTTCGATGTCGGCGACATCCTCGGCGTGCGCGGCACGATGTTCCGCACCAAGACCGGCGAGCTGTCGCTGAAGGCGGCCAGTGCCCAGTTGCTGGTCAAGGGCCTGCGGCCGCTGCCGGAGAAGTGGGCCGGCCTGACCGATACCGAGGTGCGCTATCGCCAGCGCTACCTGGACCTGATTGTCAATCCGGAAGTCCGCACCGCGTTCGAGAAGCGCGGCCAGACCGTGCGCTTCATCCGCAACTTCCTCGACGCGCTGGGTTTCATGGAAGTCGAGACGCCGATGTTGCAGCCGATCGCCGGCGGCGCCACCGCGCGGCCGTTTATCACCCATCACAATGCGCTGGATCGCGATCTCTACCTTCGCATCGCCCCGGAGCTGTATCTGAAGCGTCTGGTCGTCGGCGGCTTCGAGCGGGTCTATGAGATCAACCGCAATTTCCGCAACGAGGGGCTGTCCACGCGACACAACCCCGAGTTCACGATGCTGGAGTTCTACCAGGCCTATGCCGACTACCAGGACGCGATGAACCTGGTGGAGACCCTGATCCGGGACGCCGCGCTGACCGTGAACGGCAGCGGCAAGCTCAGCTACCAGGGTCGCGAATACGACCTGGAGCAGCCGTTCAACCGCTGGACCATGAGCGAGTCGGTGCTGCGCTTCAATCCGGGCTTCGAGACCGGCCGGCTCGCCGATCGCGAGTACCTGGCCTCTTTCGCAAAGCAGGTCGGCGCCGATGCCAAGCCGTCCTACGGCTGCGGCAAGCTGCTGACCGAAATATTCGAGAAGACTGTCGAGGCCAAGCTGCTGGACCCGACCTTCATCACCGAGTATCCGACCGAAGTCTCGCCGCTGGCGCGCCGCAGCGACGCCAACCCCGACGTCACCGACCGTTTCGAGTTCTTCGTCGGCGGCCGCGAAGTGGCCAACGGCTTCTCCGAGCTGAATGATGCTGATGACCAGGCCGCGCGCTTCAAGGCGCAGGTCGTGGCCAAGGACGCCGGTGACGACGAGGCCATGGTCTACGACGCCGACTACATCCGTGCGCTGGAATACGGCCTGCCGCCGACCGCGGGCGTCGGCGTCGGCATCGATCGTCTGGTGATGTTCCTGACCGATTCTGCCAGCATCCGCGATGTGCTGCTGTTCCCCTCGATGAGGCCGGAAACCTGAGCATGCAGCCGGCCGGCGCTTCGAAGCAGACGTATGCCGAGACGCCGCGCCGCTGGATCGTGGTCATGGGCACGATCGTGGCGATCGGGCCGATGTCGATCGACATGTATCTGCCGGCGCTGCCGGCGATCCAGGCGCATTTCGGGACCGACACCGCCCACGCGCAGTTCACGCTCGCGACCTTCTTCATCGGTCTGGCGGTAGGCCAGCTGATCTACGGCCCGTTGTCGGATCGGATCGGGCGACGCGGACCTCTGCTGTTCGGCCTGCTGCTGTACGCGGTTGCGTCGGCGGCCTGTGCCTTCGCGCCCAGCATCGGTGCGTTGTCGGCCCTGCGTCTGCTGCAGGCGCTGGGCGGCTGTGCCGGCATGGTGATGGCACGTGCCATGGTGCGGGACCGCTTCGAGCCGCAGGACATGGCGCGCATCCTGTCGGCCCTGGTCCTGGTGATGGGGGTGGCGCCGATTCTGGCGCCGATGGCCGGCGGACAGGTGTTCGTGCATGTTGGCTGGCAGGCGATTTTCGGCGTGCTGTCGGCCTTCGGCGTGCTGTGCGCGCTGCTGGCCTGGCGCTATCTGCCGGAGACGCTGCAGCAGGCGACCCCGGTGAACCCGTGGTCGGCGCTGCAGGGCTATGTGCGCCTGCTCGGCCACCGGCGCTTCATGGGCTACGCCCTGTCCGGGGCGATGGCGCAGGCGGGCATGTTCTCGTACATCTCGGTCTCCGCCTTCGTCTTCATCGATCACTACGGCCTGGGGCCCAACCAGTTCGCGTGGATGTTCGGATGCAATGCCGCGGGGCTCATAGCGGCGTCGCAGCTCAATGCCGGCCTGCTGCGGCGCATGCCGGCGCAGCAGGTGCTGCGGGCGGCATTGGCGACCAATGCGGCGGCCGGCGGCGTGATGCTGGTGGCGGCGATCACGGGCGTTGGCGGCATGTGGGGCGTGATCCTGCCGCTGTTCGTGACCATTGCGAGCCTGGGATTCACCTTTCCCAATTCCACCGCGGCGGCGATGGCGCCCTTTGGTGATCGTGCCGGCATGGCCTCGGCCCTGATGGGCACCCTGCAGTTCGGCATCGCAGCGATCACCGGTGCGCTGGCGGGCCATCTGCAGAAGCTGGGCACGGCTGTGCCCATGGCCGCCGTGATCCTGGTGGGCGGGCTGGTGGCGAATGTCCTGTTGCGGGTGCTGGTCAACCGGCCGGACAGCGACGCCCCATCGGCCTGAACCGCGGCTACCCCAGTCGACTGCGGCTGCGCGAGGCCGCCACGCCGATCGCATCCGACGGGCCGGTGCTGCCCTGCCGGGCCGCGCGAGGATAGACGCTGAACTGCATCAGGCGCAGGCGCACCGACTGGCCGGTCTTGAAGCTCGACACGTCGTGATGCAGGTGCGGCAGCTCGATGGTCAGCGTTTGATCCGCCCCCTCGATGCGCGCGCCAACGCGCACGATCGGTCCGGTGCGCTGCACGCTGAGCAGCTGTGCCGGCAGGCCCGGCGCCTGTGCGTCGGCCAGGCGCAGATCACCGGGACGCACGTAGATATCGACTTCGCCCTGCGCGGTATCGTCCGGCGCCAGTGTCGCGATCTCGGTGCCGCCGTAGCGAAGCGAGCGGCCCGTGGCGACACCCTCGAGCACATTGGTGCCCCCCAGGAAGTCGAACACGAAGGGGCTGGCGGGGCGTTCGTAGACCTGGTCGACCGTGCCCGCTTGCTCGATCGCACCCCGGTTCATGATCACGACGCGGTCGGCCAGTTCCAGCGCTTCTTCCTGGTCGTGGGTGACGAAGATCGTGGTATAGCCGGTGCGGTCGTGCAGGTCGCGCAGCCAGCGGCGCAGGTCCTTGCGCACTTTGGCATCGAGCGCGCCGAAGGGCTCATCCAGCAGCAGCACGCGAGGTTCGATCGCCAGGGCGCGCGCCAGCGCCACGCGCTGGCGCTGGCCGCCCGACAGCTGGGTCGGATAGCGCTGGTCCAGGCCGGAAAGCTGGACCAGGTCGAGCAGGCCCAGCACCTTGGCGCGGATCGCCTCCTCGGTCGGCCGCTCCTTGCGGTCGCGCACGCGCAGGCCGAAGGCGACGTTGTCGAACACCTTCATGTGCTTGAACAGCGCGTAGTGCTGAAACACGAAGCCGACGCGTCGCTCGCGGATCGGACGCGCCGCGATGTCCTCGTCTCCGAACAGGATGCGCCCCTGGTCGGGGAATTCGAGTCCGGCGATGACGCGCAGCAGCGTCGTCTTGCCCGAGCCCGAAGGGCCCAGCAGCGCAATCAGTTCGCCCGAGGCGATGTCGAGATCAACGCCGCTGAGGGCCTTGAAGTCGCCGAAGGTCTTGTCGATGCTGCGAATGTGGATGTCCATGGTGAACCGTACTTTGTGCTTGGTTTGAAAAACGCGGCCAGGGATGGCCGCGATCTTGTCAGGACGACTTCAATGGCGGCGCGTCGCGGCGAGCTCGTCGCCGTGCCGCCATTCGAGATAGCTCTTTAGCGCCAGCGTCACCAGCGCGAACAGCGCCAGCAGTGAAGCGACTGCAAAGGCGCCAGCGAACTGGTACTCGTTGTAGAGAATCTCAACGTGCAGCGGCATCGTGTTGGTCTGTCCCCGGATGTGGCCCGAGACCACGCTGACGGCGCCGAACTCGCCCATCGCACGTGCCGTGCACAGCAGCACGCCGTACAACAGCGCCCACTTGATGCTGGGCAGGGTCACGCGCCAGAAGGTCTGCCAGCCGTTGGCACCCAGCGACAGCGAGGCCTGCTCATAGTCGGTCCCTTGCTCCTGCATCAACGGGATCAGCTCGCGCGCGATGAACGGGAACGTGACGAACACGGTCGCGAGCACGATGCCGGGTACCGCGAACACGATCTTGATGTCGTGCTCGTCGAGGAACGGACCGGCCCAGCCATGACGGCCGAAGATCAGGATGTAGATGACGCCCGCGACGATCGGCGACACCGAGAACGGCAGATCGATCAGCGAGATCAGCAACGACTTGCCGCGGAACTCGAACTTGGTAATGGCCCAGGCAGCCGCGATGCCGAAGACCAGATTGAACGGCACGGCAATCGCCGCCGTCAGCAGCGTCAGTTTCATCGCGGCGATGGCGTCGGGTTCCAGCAGCGCGTCCTTGTAGGTGACCCAGCCGTTGCGCAGCGCCTCGGCAAAGACCGAGATCAGCGGCAGCAGCAGGAAGCCAAGCAGGAACAGCAGGGCGATGCCGATCAGGATGCGCTGCGCCCAGGCGTTCTCGCTGATCGCCGAGTTGCGGCGGATCAGCGGACCTTCCGGGCTGAACTCGGGAGGCAGCGGTGGCGGATTCAGGGCGGACGTGGAGGAGGGGGTCATGATCGGAGAGCGGTGGGTTCGGGGAGCATCCGGCGTGGAGCGCACGCTGCTCAGCGTTTGCCGCCATTGCGGTGGCGGGCCCAGGCCTGCAGGCCGTTGATCGTCAGCAACAGCGTGAACGACAGCAGCAGCATCGCCACCGCGACGGCGCTGGCGCCGGCGTAGTCGAACTCCTCCAGCTTGATGATGATCAGCAGCGGTGCGATCTCGCTGACCATCGGCATGTTGCCGGCGATGAAGATGATCGAGCCGTATTCGCCGGCGGCGCGCGCAAAGGCGAGCGTGAAGCCGGTGAGGATCGCCGGCAGGATCGTCGGCAGGATCACGCGCACGATCGTCTGCAGGCGCGTGGCGCCCAGCGACGCGGCCGCCTCTTCCAGTTCCTTCTCGGCTTCCTCCAGTACAGGCTGCACCGTGCGCACGACGAACGGCAGGCCGATGAAAGTGCACGCAACGATCACGCCCAGCGGCGTGTAGGCGACCTTGACGCCCAGTGGTTCTAGAAACTGGCCAACCCAGCCATTGCCGGAGTACAGCGCGGTCAGTGCGATACCGGCCACCGCGGTGGGCAATGCGAATGGCAGATCGATGATCGCATCGAAGAAGCGCTTGCCGGCAAAGCGGTAGCGCACGAAAACCCAGGCCACCAGCGTCCCGAAAACGGCGTTGATCAGGGCGCCGATCAATGCGGCGCCGAAGCTGAGCTTGAGCGCCGCGAGTACGCGCGGTGCGGTCACCACGTTCCAGAAGCCGGCCAACCCCAGATCCGAGGCCTTGAAGAACACGCCGGCCAGCGGGATCAGCACGATCAGGCTGAGATAAAAGACCGTGAAGCCCAGCGTCAAGCCGAAGCCGGGGATGACCGAGCGTCGCCGATGGAACAGGACCGGGCGTCGGTCAGGAGTCAGGGCAGAGGACATGGAAACGACGGGCTCGGCGTGTGAAGGCGCGCCATCTTAGGAAGGCGCCAGAGAATCTCAAAAGAATAAATTTGAAGATTGATATGCGATTTCCGCTATTTCTCCTACAGGAACTCCAGCTCCTCCGGCGTCCAGCTCCGCTCCTGCGGTTGCGGCGTCAGCGCCAGCGGGAAACGGGCGCGGTCGATCCAGCGTGTATTGCTCAGCCACAGCCCCTCGAACTCCGCGCCATGCTCGCGGTTGATCAGCACGATGCGCCGGAGCCGCTCATCCAGCAGCGCCAGCTTGTTCTCCGGACGCAGCCCCAGCTCCAGCAGGCGCACGAAGGCGTAGTCGCTGAGCAGCCCTGGATGCCGCTGCGCCAGCGGCCTCAGCACCTCCGCCGTGAAGTGCCAGGTATCGGAGCGGCCGGGCAGGCGTGCCTCGATCGGCAGCGTGCCGTTGTGCATCAGATACAGGCCCTCGACAATCCGAAAGGGATGCGTATTTTCCAGCCCGCTGCTGCCACGGGTCTGCTTGCGCAGATGTAGTGCGTATTCCGCCTCGATGTGGCGCGACTCGAAGTCACGTAGCGCCGCCGCATCGATATGGATGCCGCGATCCAGCAGCAAGCGACCGTCGTGCTCGAAGCCCATCACGCCCCAGCCATCCGGGTTGAGGGTCAGGGCGGCTTCCAGCAGTTCGTGCGGGATGCGCAGGCCGGCGGGTTTGTGGACGATCAGGCACATGGCAAAGGCGCGGCGCGGTGGGGCGGCAGTCTCAGCCATGCAGGTCCGACAGCTTGGCGACCATGACCTCGGTGGCCTTGAACAGCGCGGCCGCTGCGTCGCCCACGCGCAGGCCCAGGCGCTCGATCGAGCTGGTGGTCACGACGGCGCTGACGATGCCGGCCGGCGTTTCGATCTCGATTTCGGAGACCACCGGGCTACGATGGATCGCGACGACCTTGCCGCGGAACTGATTGCGGGTGTTGATGCCTGCGATGCTCATGATGTCGTATCCAAGAAAAGAAAAGGGCGGAGACCCGTGGGGCGTCCGCCCGAATACCCTGGGAGAGATCAGGGGAGGAGAGACGCAAAATTAGTGGCGCTGCTGCACGATCTGGTCGAACACGCCGCCGTCGGCGAAGTGCGTCTTCTGCGCGTTGGCCCAACCGCCGAATGCCTCATCGACGGTGAACAGCTTCACGTCCGGGAAGCGGCTGCGATGCTGGGCCAGCACGGCGGCATCCGACGGGCGAATGCCGTGCTTGGCGAAGATCGCCTGGCCTTCCGGCGAGAAATGAAACGTCAGGTAGGCCTCGGCAACGGCCTGGGTCCCCTTCTTGGAGACGACCTTGTCGACCAGCGAGATCGGATTGTCGGCGCGCACCGACAGCGACGGCACAATGATCTCGAAGCCCTGCGCCGAGAATTCCGAGGCAATCAGCTGGATCTCGTTCTCGAAGGTCAGCAGCACATCGCCGATCCCGCGCTGCACGAAGGTCGTGGTGGCGCCGCGGCCCCCGGTGTCGAACACCGGCACGTTGGCGATGAAGCGCGCGACGAAATCGCGTGCCGTGGTGTCGCTGCCGCCGGGCTGGCGACGCGCGTGTTCCCACGCGGCGAGGTAGCTGTAGCGGGCGTTGCCGGACGTCTTCGGGTTTGGGATCACGACCTTGACGTCTTTGCGCACCAGGTCGTTCCAGTCCTTGATGTTCTTTGGATTGTTCTTGCGCACCAGGAACAGGATCGTCGACCACGACGGGCTGCTCGCCGACGGCAGGCGCTTGGCCCAGTCACGCGAGGTGAGCTTGGCGTTGGCGATCGCGTCGATATCCAGCGGGCTGTTCATGCTGACGACGTCAGCCTGCAAGCCGTCAATCACCGAGCGTGCCTGTTTGCTCGAGCCGCCATGCGACTGGTCGATTTTCAGCGGATCGTTCGGGTAGCGGCTCTGCCACTGCGCGACGAATGCAGGATTCAGGTCCTTGTAGACGTCGCGGGCGACGTCATACGAGGCGTTGAGCAGCGTGGTCGCCTGAGCGGTCGGCGCCAGCAGCAGGGCGCTGCCGAGTGCGAGTTGCACGACGGCGAGTGCACGGCGCAGCGTGGGAGAGTTGGCGTACATGATTCGGGCGGATAAGAAGGTGAGCGGGGCCGGGGCGGTGCAAGACCGCCCCGGCACGAGCGGTTACTGCTTCAGGTAAATCTGGTCAAAGGTCGCGCCGTCGGAGAAGTGATCCTTCTTCGCCTTGGTCCAGCCGCCGAAGGCCTCGTCGATCGTGAACAGATCGACCTTCGGGAACTGACTGGCGTACTTGGCCTTGGCCTTGGCGCCGGTCGGACGGTAGAAGTGCTTGCCGGCAATGTCCTGGCCTTCATCCGAGTACAGGTATTGCAGATAGGCTTCCGCTACCTTGCGCGTGCCCTTCTTGTCGACGACCTTGTCGACCACGGTGACGGTCGGCTGCGCCAGGATGCTCAGCGACGGCACGATGATCTCGAACTTGTCCTCGCCGAATTCCTTCTTCGCCAGGAACGCTTCGTTTTCCCAGGAGATGAAGACGTCGCCGATGCCGCGCTGCACGAAGGTGGTCGTCGAGCCGCGCGCGCCGGTGTCCAGCACCGGGACGTTCCTGTAGAGCTTCTCGACGAAAGCCTTGGCCTTGTCATCGCCGCCGTACTTGCGCTTGGCGTATTCCCAGGCCGCGAGGTAGTTCCACTGCGCGCCCCCCGAGGTCTTCGGGTTCGGCGTGATCACCGACACGCCCGGCTTGGCCAGATCGTCCCAGTCCTTGATCTTCTTCGGGTTGCCGCCGCGCACCAGGAACACGATCGTGCTGGTGTAAGGTGCCGAGCCCTCGGGGAGACGCTTCTGCCAGTCCTTCGGCAGCAGCGTGGTGGTATTGGCCACCGAGTCGATGTCACCGGCCAGGGCCAGCGTCAGCACATCCGCCTGCAGGCCATCGACCACCGAGCGCGCCTGCTTGCCCGAGCCGCCATGCGACTGCTTCACGGTCACGGTGTCGCCGGTCTTGGCCTTGTAGTAGGTGGCAAAAACCGCGTTGTAATCCTTGTACAGCTCGCGTGTCGGGTCGTAGGAGACATTGAGCAGCTCGTAGCTGGCGGCGTGAGCGAACAGCGGTACGGCCAGGGCCGTGGCGGCAATCAGGAACTTCAGTTTCATGGTCATGGACTCCAGGTGAAAGAGGATCGGGGCCCGCCCGCAGGCCGGCCCCTGCTGTTCAGAACTGCAGCTGCAGGCGAGTGAAGATCGACTTCTCGTCGTCGCGGTCGGCACCAGAGAAGTTCGAGAACGACGTCTGGTTGTAGTTGACGGCGATCTTGACGTTGCTGTTCAGGTACCAGTTGAGGCCGACGCCGGCGTTCTGCACGGTCTCCACGCCGGTTCCGGCGAACACGCCGAGGCCGACCCCCTTGTCGTCGGCCGTCAACTCACCGACGCGGGCCACGACCTCGAAGGCGCCCCAGCCGGGCTCGCCCACCTTGAATGGCGAGCCGGGCTTGTTCACGCCGCGATAGCTCGCGTCCTCTCCGGTGAGCACGTAGCCGGCCACCAGCTGCCAGGCGTCGTTGCTGATGTCGCCGCTGTTCGCGCCGTTGGTCAACTCCTGCTTGGAGACGATGTACTCGCCGAGCAGCCCGAACGAGCCGGTGTAGAGATAGCCCTGCGGCGAGATCCGCGTGGCGTCGCCGTCGTACGTGGTGCCGTTGGCGTAGGTGATGCCGGTGCGACGGTCAACGGTCGAGTAGTTGCGCGGGGCCTCGGTCACGCCGCGCTTGCTGCCGTGCGAGCCGGCGATGCCGAAGCCGATGCCCGGGGTCGGTTCATAGAACACGCGCGCCGCGACTTCCTTGAAGCCGTTGTTGTCGGTGGCCGCGCCGTCTTCACCGTCACGCGTACCGTTGTAGACGCCGACCACATAGCTCAGCGACTTGTCGAGGAAGGCGCCTTGCAGCTGCACGCCGGTCTCGCGGTTCGGCGCCAGTTCGGTCGGCAGGCCGCGTTCGATGAACGCGGTCGCGCCGCCGCTCTGCAGGCGCTCGAGACCGATCGGCCCCTTGACCTTGCCGGCGCGCACCGTGGCTGCCGGCGAGAAGTTGAGGTCAAGATAGGCATCGACGATGGTGGCGCTGGCGCCCGCAAACTCCGGCGTCAGGCGATAGCCCACGAGCTTGCCGAACGAGCCCTGGAATGTCGGACGGATGCGGCGGAAGGTGAAGGTGTCGGCGGTCTGCGGCACGCTATCGCCGGTGAACCATCGGCTGTCGAGTTGCACGAGGCCATTGAACTTCAGCTCGAAGTCGCCCTTCTTGATCGCAAAGCCCTTGTCGGAAATGCTCGACGTCGAGGCGTCCTTGGCCTTGCTGGCGGCCTCCTCGGCCTGCAGCTCCAGCTTGCGCTCCAGAATCCGGATCCGCTGATCGAGATCGTCGGTGGTGGCGGTTTGCGCGGTGGCACCCAGGCTGGTCGCCAGCAGGGCGCTGCCTAGAAGGGCGCGGCCCACGGTCGTGGCGGTCTTGGTTTCGAAGCGGTTCATGTCAACTCCCTGGAAATATGGTTGGTCATGAACGTCCGGCGATCCGGTCGGTTCAACAATGGGTTCAGCGTTTCTCTGGCGCCTTCGGATTCGCACTGTCGTCGAGACGGACCTTTTCACGTCGCTCGATCTGCACGATGCGACCGTTGTGGACCGTGATCTCGACGGTGCCGAAGCGCAGGCCAGCCAGGGCCCGATCCAGTTCGCGCTGGACCAGAGCTTCTAGGACTGACGGATTGGCTTCGGCACTCATCTGCGGCTCCCGTTGAGGTGGAGCGCAGATTAGGGAGGTGCCATCCACATGTAAAAGAATATGTAGAGAGTTACATATTCCAAAAAAGAACTAAGAGGCCGGTGGGGGCGAGGACATCTGCGCGAACCCCTCGGCGATCGAGGTCATCGGCTGATACCCCAGTTCACGCTGCGCCCGGGTGTCGTTGACGACGATGTCATTGCCGAACAGGGCCACCGGCATGCGGCTGACCGGCGGCTGGCCCGGCAGGCGCAGGCCGTCCCACAGCCATTCGCACAGCATGGCCAGCGCATAGGCCAGCCGGAACGGCAGCGATCGTGCCGGCACCGGCGCGCCGGCGCTGTGCAGGAGTCGTGTGAAGAATTCACGCGTCGATTGCGGCGCGCCGTCGGTGAGGAAATAGACGCTGCCCGGAAGACCGCGCTCGGCGGCTAGCAACGCGCCATGAACGACGTTGTCGACATGACAGGTCGAGGTCTGCTGGCGGCCGCCGTCGATCCACATGAACTTCCCGGCGCGCGCGGCGGCGGCAATCTTCGGCAGCAGTGAGCTGTCGTCGCCGCCCCAGATCAGTCGCGGGCGGATCACCACGGTCTGAAAGTTGCCGCTGTTGGCGGCGAGCACGCGCTGCTCGGCAGCTTGCTTGGTGCGCGCATAGCGCGGCAGCGGATGCTTGGGGTAGGGGTGACTTTCGTCAACGTCGCGCAGCGGGCCGCCGTCGGCCAGCACGGCTTCGGTACTGACATGCAGAAAGCGGCGCACGCCGGCGGCGCGGGCCACGGCGATCAGGGCTTCGGTGCCGGTGACGTTGGCGCGCCAGAACGCGTCACGCGGCCCCCATTCCTCGACCATCGCCGCGACATGGAACACGGTGTCGCAGCCGCGCAGGGCGTCGGCCTGCAGGCTCTCCAGATCCGCAGCCACCGCTTCGGCGCCCAGGGCGCGCACCGCGGCCTGCGCCGTCGGCGATCGTGCCAGCGCGCGGACCGTCACGCCGCGGGCGCGCAGCGCACGGATCAGATTGCGGCCGACAAAGCCGGAGCCGCCGGTGACAAAGACTGTCTGCATGTCCATTTCTCCACCCACAAAAAAGCCGCCGGCATCTTGCGACGGCGGCGGCCCTGAGGCAAACGGCGACTTCAGCGCTGCACGAGCAGGCGGTCGATCTCGGCCAGATCCTGCACGGTCAGCTTGCCGGCAGCGGACTTCAGCCGCAGCACCGACAACAGGTAGTCATACCGCGACTGGTAGTAGTTGCGCTCGGCCAGGTACAGCTGCTGTTGCGCATTGAGGACGTCCACGGCGGTGCGGGTGCCGACTTCCAGTCCGGTTTCGCTGGCTTCCAGCGCGGTGGTGCTCGACAGCACCGCCTGCTTGAACGCCTTGACGCGCGAGACGTTGGTGATCACCGCCTGATAGGCATCGCGCGTGGTGCGAGCCACCAGGCGCTCGCTGCCCTCGCGTTCGGCCTCACGCTGCCCGCGGGTGGCGAGTGCCTGGCGGACGGCCGACTGCGTGGCCCCACCGGCGAAGATCGGCACCGAGATGCCGACCCCGACCGACGTGCCGGTGGTGTCCTGCGGGAAGCTGCCGGATTCCGAGGTGTTGTCGCGATAGCCCGCCTGCAGGTCGACCGTGGGCAGATGGCGGGCCTTGGCCACACCGACGCCCCGCTCCGCAATGGTGAGGTTGAGGGTGGCGGCGACCAGGTCGAGATTGCCGTCGAGCGCCGCCTGGACCCAGGCCTCGATATCGGCCGGCTGCGGCGCCGGCAACGGAATCTCGTCCTGCAGGGCGGCGATGCCGGCGGGCGCGGCGCCGGTGATTTCAGCCAGAGCCTGCTGCGCAACCGACAGGGCCTGCTGCGCCTGCAGGACATTGGCGACGGTGAGGTCATAGCGCGCCTGCGCCTCCTGCACGTCGGTGATCGCCGACAGGCCGACTTCGAAGCGACGCTTGGCCTGTTCGAGCTGGCGCTCCACCGCCTTGTTTTCGCCCTCGGTGGAGCGCAGCGCGTCGGTGGCCGACAGCACACCGAAATAGGCCTCGGCGACGCGCAGGCTCAGCGCCTGTTCGTTGTTGCGATACACCGCCTGCGCGAGGGCCACCTGCTCGCTGGACTGGCGCAGTGTCTGCCAGTTGGCGAGGCTGAAGACCGACTGGCTCAACGACACCGATAGCGTCTCGTCGGTGCCGTAGTTGCCGATCTGGCGTGTGACACCGCCGCCCTGATCGACGCTGCCGCTGGAATCCGAGTAACCGTAGTCGTAGGAGCCGTTGATCTGCGGCAGCAGTGCCGCGCGTGCCTGTGGCTTGGCCTCTATCGCGGCATCGCGGGCATAGCGCGCCGCGCGAAAGCTCGCGTCGTTCTGCACGGCGAGGTCGTAGACGCGGATCAGGTCGTTGGCCTGGACCGCACCCGGCAGGGCGAGCACGAGGCCGATCAGGCAGGCGGGAAGACGCATGGGACTCCTTGTTGTCGTTTCGTTCTTCAATACCGCGGCACTGCAGGATCAATCGTTTGCGACCAGGCGTCGATCCCTCCGGCGACGCTTGAGACATCCGAAAAACCGTTGCGTTCCAGAAAGCGCGCAGCCATTTCCGAGCGCACTCCGTGATGGCATAGGACGGCAATCGGGGCGTGCGGGTTTAACTCGCCCCACCGCGCCGGCAGTTCGTGCATCGGCAGGTGCAGGGCGCCGGGCAGGGCGGCGAGCGCCAGCTCTTCGGCGGTGCGCACGTCGACGATCACCAGATCGGGCCGGCTGCGCTGCTGTTCCCGCAGATCTTGCACGCTGATTTCCTTCATGACGGCAGTATAGGTACAGCGCTAGCGGACGGTGAAACGCGTCACGCCGATCAGCTGACCGCCTTCGGTGACGACCCGGACTTCCCAGCGACCCCGCGGGTCCTCCGGAAAGGCTTGCTTGTGCGTCCACGCGCGATAGCCCTGTTCCCGGCCGCCGGCAATATCGATCGGAATCCGGTCGAGGGTCTGCCCGTTGTGCAGCCAGTGATGCTCAATGCGTTCGCGCAGGCCGCGCGGTGCGCGGATCGCGGTCCAGGCATAGAGTCCTTCGCGGCGCACCTGTGCGGCCTCGATTTCCTTCAGTGCCGGCCCCGGTGTGCGCGTTGACACGTCAATCTGCGAAGTGATTTCTGCCTGGCTGACACGCAGCGTCGCCGGCGGAATGGCGGCCCGGAGTTCGAGCACGCCGCCGGCCAGCATCACGCCCAGCGCCGCCGCCAGCGGCCAGCGCAGCCAGCCCAGCCGCTGCAATGCCGAGGCCCAGGCCGGAATGCTGAGCAGCCCCAGGCAGGCCGCAGCCAGCATCAGGCTCTGCGCGGTGGTCAGATGCCACAGCATCGGCGCGGCGGCCAGGACTGTGATGAAGCCGGCGGCGGCGTGAAAGCCCCACAGCAGCCAGCGCCGGCGCACGACCTGGCCGAAATAGAACGGATCGACGATCGACAGCAGCGCCGCCATCCCGAGCAGCAGCGTGAAGCCCGCCTGCGGACTCAACCAGGCGGTCGAGGCGATGAAGAAGGGCAGCGTGAAGAAGAAGGACTCCTGATGCAGGCCCTGCGTCAGCCACGACAGCAACAGGGGGGAGACCGCGCCCAGCCGTCCGCGCTGGGCGCGCTTCAGCAACCAGGGCTCCAGGCCGACCAGCAGCCACGACAGCGGCAACAGGACCACCAGAACCTGCGCGACCTTCTCCTGGCGCTCGAACAACAGGAAGCTGGCGACGCCTGCGGCGAAGCTGAGCAGTCCGACACCATGCCGCCAGCGCGCCCACCACGCCTCCCAGCGCGGGGGCGGAATCGGGACAAGGCTCATGCCGCGTCGCTGCCCGGGTAGACCAGGGCGGCCAGCTCGGTGCGGCTGTAGACCCCGAGCTTGCGATACACGCGGTAGAGATGATTGGCGACGGTGGAGGGGGCGACGCCGATCTTCTTGGCGGCCTGCTTGAACGACAGTCCCTGGGCGACGCAGTTGACGATCTCGCGCTCGCGGGGCGTCAGCCGGTCCAGCGGACCGGCTGGCCACAGGATGATCAGGAACAGATCACCGAGGGGTTCGCAGCGCAGCATCAGGTCCTGATGCGTCTGGGTCTGGCCGGGGTCCGGCATCGCGAACGGCAGGGCGTTGGGATTGCGGGTCGGGAAACGCTCCTCGAGCAGATCCAGGAATCGCGGCTGCGCTTCATGGAAGCTGCCGCTGCTGTCGACCACGGCGGCGGCGGCGTTCTGCGGGCGCTCCGTGTGCGTGCGTGACAGGTGCAGGAAGTAGGTGTGCGAGGCGGCGTTGAACAGGTGATAGATCGCGCGCTTCTGCAGGGCCTGCTCGGCTTCGCTGAAGGGCGCTTCACGGTTCTTGCGATACAGCGTCAACAAGGAGTACAGGCCGCTGCGCCGATCCATGTGGCCGGTCGACAGGATGCGTGAGATGCCGAACGGCTCGAAGGTGCGACGGTGCAGTTCGGAGCCGAAGAAGTGTTCGTCCGGCAGCACGCTGCGCATGTCTACCGGCGTATCGAGGTTCTGCATGATCCGCGGCAGGATCGGGTTGATGCCGGAGCTGGCCTCCAGCGCCTGCGGGAATTCCGGGGGCAGGCCGGTGACGGTGACCGTGTGGAACTTCAGGCGCGCGCGGCTGCCGCTGCCCCACAGCGCCCCGTCATGCGGGATCACGCGGCTGAGCTGGTTCAGCGCCCAGGCGCGGAAATCCTCGGTGGGGACGGAAAACGCAGAGCGGTAGAGCCGCGCGATCAGACGATCCAGGGGCTCGACACTGTCCTGCGGGTGGGCGTTCGACGGCATGGTAAGAATGCTTTTAAGCGAGTTTTACTATCGGCTCAAGTCGCAACCAACCGGATACTTCCGGCGTCCAAGGATACAGATGCCCTCACCGGAAGAGATTGCGATGACCACGCTACGCCAATGGCTCAATGAATATCAGCAGAGCCACCACAACCCGACCAACAAGCTGCTGCACTGGATCTGCATCCCGCTGATCGTGTTTTCGCTGGCCTGCGCGCTCAAGGCGATCCCGGTCGGCGGTGACGGCTTCAATGTCGCCACCCTCGTCGGCGTGCTGGCGCTGGCCTATTACGCGCGGCTGTCCTGGCAACTGGCCGCCGGCATGGTCGTGATCTTCGGCGCGATGTATGCCGGCGTGCTGGCGGTCGAGCAGGCCCTCGGCACCGCGGGCCTCCTGTGGAGTGCCGCCCTGATCTTCGTCGGCGCCTGGATCGGCCAGTTCATCGGCCATCACATCGAGGGCGCCAAGCCGTCCTTCTTCAAGGACCTGCAGTTCCTGCTGATCGGCCCGCTGTGGCTGCTGGCCGACGTCTACCGCCGGCTGGCCATTCCGATGGGGCGCGGCGCGCACGCGCACTGACCCCGGGGCGGATGCACCGGAACAGGGCGGCTCGCATCGGCGAGCCGCCTTTTTTGTGCGCGCGGGGGTCCTCACCCCTTGAATCTCGGCGACTCGCCGCCAACAATTAGCAGCCTTCATTGGTGAGTGCTAACAGCGACCCTCAAGAATCGCTGCGGCAAACGCCCATGTATTACTCAAATCGTTGATTCATCTGGAGATTCGATATGTCGAAGCTGCGTCCTCTGCACGATCGCGTGATCGTCAAGCGTCTGGAAGAAGAGAAGAAGTCCGCGGGCGGGATCATCATCCCGGACAACGCCGCCGAAAAGCCGGTCAAGGGTGAAGTGATTGCGGTCGGCGCCGGCAAGAAGGCCGACGACGGCAAGACCATCGCGATGGACGTCAAGGTCGGCGACATCATCCTGTTCGGCAAGTACTCGGGCTCCGAGGTCAAGGTCGACGGTCAGGACCTGCTGGTGATGCGCGAAGACGACATCATGGCCGTCTTCACCAAGTAAGTAACTCAAAGAATTCAGAGGATTAGAAAATGGCTGCTAAAGAAGTGAAGTTTGGTGATGACGCCCGTTCGCGCATGGTCGCCGGCGTCAATGTCCTGGCCAATGCCGTCAAGGTCACCCTCGGTCCTAAGGGCCGCAACGTGATTCTCGATAAGTCCTTCGGCGCCCCGACGGTCACCAAGGATGGCGTCAGCGTCGCCAAGGAAATCGAGCTGAAGGACAAGTTCGAGAACATGGGCGCCCAGCTCGTCAAGGAAGTCGCCTCGAAGACCTCCGATGAGGCCGGCGACGGCACCACCACCGCGACCGTGCTGGCCCAGGCGATCGTCAACGAAGGCCTGAAGTCGGTCACCGCCGGCATCGACCCGATGGACATCAAGCGCGGCATCGACAAGGCCGTCGAAGCCGTCACCGAAGAGATCAAGAAGCACGCCACCCCCTGCAAGGACCGCAAGGCCATTGCTCAGGTCGGCACCGTGTCCGCCAACTCCGACGAGGCGATCGGCGAAATCATCGCCAACGCCATGGACAAGGTCGGCAAGGAAGGCGTGATCACCGTGGAAGAGGGCAAGTCCCTGGACAACGAGCTGGACGTGGTCGAGGGCATGCAGTTTGACCGCGGCTACCTCAGCCCGTACTTCATCAACAACGCGCAGAGCCAGCAGGTCGAGCTGGAAAGCCCGCTGATCCTGATCACCGACAAGAAGATCTCCAACATCCGCGAGATGCTGCCGGTGCTGGAAGGCGTGGCCAAGGCCGGCCGTCCGCTGCTGATCATTGCCGAAGACGTCGAGGGCGAGGCCCTGGCCACGCTCGTCGTCAACAACCTGCGTGGCATCCTGAAGGTCGCGGCCGTCAAGGCGCCGGGCTTCGGCGACCGTCGCAAGGAAATGCTCAAGGACATCGCCATCCTCACGGGCGGCACGGTGATCACCGAAGAGCTGGGCCTGTCGCTGGAGAAGGCCACGCTGACCGACCTCGGCACCGCCAAGAAGGTCCAGATCGACAAGGAAAACAGCACCGTCATCGACGGCGCCGGCAAGAAGGACGCGATCACCGCGCGCATCAAGGAAATCAAGGCCCAGGTTGAAGCCGCGACCAGCGACTACGACAAGGAAAAGCTGCAGGAGCGCCTCGCCAAGCTCTCCGGCGGCGTGGCCGTGATCAAGGTCGGTGCCGCAACCGAAGTCGAGATGAAGGAAAAGAAGGCCCGCGTCGAAGACGCCCTGCACGCCACGCGTGCGGCCGTCGAGGAAGGCATCGTCGCCGGTGGCGGCGTGATGCTGGTGCGTGCCGCCAAGGTGCTGGAGAAGCTCAAGGGTGCCAATGACGACCAGACGGTCGGCATCACCATCCTGCGTCGCGCCATCACCGAGCCGCTGCGTCAGATCGTCAAGAACGCCGGCGAAGAGCCGTCGGTGATCCTGAACAAGGTCGCGGAAGGCAAGGGCGCCTACGGCTACAACGCCGGCACCGGCGAGTACGGCGACATGATCGACATGGGCATCATCGACCCGGCCAAGGTCACGCGCCTGGCGCTGCAGAACGCGGCCTCGGTCGCCGGCCTGCTGCTGACCACGGAAGCCATGATTGCCGAACTGCCGCAGAAGGCGGAAGCCGGCGGCGGCATGCCGGCGGGTGGCATGGGCGGCATGGGTGGCATGGGCGGCATGGGGGACTTCTGAAGGATCGTCCCTGATAAGCCGGGGCCATCCATGGCCCCGCTTCTCAAAACAAGCAGTCCGCTGTATATCGGGGCGCCTTCGGGCGCCCCGATTGTTTTCAGCCCAGGAACTTGGGCACGCCAAGCTTCAGGCCCTTGCCAGGCAGCGCCATCAGCGTCGAGGTGCCATGCGCGACCAGCTCTCCATGGGCGTCGCGCACCGAGGCTTCGGTGTAGCTGATCTGGCGTCCGGGCCGCAGGCAGCGGCCTTCGGCACGCAGCTCGCCGCCGGTCACGGCCTTCAGATAGTTGAGCTTCAGGTCCACGTTCACCAGCCCCGCGTCCTCCGGCAGCCTCAGAAAGCCGGCCCAGAACGTGGCGGTGTCGATCAGCGTGGCCAGCACGCCTCCATGGACGATGCCGAAGGGCTGGAAGTGCGGGGCGCCGATCAGCAGATCGATGCGGCAGTAGTCATCTGCGATTTCGGCCAGCTTGAAACCGACCAGACTCGGATAGGCGGCCGTGGCCACGCTTTGCTTAAGGCGTTCGACGTAGTCCGGGTTGAGGGTGGGCATGGGAGTCGTCCTGAAAGGGGTGGGTGCGTTAGCCTACCTCCCCATGAAGTCCTTCGAACATGTCTACCGCCTGCACCGTCTGCTGAAGCGCCAGCGCTACCCGGTGCCCTTCGAGCGGGTCCAGGAAGAGCTGGAATGCTCGCGCGCCACGACCAAGCGGGTGCTCGCCTACCTGCGCGATGTGCTCGGCGCCCCGATGGAAACCTCGCGCGAGCCGCGCGGCTATCGCTATACCGATGCCGCCTACGAGCTCCCGGGCTTCTGGTTCAGCCCCGAGGAACTGCAGAGCCTGCTGACGCTGCAGCAGTTGCTGGCGACCTTTCAGCCCGGCCTGCTCGACGATGCACTGGATCCCCTGCGCGAGCGGCTGGACCAGATCCTGCGCTCACAGGGCCTGAAGGCCGGCAACGCCGAGCGCATCCGCCTGCTGCGCGCCGCAGCGCGTGCGCCGGGCCGGCACTTCACGACCCTGGCAGCGGCGGTCCTGCAGCGCCAGCGCGTGAAGATCGAGTACGAGGCCCGTGGCAGCCAGCAGGTCACCGAGCGTGAGATTTCTCCGCAGCGCCTGACGCACTACCGCGACAACTGGTACCTCGATGCCTGGTGCCACAAGTCCAAGGGACTGCGCACATTCGCAGTGGACTGCGTGCGCAGTGCCGTGGCGCTGGAGCAGGTGGCCGATGACATCACTGCGGAACGGCTGACCCAGGAGCTGGGCGGCTCCTACGGGATCTTTTCGGGCGCGCCCACGGCCAGTGCCACGCTGCGCTTCACCCCTGAGCGCGCGCGCTGGATCGCGGCTGAAACCTGGCATCCGCAGCAGACGGGCACCTGGCTCGACGATGGCAGCTACGAACTGAGCGTGCCCTACCACCGCGATGAAGAGCTGATCCTCGACATCCTGCGCTACGGGCACGAAGTGGAAGTGATCGCGCCGTCGGCCTTGCGCGCGGCTGTTGCACAGCGTCTGGAGCAGGCCGCGGCGCGCTATCGCCGCTGATCTTCTGACCGGCGAACAGGCTCAGGTTTTGAGCCGCAGCGCCGTCACAGTGCCTCTGTGGTCCTTACTCACGGAGCCTGAACCATGTTCGACACCCTGCCATTTGCCGTTCAAGTCACTGCCGACGGCAAATACCTCAACGTCCGTATCCCGGTCACCAGCCTGCCGCAGGAGCTGCGCAAGCGACCCTCGGCCATGAACGTGCGCCTGATGCCCGAGGCCGAGGAGGTGAAGCGACGGCCGTGGCGGCGCTGGGTGCCGGATTTTCTGCTGGCGCTCGACGCGCGCTGAAGCGTCAGGCGACCGGATATTCGATCGTCAGCACCTCGACGTCGAGATCGCCCGCAGGCCGCTGCCACGTCACGATCTCGCCAATTTGCGCATCGAGCAGTGCCTGCGCCAGTGGTGAGGCCCAACTGATCCGCCCCTGTTCCGGATCGGCTTCGTCTTCGCCGACGATGTGATATCGCCGCTGCAGGCCAGAGTCGACTTCGGCCAGGGTGACCTCTGCACCGAAGGCCACGCGGTCGCGAGGTTGCGTAGCTGGGTCAATGACGATGGCACTGCTGATGCGAGCCTGCAGCCATCGCAGCTCCCGCTGCAGCGCAGCGCGTTGCGAGGCTGTATCGAGGGCTTCCGCTGGCAGGGTGGAAAGGCGCTGTTCAGTCGAGTGCAGACGGGTGCGTCGGTGCTCCAGACTCGCAGGTGTCACGTAGTTGGGGTGCGGGCTGAGCGGCCGCTCAGGCGTGTCCTCGACATTCGGCCCCTCAGGTTCCTTGACGAAGGCGCGGCTCATATAGGGGACTCCGCAAGGCGAGGGAAGCCGGGAGTATCGGCGATGCTGCCGGCGCTGTCCGCCCTCGTGTACCCTGCCGGCCCTATGGCCCAGACCGCGACCGTTTTCAGCCTTTCCGTCCAGCTCTCCGATATCGACCGTAGCGTCTACGAGCAGTTGGATCTGCGCATTGCGCGCCAGCCGTCCGAGACGGCGGAATTCATGCTGGCTCGGGTGCTGGCCTACTGCCTTGAGTATCAGGAGGGTGCGGTGCTGACCGAGGGCATTGCCGCGGTCGATGAGCCGGCGGTGCTGGTTCGTGACCTGACCGGCCGGGTCACGGCCTGGATCGAGGTCGGCATGCCGGATGCCGAGCGTCTGCATCGGGGCAGCAAGCTGGCCGGGCGGGCGGCGGTCTACACGCATCGCGAGGCGCATCAGCTGCTGGGCTTGTATCGCGGCCAGAAGATCCATCGTGCGGCCGAGATTCCGGTCTACGACTTCGGCAAGGGTTACCTGCAGAGTGTGGCGCCGCGCATCGAGCGCCGCAGTGCGCTGTCGCTGTCGGTCACCGAGCGCCAGCTGTATCTCGACCTCGATGGCCAGACCTTCAATACGGCGATCGAGGAGCACCGTATCGAGCTGTAGGAACCCCCGCGACCCCTGCTGCAAACGCGTGTTGCAATCCGCCTACGAGCCGCCACAATGCGCCGTCCGCACTTCCCTGGAACCCTGTCCCCATGAAACCCGTTGCCCTGACCCGCTTCCTGATCGAGGAGCAGCGCGCCGGCCGCATCAACGCCGATCTGCGCCTGCTGATCGAGGTTGTCGCCCGCGCCTGCAAGAGCATTTCGCATGCCGTGAACAAGGGGGCGCTGGGCGGGGTGCTGGGGGATGCCGGCACCGGCAATATCCAGGGCGAAGCGCAGAAGAAGCTCGATGTGCTGTCCAACGAGATCCTGCTGGAGGCCAACGAGTGGGGCGGTCATCTGGCCGGCTGCGCGTCGGAGGAGATGGAGCATCCGAGCAAGATTCCCAATGTCTATCCGAAGGGCAACTACTTGCTGCTGTTCGATCCGCTGGACGGCTCCAGCAACATCGACGTCAACATCAGCGTCGGCACGATCTTCTCGGTGCTGCGCTGCCCGGATGAGGTGACCGATCCGGAAACCGAGCACTTCCTGCAGCCGGGTACGGCGCAGGTGGCGGCCGGCTACACCGTCTATGGGCCGAGCACGATGCTGGTGATCACGGTGGGCCACGGCGTACATGCGTTCACCCTGGACCGCGAGCAGGGCAGCTTTGTGCTGACGCAGCGCGACATGAAGATCCCGGAAGACACCAAGGAATTCGCCATCAACATGTCGAATGTGCGGCACTGGTATCCGCCGATGCAGCAGTACGTGGACGAGCTGCTGGCCGGCAAGACCGGCCCGCGCGGCAAGGACTTCAACATGCGCTGGGTCGCCTCCATGGTGGCCGATGTGCATCGCATCCTGACGCGCGGCGGCATCTTCATTTACCCGCGCGACAAGAAGGACCCGGACAAGCCGGGCAAGCTGCGCCTGATGTACGAGGCCAACCCGATGGGCTTCATCGTCGAGCAGGCGGGTGGCGCCGCCACCAACGGTCTCGAGCGGATTCTCGACATCCAGCCGACGCAGCTGCATCAACGCGTCGCCGTATTTCTCGGCTCGAAGAACGAGGTCGAAGTCGCGACGCGCTATCACCGCGACGCGCAGTAACCCGCCAGCTGAAACGAGAACGCCCCGCGACTTCGTGCGCGGGGCGTTTTTCGTGTAGGCCGATGGGGAGCGGGAGCAGCGACTGCCCGCGCCGCGTGCTCAGCGTCTCGGATTGAAGTCCTTGAATTGATCGCGCAGCGCCTCGTAGGCCGCGCGCTGCTCGTCACTGTTGGCTGGCGGTGCGACGACCTGCAAGGTCACGAACTGGTCGCCCGCCGTGTGACCCGGCAGGCCACGGCCCTTGAGGCGCATCTTGCGTCCGCTCTGGCTGCCGGGCGGCAGGGCCAATTCGACCTCGCCCCCCAGTGTCGGCACCGGCACCTTGGCCCCCAGTGCAGCCTCCCACGGCGCGATTTTCAGCGTGTGATAGAGGTCGCGGCCTTCAATCTCGAAGCGCGGATGCGGGGCGAATTCGATCTCCAGCAGCAGGTCGCCGCCGTGGTTGCCTTGTTCGGCCAGACGGATCGTCTGGCCGGCGGTGATGCCTTTGGGGATGCGCACGCTCAGCGAGCGACCGCCGACGCTGATCTGACGCTGGCTGCCGTTGAACGAATCTTCCAGCGCGATGCTCAGCCGGGCGCGGGAGGGCGGGGCTTCAGCTTCTGGCATGTCGAAGCCGCCAAAGCCGCCGCCCATGCCGGCCCCGCCGCCGAACATCTGCGAGAAGAAGTCGGAAAAATTGCCGCCGCCAAAGCCGCCGCCGGCCGCGCGCCCGCGGCTGGCCCCGGCGCCGCCCCAGCCGGGGGGCGGCTGAAAGTTCTGGCCGGCCTTCCAGTTGGCGCCCAGGGCGTCATACGCCTTGCGCTTTTCCGGATCGCCCAGCACCTCGTTGGCCTCGTTGGCTTCCTTGAACTTGTCCTCTGCGCCCTTGGCCTTGTTCTTGTCCGGGTGAAATTCACGCGCCAGCTTGCGGTAGGCGCGCTTGATTTCATCCGCAGACGCGGAGCGCGGGACACCGAGAATCTTGTAGTAATCCTTGTACTGCATGGTCAATGGCGTACGGAGAGGACGCTCACTCTAAACAAAGCGGGGCGCTGATGCGCCCCGCTTTGGATGAACGGCCGACAGCCGGCGCGAATCAGTGGGTGACCGTGATCTTGCGCGGCTGTGCCTGTGCGCGCTTGGGAATCACGACCTGCAGCACCCCGTGCTTGCCGCTGGCCGACACGGCCTCGGAATCGGCGGTATCCGGCAACACGAAGCGACGCAGGAACTTGCCGCTGGCGCGCTCGCTGCGCTTGCGTTCGAGGTTGGCCTGCTCGACGGTCTGCTCGCGGGCGCCGGAGAGGGTCAGCACGCCTTTCTCGAGGGTGACTTCGATGCTGGCAGGATCGATGCCCGGGATGTCGGCATACAGCACGAACTTGTCGGCGTATTCCTCGATGTCGACCGCCGGCGACCAGTCCGCCGTGGCGGCGCTGGAGGCGTCATTGGTGGTGCGGTCGAAGGCGCGGGTGAATTCGTTGAGCAGCTCGCGGTGGAGTGCCCAGGGTTGGTACTGGATGAGGCTCATCGGGATCTCCTGTTGGTCAACATGCCGCGCAATGCGGCGATGTCTCGAAAATAGGGATGTCCCGATGGCTTTCAAGAGGTAGCGATCAACCGGGCCGTAATGGCGGCGGTGCCACCCGCAGGACTTCCTCGATGGTTGTCAGGCCCTGGGCGATCTTCAGGGCACCGCTGATCCGCAACGGCAGCATGCCGTCTTTCAGGGCGGCTTCACGCAGCGCGGCGGGATCGCCTTCCTCCTGAAGCAGGGCCTTGAATCCGGCCGACATGCCGAGCATCTCGTAGATGCCGACGCGTCCGAGAAAACCGGTCTCGCGGCATTCCAGGCAGCCCGGAGCGCGATGGATCTGTGCCGGCATCGGCATCTTCCAGCCATCGAGCAGATCCGCCCAGCGTTGCGGGTCGGTGTCGTGCGGTGTCTTGCAGTGCGGACACAGCGTGCGCACCAGTCGCTGCGCCACCACGCCCAGCACGGTGCTCTTGATCAGGTAGGCCGGCACACCAAGGTCCAGCAGGCGCGTGACGGCCGACGGGGCGTCGTTGGTGTGCAGGGTCGACAGCACCAGATGACCGGTCAGTGCTGCCTGGATCGCGACTTCCGCCGTCTCCAGATCGCGGATTTCGCCGACCATGATGATGTCCGGGTCCTGACGCATCAGCGCGCGCACGCCGGCCGCAAAGGTCAGATCAATGCTGGTGTGCACCTGCATCTGGTTGAAGCGCGGCTCGACCAGCTCGATCGGGTCCTCGATCGTGCAGACGTTGACCTCGGGGGTCGCGAGCTGGCGCAGCGTCGAGTACAGCGTCGTGGTCTTGCCCGAGCCGGTGGGGCCGGTGACGAGGATGATGCCGTTGGGCTGCTCGATCATCTGCTGCCAGCGCACCGAGTCGGCGGCGGAGAAGCCGAGATCGGCGAAGTTCTTCAGCAGGACCTCCGGATCGAAGATGCGCAGCACCACCTTCTCGCCGAACGCCGTCGGCAGGCTGGCGACGCGCAACTCGACTTCCTTTCCGGACGGCGAGCGAGTCTTGATGCGGCCATCCTGCGGGCGCCGCTTTTCCGCGACATCCATACGCCCCAGGATTTTCAGGCGGCTGGACACGGCGGCATAGATGCTGACCGGCATCTGGTAGACCTCGTGCAGCACGCCGTCGATGCGGAAGCGCACCTGTGCGGCTTCACGGCGCGGTTCGAAGTGAATGTCGCTGGCGCGCTGATCGAAGGCGTACTGCAGCAGCCAGTCGACGATGGCGACGACATGCTGGTCATTGGCGTCGAGCTTGCCGCTGCGCCCAAGCTCGGTCAGCTGTTCCAGATTCTGTACGCCGCTGGCTGGCAGTCGCGCGCGCTCGCTCTCGGCGGACTTGACCGAGCGTGCCAGGGCATAGAACTCGACCAGGTAACGGTCAATGTCCAGCGGACTGGCGAGCACGCGCGTGATTTTCTGACGTACCAGACGCGACAGGTCGGCCTCCCAGTCGCGACTCCATGGATCGGCCACGGCCAGCACCAACTCACCGGGTGTGACCTTGACCGGCAGGATGCGCGCTCGCGCCGCATAGGCATACGACATCACGGCGGTCACGCGCGCGACATCGATGTTCAGCGGATCGATGCGCAGATAGGGCAGGCCGCTGCGCTGCGCCAGCCACTGCGTCAGCGCCTCCAGATTCAGTTTGCGACCCGGCGCCTGCGCGTGTTCCCACTCACGCTCGGCGATGATGATCAGCGGATGCCGGTCCGGTTGCTTGTTGCGTACCTCGGTTTCGCGCACCTGCAGCGGCGTCAGCAGACCATCGCCGGCCAGCAGCTCGAGCATCGTGCGCAGATCCATGCGGGGCACTGCGGCGGCCGGAGCCTTGTAAGACCCATTGTTCATGGCGCTACGTTAGCATCGCGGCCAGCCATTGGTCTGGAGCCCCGGG
>JBEIOK010000072.1:0-12990 GCA_040377605.1 Nevskiaceae bacterium | reverse complement strand
GACGCTCCGGAGGCCTGGCGCGACGGCCGCTCAGCCCGCCGGGCCCGGCACGACGTAGAACAGGATGGCAAAGAAATGCAGCACGCTGCCGCCGAGCACGAACAGGTGCCAGATGGCGTGGTGATAGCGCAGCCGCTGCCAGAGATAGAACACAACCCCACCGCTGTAGGTCAAGCCGCCCGCGAGCATCAGCGCGAGACCACCGGGCTCGAGGTTCTGCAGCAGCGGCTGGATCGCGGCCACCGCGCACCAGCCCATGCCGAGATAGATGGCCAGCGAGACCTTCTCGAACCGGCCGGTGGCGAAGATCTTGAACACGACCCCGAGAATGGCCAGGCCCCAGGTGAATCCGAACAGACTCCAACCCCAGGGCCCGCGCAGGGTCACCAACGTGAAGGGCGTATAGGTGCCCGCAATCAGGAAATAGATCAGCGAGTGGTCGATCACGCGCAGGACATGCTTGGCGCGGGGCAGCGGAATGCTGTGGTAGAGCGTCGAGGCGGTGTACATCAGCACCAGCGTCGCGCCGAAGATGCTGACGGCGACGAGGTGCCAGGTGTCGCCGTACAGGCTGGCGCGCGCCACCAGAATCGCCAGGCCTGCAATGGCCAGCACCGCTCCCAGACCGTGCGTGATCGCATGCGCCAGTTCCTCGCCCAAGCTGTAGAGCTTGTCCGAGACGGGCAGGCCAACAATGTCGTGGTGCTGGTGGCCCAGGCCGCGCGGTTCGCTGGCACCGTCGTTAATGCGCGCGCTCCACCTTGAAGCTGGTGCCGTCGACCGCAACGACCCGGATCTGGGTGCCGGCCGGCGCATCGTCGCCGGTGATGCGCCATTGCGAGTCATCGACGCGCAGCTTGCCGACACCGTTGACGATCGGCTCCGCCAGCGTGAACGTGCGACCGACATAGGACTGCCCCCGCTGGTTCAGTGTGGGTTTGTCGCTGACCGGCGGCGGCCGGTACTTGCGCCAGACCAGGACGGCCACGACCGACAGCACGCCGAAGATCACGAACTCGGCCTGCCACCCCAGCGGCAGCACCCAGGCGAGCCCGCCCACGATAAAGGCTGCGATGCCCATCCACAGGAAGATCGCGCCCGGTACGAAGACCTCCAGGGTCAGCAGGATCAGACCGGCGACCCACCAGTGCCAGAACACGATGCCCTCGAGCCCGGCGTTCATCTCAGGCCCCGGCCTTCGGGGCGCCAACCTTCTTGGCGAGTTCGGCGATACCGCCGATTGCCCCGATGACGCTGGCCGCTTCCAGCGGCATCAACACCAGCTTCTCATTCGGGCTGGTGGCAATGCGCGCCAGCGCCTCGACGTATTTGGTCGCCACGAAATAATTGATGGCCTGCACGTCGCCCTTCTCGATGGCCTGCGACACCATCATCGTCGCGCGCGCCTCGGCTTCGGCTTCACGCTCGCGCGCTTCGGCGTCGCGGAACGCGGCTTCCTTGCGTCCCTCGGCATCGAGAATCGCCTGCTGCTTTTCACCTTCGGCGATCAGGATCTGCGACTGGCGCTCGCCTTCCGCTTTCAGGATCGCCGCCTGGCGGAAGCCCTCGGCTTCCAGGATGTTGGCGCGCTTGTCGCGCTCGGCCTTCATCTGTCGCGCCATCGAGTCGACCAGATCGGCCGGCGGACGGATGTCCTTGACCTCGACGCGCGTGACCTTGATGCCCCAGGGGGAGGTCGCCTCGTCAACCACCGACAGCAGGCGCGTGTTGATCGCGTCGCGGTGGCTCAGCAGTTCGTCGAGATCCATCGATCCCATGACGGTACGCAGGTTGGTCATCGTCAGGTTCAGGATCGCCAGCTCCAGATTCTGGACCTCATAGGCTGCCTTGGCGGCGTCCAGCACCTGGTAGAACACCACGCCGTCCACGCCGACCATGGCGTTGTCCTTGGTGATGACCTCCTGAGAGGGCACGTCCAGCACCTGCTCCATCATCGAGAGCCGACGCCCGATCCGGTACATGTACGGCACCATCAGATGCAGGCCCGGCTGAAAGGTGCCGACGTACTTGCCGAAGCGCTCGACCGTGTATTCGCTGCCCTGGGGGACCGTTACCGCCGCTTTCCACAGCGTGACGATCGCGAAGACCAGGAAAATGATTGAAGCGACGCCCATGGGATGTCCCCTGTCAGTGAGTCCCGATTCTAGCCCGCTTGCCGCAACGGGTTCATGACGCCGCGGCCGCCTGCGCCGCCATCGCTTGGATGCGCTCAACCATGGCATAGAAGCCATTGCGGCGATTCATCGAGATGTTGCTTTCCAGCCCGAGGCGGCCGAAAGCCGACGCGATATCCGTGTCGAGAATCTGCTGCGGGGTCTTGCCCGAGGTCAGCGACAGCAGCACCGCAATCAGACCCTTGACGATGTGCGCATCCGAATCGCCCTGGAATTCCAGCGTGAGCGGTGGGCCAGGCTCGACACGATGGGTCAGCCAGACCTGCGACATGCAGCCGCGGACCTTGTTGGCCTCGGTGTGATCCGCCTCCGGCATCGGTGGCAGCTTGCGCCCCAAGTCAATGAGATAGCGATAACGCTCTTCCCAATCACCGAGGAATTCGAAGGTTTCTGCGAGTTCGTCCAGTTCCATGCGGGAATTGTAGGGGAAGCTCCGAACCCGGCGGGTGCAGAGCCTCGCAAGCGCAGCGGTATACTTCGCGCCCTCATCTCCGGTCCCCTCCCGATGCCCTCTCGCCCCTCCGGTCGCACGCCCGACCAGCTCCGTCCCGTGTCGATCCAGCGCGGCTTCACCAAACACGCGGAAGGCTCGGTGCTGGTGTCTTTCGGCGAGACGCGGGTGCTGTGCACCGCGAGCGTCGAGGAGCGGGGTCCGGCCTGGAAGAAGGATGGCGGATGGGTCACCGCGGAGTACGGCATGCTGCCGCGCGCCACGCACGACCGCAGCCGCCGTGAAGCGGCTCAGGGCAAACAGTCGGGTCGCACGCAGGAAATCCAGCGCCTGATCGGCCGCTCGCTGCGTGCTTGCGTCGACCTCAGTGCCCTGGGCAGCTATACGATCACGCTGGACTGCGACGTGCTGCAGGCCGATGGCGGCACCCGCACTGCAGCCATCACGGGCGCCTATGTCGCGCTGGTCGACGCCGTCGGTAGCCTGCGCAAGCGCAACCTTCTGAAGAAGGATCCGTTGTTTGGCCAGGTCGCAGCCGTGTCGGTCGGCATTTTCGAGGGCACGCCGGTGCTGGATCTCGACTACCGCGAAGATTCGTCTTGCGAATGCGACATGAACGTCGTCATGAACGAGGCCGGTCAGTTCATCGAGGTGCAGGGCACAGCCGAGGGCCACGCGTTCCGCCGCGAAGAACTCGACGCGCTGCTGGACCTGGCTGCCGGCGGCATCCGCCAGTTGATCGAGGCCCAGCGCGAGGCGCTGGCGAAAGGCTGACGCATGCTCGGCTTCGGCAGCGAGTGGGTGCTGGCGTCGCGCAACGCCAAGAAGCTCAAGGAAATGGAAGCGCTGCTGGCGCCGCTGGGCGTGCGCCTACGGCTGGTGTCCGAGTTCACCGGCGAGGCGGCCGAGGAGACGGCGCCAAGCTTCGTTGAGAATGCACTGCTCAAGGCGCGTCATGCCGCGCGGGTGTCGGGGCTGCCCGCGATCGCCGATGACTCCGGTCTGGAGGTCGATGCCCTCAACGGTCAGCCCGGCGTGTACTCGGCGCGCTATGCCGGCGAACCGAGCTCCGACGCAGCCAACAGCCGCAAGCTGCTGGACGCGCTGGCCAATATCCCCGACGCGCAACGCGGCGCGCGCTTCGTCAGCGTGATCGCCGCGTTGCGCCATCCCGATGATCCGGTGCCGCTGATTGCCCTAGGCACCTGGCGCGGCCGCATTCTCGATGCGCCGCGCGGGGAAAACGGCTTCGGCTACGACCCGCTGTTCTTCGTGCCGGAGCAGCAGTGCACGTCGGCCGAACTGGCGCCCGCGCTGAAGAACCAGCTCTCCCACCGCGCCCGCGCCATCGCCGAGCTGCTGCGGCAGTTGCGCACCTGATTCATGCCCGTCATCGGCGTCGATCCTGGCAAGGCCTCTTCTCCGGCAATCGGACCAGCCCGGCCGTCCATGGCTGAGCCGGTGGGCGAGGCCGTCGGTCAAGACAGTCTGGCTGATCCGTCGATCCCGCTGGCGCTGTATCTGCACTTTCCGTGGTGCGTGCGCAAATGCCCCTACTGCGACTTCAACTCGCACGCGCTGCGCGGCGACGTGCCTGAAGAGGCCTACATCGACGCACTGCTGCGCGACCTTGACTTCGAGCTCGCCGAGTCTCCGGATTCGCGGCCCCTGACTAGCATCTTTATGGGCGGCGGCACGCCCAGCCTGTTTTCGGCTCGCGCAATGGCGAGGCTGCTTGATGCGCTGCGTGGCCGGCTGACCTTTGCCGATGACATCGAAATCACGCTGGAAGCCAATCCCGGCACCGCCGAAGCCGGGCACTTCGGCGGCTACCGCACGGCTGGCATCAACCGCCTGTCGATGGGCGTGCAGAGCCTCGACAATGCCCAGCTCAAGCGCCTGGGCCGTATCCACGACCGCGACGAGGTATTTCGCGCTTACGCGCTGGCGCGCACCGCCGGCTTCGACAACATCAATCTGGACCTGATGTATGCATTGCCGCAACAAACCGTCGAGGCAGCGCATCGCGATCTGGCTGCTGCGCTGGCGCTGGCCCCGGAGCATCTAAGTTACTACCAGCTCACCCTGGAGCCCAACACCGAGTTCGGCCTGCATCCACCCCCGGCAATGCCCGACAATGATCTGGCCTGGGCCATGCAGGAGCAGGGGGAGGCGCTGCTGGCCGCCCGCGGATATGAGCAGTACGAGGTTTCGGCCTACGCGCAGCCGGGCCGGCGAGCGCGCCACAATCTGAACTACTGGTGCTTCGGCGACTATCTCGGGCTGGGAGCAGGCGCGCACGGCAAGCGGACCCTGGGTCCGGCCACAGTACTGAGACGCGCCCGGCACAAGCACCCGCGCACCTATCTGGCGCAGGCCGGCGCGTCGGGCGTCATCCAGGAGCAGACCCGCATCGTCGCGGACGAGTTGCCCTTCGAGTTTCTGATGAACGCCCTGCGCCTGAACGAGGGCTTCGATCCCGAAGACTACGCACGCCACACCGGACAGCCCTGGGGCCACTTGCCCGCGGCCCGGCTGGCGCTGGAGCGCGGCCTGCTGGAACCCTCGGCCACGCGGATCCGGGCCAGCGAGACCGGCCGGCGGCACCTCAATGGCCTGCTGCAACTATTCCTGGAGTGATCCCGTGATCGAAGATGCGACCGTGACCTGCCCGGCCTGCTGGGAGGAGATCGTGCTGGAAGTGGACCTCAGCGCCGGCTCCGCCGAGTACACCGAGGATTGCTCCGTCTGCTGCCGCCCGATGAGCGTGCGCCTGATCGTCGACGAGGACGAGGGCAGCTTCCGCGTCGAGGTCCAGCCGGAATCCGACTGACCTGCGTCAGCTTGCGGCGGACGGCGCGCTTCATTAAACTGCGCGCCCTTTGCTGTTTTGGGCCGCCCTTGGGCCCGGATTTTCTGAGGCTTTTCCGATGAAAGATGGCATTCACCCCGAATATCGCCCGGTCGCGTTCAAGGACTCGTCCGCTGGCCACGTGTTCATCATCCGCTCCACGGTGAAGACCAAGGACACGACGACGATCGACGGCCAGGAATACCCGCTGGTCAATCTGGATACCTCGAGCCTGTCGCACCCGTTCTACACGGGCAAGCAGAAGGTCATCGACACCGGGGGTCGCGTCGGCAAGTTCAACAGCCGTTACGGCAAGAAAGCCGGCTGATTTTCGCCGCACCTTTTCAAAGCAAGGCCGCGCACTGCGCGGCCTTGCCGTTTCTGGGGGTCGTCTTCACAATTGCGGCCCCTTAGCGCAACCAGGCAGAAGGCACTGCGCAACACCATGAAAGATCAGCTTAAACAGTCCGCACTGGACTACCACGAGTTTCCGCACCCCGGAAAGCTGGGCATCGCCATCACCAAGCCCTGCGAGACGTCCGCGCACCTGTCACTGGCCTACACCCCCGGCGTTGCCGAGCCGGTCCTGGCGATCCAGGCTGACCCCGACGCAGCGTACCGCTACACCGCCAAGGGCAACCTCGTCGCGGTGATCTCGAACGGCACCGCCGTACTGGGGCTCGGCAACTGCGGCGCACTCGCCGGCAAGCCAGTGATGGAAGGCAAGGCCGTGCTGTTCAAGAAATTTGCGGACATTGATGTGTTCGACATCGAAGTCGATGCCACCGAGCCGAAGGACTTCATCGACACGGTCGCTCGCATCGCGCCGACCTTCGGTGGCATCAATCTAGAGGACATTGCCGCCCCGCAGTGCTTCGAGATCGAAGATGCCCTGATCGAGCGTTGTGATATCCCGGTCTTTCACGACGACCAGCACGGCACCGCGATCGTGCTCTGCGCCGGATTGCTCAACGCGCTGGAAATGCAGGGCAAAAGCATCGAAACCGCGCGCATCGTCTGCCTGGGCGCCGGCGCGGCAGGCATTGCGTCGATGCGGCTAGCCGTGGCGCTGGGCGCACGCCGCGAGAACATGTGGCTGGTCGACCGCAAGGGCGTCATCCATCGCGATCGCGAGGATTTTTCCAGCCTCAACAAGGAAAAACTGGAATTCGCAGCCCCCTGCGCCTCCGAGCGACGCACGCTGGCCGGCGCACTGGCCGGCGCAGACGTCTTCATCGGGGTATCGGGTCCTGAGCTGATGAAACCCGAATGGCTGATGTTCATGGCTGAGAACCCGATCGTGTTCGCGCTCAGCAACCCGGTCCCGGAGATCCTGCCGGAAGTGGCACTGTCCGTGCGTAAGGATCTGATCATGGCCACCGGTCGCAGTGACTACGCCAATCAGGTCAACAATGTCCTGTGCTTCCCGTTCCTGTTCCGGGGCGCTCTGGACGTGCGTGCGCGTTACATCAATGCCGACATGAAAGTCGCAGCCGTGCGCGCCATTGCGGCCCTGGCGCGCCAGCCGATTCCGGCCGAAGTGCTGGAAGCCTATGGCCTGAAAGGCTTATCCTTCGGTCCGGAGTACATCATTCCCAAGCCGTTCGACCCCCGCCTGCGCGAAGTCATCGCCCCGGCGGTCGCTCGCGCGGCAGTCGCCAGCGGGGCCGCACGGCTGCCGTACCCTCCGCATTATCCAGCTTGAAATAGAAGGGGTTTTCGATGAGCACGCCCAGTTACAGCCTGGTCAACAACGCCACTGGCGAAAAGACCGACCTGCCCGCCATTGGCGGCACTCTCGGCCCCGTCGGCCTGGATGTCGGCAAGGTTTACGACAAGCTCGACGTGTTCACGTATGACCCGGGCTTTTCCTCGACCTGCTCGACCAAGTCGGCGATCACGTATATCGACGGCGACAAGGGCGTGCTGCTGTACCGCGGCTACCCGGTCGCCCAGCTTGCGGAGCACTGCTCCTTCATCGAAGTCGCCTACCTGATTCTGAACGGCGAGCTGCCGAACCAGCAGCAACTGCAGGAGTTCGACCAGAACATCCGCAAGCACACGATGATCAACGAGTCGCTGAAGGGCTTCTTCGGCGGCTTCCGCTATGACGCGCATCCGATGGCGATGCTGACCGGCGTCGTGGGCAGCCTGTCGGCGTTCTATCACGACACCACCAACAACAAGGATCCGCGGCACCGCGAAATTTTCGCGCACCGCATGATTGCAAAGATCCCGACGATCGCGGCGGCGGCGTACAAGCGTTACTTTGGCCAGCCGTTCATGTACCCGCAGAATCATCTCGATTACTGCAGCAATCTGCTCTACATGATGTTTGCGGTACCGGCCGAGCCCTATCACGTCGATCCGGTGGCGGCCAAGGCGCTGGATGTGCTGTTCATCCTGCATGCCGATCACGAGCAGAATGCGTCGACCTCGACGGTGCGCATGGCCGGTTCCACAGGCACCAATCCTTATGCTGCGATCGCTTCAGGCATCGCGGCGTTGTGGGGTCCGGCGCATGGCGGCGCCAATGAAGCGGTCCTGAAGATGTTGGAAGAGATTGGCGACGTGAAGAACGTGCCGAGCTTCATGGCCAAGGTCAAGGACAAGCAGTCGGGCGTGCGCCTGATGGGCTTCGGCCACCGCGTCTACAAGAACTTCGACCCGCGCGCGACGATCATCCGCGAGCAGTGCCACAAGGTACTCAAGCACCTCGGCAAGGAAAACGATCCGCAGCTCGAACTGGCGATGAAGCTGGAAGAGATTGCGCTGTCGGACGACTACTTCAAGGCCCGCGCGCTTTATCCGAACGTCGATTTCTACTCAGGCATCATCTACAAGGCGCTCGGCATCCCGGTGAACATGTTCACGCCGATGTTCGCGATCGCGCGCACCGTCGGCTGGGCGGCACACTGGATCGAGATGGTGTCGGATCCGACGATGCGCATCGCGCGCCCCCGTCAGGTCTACACCGGCGCCGACGAGCGCAGCGTCACCTCGATTACCCGGCGCTGATCCGCCGGCTTGCCGTCCGCAAGGCCCTCCGCAAGGAGGGCTTTTGCGTTAGCGCCCTGTCAGAATCCCAGCATGCGTCAGCGCATCAACAAGTACGTTTCCAGCACCGGCATCTGCTCGCGGCGCGACGCCGATGCCTGGGTGGAAGCAGGTCGCATCACGGTCAACGGCAAGCGTGCCCAGCTCGGCACGCAGGTAAGCCCCGGCGACACGGTGTGTGTCGACGGCCAGCCGATCGGCCAGCAACCGCAGGCGCGCGTCTACATCGCGCTGAACAAGCCGGTTGGCATCACCTGCACGACCGAATTGCATGTCGACGGCAATATCGTCGACTTCGTTGGGCACCGCGAGCGCATCTTTCCGATCGGCCGCCTGGACAAGGACTCCGAAGGGCTGATCCTGCTCACCAATGATGGAGACATCGTCAACGAGATCCTGCGCAGCGAGAACAACCACGAGAAGGAATATCTGGTGATTGTTGATCGGCCGCTGACACCGGAGTTTCTTGCGGGCATGGCCGGAGGCGTAGCGATCCTGGACACGGTGACCAAACCGTGCACGGTCACGGCCGTGGGCCGCAACAGCTTCCGCATCATCCTGACCCAGGGTCTGAATCGGCAGATCCGGCGCATGTGCGAGGTGTTCGGCTACACGGTTCGGCGCCTGCAGCGCCAGCGCATCGTGAATATCCAGCTCGGCACCCTCCCTGTGGGCCGCTGGCGCGACCTGACCCCCGACGAGCTGCGCGGCCTGCTGCCACGCCGCTTTGGCGGCACCCCCGTGACGAAGGCTCGACCGACAACCACCTCGCCGCGCGCGGCCAGCCCGCCAGCCGAGCGACCGCCGGCACCCAAGGCAACCCTTACGCTGAAGTCGAAGCCGGCGTCGCCTGCAGCAGCGCCTCGGCCGCCGCGAGGTCCAGGCGCCGGTAGGGCAGGCCGTCGGCCGGATTGAGCGGCGTGCGGCGACGCCCGTCCTGCTCGAAAACCGCCACATCGACCCCGGCCTGCGACCAGTCGAAGCACAACAGCGGCACGGCCTCCTCGCGACCGTCGGGGTAGCGATAGCGGCGCTCCCCCGGGTCAAAGCGCAGCTTGCGATCGATCAGAAAGACATCCACGGTTTCCGGCTGATCGGCAAACACGTGCAGCTGCACTCGATGCGCGGCCGTGACCGCCCCGGATGCCACCGCGCCAACCAGCCGTGGCTCGAACGGGGCGAGCCCGCGCATGACCTGCACCGCCACTGTGCGAAGGTGATGCAGGCGCTCCGCATACGCCTGCCCGCCGAACAACCGCAGATATTCGAGCACCGCCTGCTGGATGCTGGCGTTGTCCGGCAGCGGCGTGCGCGGTGGCAAGCCCAGGCGCTCCAGCGCCTTGAGCTTGGCCTGCCGATAATCCGTGAGCTGCTCCTCGCAGATCAGACGGGCCGCTTCCTCGGCGATGCCGTGACGATCGACGGCCATGGCGTGCTCAGTACAGGTCTTCGAGTCCAGCCTTGTCCGGATCATCGAATCCGGTGTCGCTGTCCGGCTCCGGAATGCGGGCCTGCTGCACCGTCTCGAAAATCGCATCAGGATCGCCCGCTGCAGCCAGGCGGCCATTCGCCGGATTGATGCGGACATTCACGAGGCCCGGCGGGCGCGGCAAGGTCGCCTGCGGCACGCCTTTGAGCGCCTGGCGCATGAAATCCATCCAGATCGGCAGCGCCGCGCGTCCACCAACTTCGCCGCGGCCCAGCGGAGTCGGCTGGTCGAAACCCACCCAGGCGATGCCGACCAGATCCTTCTGGAAGCCGCTGAACCAGGCATCGGTCTCGTCGTTGGTGGTGCCGGTCTTGCCGGCCAGGTCGTTGCGGCCCAGTTCGTTGAGCTTGGCTGCAGTCCCGCGCACGGTGACGTCGTGCATCATGTCGGTAATCAGCCAGGCCACCTCCGGCTCGATCGCGCGCGGCGCCAGTTCCTCGGCGCTCGGAAGTGGCTGCGCGGCGACCGTCGCTTCCGCCTCGGCGGTCTCGATGCCTGCAGCCGCCTGCAGTCGTTGCTCCACGCATTCCATGCAGGCGCGCTTGGGCCTGGCCTTGAACAGCACCGTACCGGCACCGTCCCGCACCTCGTCAATGAACCAGGGGTCGACCACGAAGCCCCCGTTGGCAATGGTCGAATAGCCGCGCGCCAACTCCAGGGGCGTGAAGACCGCGCTGCCCAATGCAATCGTCAGGTCGGCCGGCAACCGATCGGCCGGCAAGCCAAAGCGACCGACGTATTCCCGAGCAAAGTTCAGGCCGATCGACTGCAGCAACCGGATGGACACCAGATTGCGTGACTCCACCAGCGCCTCGCGCAAACGCATCGGGCCCTTGAGATCGCCGCCGTAGTTTTCCGGTCGCCAGCCCGACTCCAGCGCCGGATCATCGAACACCACGGGGGCATCCAGCAGGACCGAGGCCGGCGTGAAACCGTACGCCAGGCCCGCCGAGTACAAGAACGGCTTGAAGCCCGACCCCGCCTGACGGCGCGCCTGGGTCACCCGGTTGAACTTGCCCTGAAAGAAGTCGAAGCCGCCGACCAGCGCCCGGATAGCCCCGTCCTGCGGGTGCATCGCGACAAAGGCTGCCTGAGCGCGGGGAATCTGCGCCAGTCGCCATCCCTCACCGACGCGGGCCAGCCGCACCAGATCGCCGGGTGCCAGCGGTTTCTTGGCCGACAGCCCCGCCCACTCGAAGGCCTTGGCGTCCAGCGTAATCAGCTGATCGCGGGTCAGGACCTGCAGCCGCTCTGGGCTGAACGAAACGACCGCTGCCGCCATCAGGCCCGCGATGGGGGGGCGCTGCTCCAGCGCCTTGCGGACCTGCCCCTCGCCCCCCGCCTGCAGCATCGCCGGATCCAGCTGAGCCTCGGGGCCCCGCCAGCCGTGACGACGGTCATAGTCCAGCAGGGCGTTGCGCAGCGCCTGATTGGCACTGACCTGCATGGCAGAGTCGATCGTGGTGATGACGGTCAGACCCTTGGAGTAAAGGGCCTCATCGAACTCGTCGAACAGCTGCGCCCGCACCATTTCGGCGACGTAATGAGCATCGACCTCGACATTGGCGCGGTAGGGCTGGACCGTCACCGCCTCGGCCCGTGCGGCTTCGTATTCGAGATCGGAAATCATCCCGAGCTGGCGCATGCGCCGCAGCACGTAGTCACGGCGCTCCTGCGCACGCTCCGGACTGACGGCCGGATTGTCACGCGAAGGCGCCTTGGGCAACCCCGCGATCACCGCCATCTGGGCCAGCGACAGCGATTGCACGTCCCGGCCGAAATAGACCAGGGCGGCCGCTCCCACCCCGTAGGCACGCTCGCCCAGATAGATCTTGTTGAGGTACAGCTCCAGAATCTGCGGCTTGGTCAGCTCCCGCTCGATCTGCAAGGACAGCAGAATCTCCTTGAATTTACGGGTGAATGTGCGTTCACTCGACAGAAAGACATTGCGCGCGAGCTGCATCGTGATGGTGCTGCCGCCCTGGGCACGCTCCCCGGAGGACGCGAGCTTGAAGGCAGCACGCATCAGGCCCTGCCAATCCACTCCGGGGTGCTCGAAGAAGCGGTCGTCCTCGGAGGCCAAGAACGCCTGCACCAGTTTCGGCGGCACATCCTCATAGCGCAGCAAAGCGCGGCGCTCGGCTCCAAACTCTCCGATCAACTTGCCATCCCGGCTCAAAACCCTCAGCGGAACCGACAATTGCAACTCACGCAGGCTGGCGACCGACGGCAGGTCCGCCGACAAATAGCGGACGGCGCCCCAGAAGGCCAGCCCCGCGACGACCAGCGACACCGCCAGCAGCGCGGCTACCCACTTCAAACCAGCCTTCATGACATCCATCCGGGCGCCGCAGGGCGCTTCAACCACGAAAATTAAGAGCCAATGTTTATAGCTGTATCAGGTATTTGCCGTAGGAAGTTCTAGTTGCGTCATAGAAAGTTTGCGTTATAGTACGGCTTGATGCGGGAGGAGTCTTTCGAATCCCGCGGGGGAATGTCAACGCAAGCGGGGCGAGGCTCTATGGCCAGCATGCAGTCGCTTTTCGGCGGAGGGAGTCCGCATCTGATCGGTCTGGACATCAGTTCCAGCTCGGTCAAACTGCTGGAACTCTCTCGGAAGGGCACGCGATACCACGTCGAAGCTTATGCCGTGGAACCGCTGCCGCCGAGCGCGGTGTCCGATAAGCAGATCGTCGAACCCAAGCTGGTGGCCGAGGCCATCGGTCGTGCCGTTGCCCGCGCCGGGACCCGAACCCGCCATGCGGCTGTCGCAGTTGCCGGTACGTCGGTCATCTCCAAAATCATTGAGATGCCGGCCTCGCTCTCCGACGACAACATGGAGGAGCAGATCCGCGCCGAAGCCGATCAGTACATTCCGTATCCGATCGATGAGGTCAATATCGATTTCGAGGTTCTCGGGAAAAGCCCCAAGAACACCGAAATGGTC
>JBEIOK010000063.1:0-13739 GCA_040377605.1 Nevskiaceae bacterium | reverse complement strand
CGCGATGGGTATCGCCGTGATCCCGGTGATCTTCTCGATCGCAGAAGACGCGATCTTCACGGTGCCGAAGCAGTTGACGCTGGGTTCGCTGGCCCTGGGTGCAACCTACTGGCAGACGCTGGTGCGTGTGGTGCTCCCCACCGCCAGCCCCGGCATCTTCTCTGCGATCATGATCGGCATGGGCCGTGCGGTCGGCGAGACGATGATCGTACTGATGGCCACCGGTAACACCGCGGTGACTGACTTCAGCATGTTCCAGGGCATGCGTACGCTGGCTGCCAACATCGCGGTCGAGATGCCGGAGTCGGAGGTCGGCAGTACCCACTTCCGCCTGCTGTTCCTGGCCGGACTGGTGCTGTTCCTGTTCACCTTCTTCATCAATACGCTGGCTGAAGTCGTGCGACAGCGTCTGCGCACCCGTTACAGCAGTATCTGACGCGACAGGAACGTCCCATGGAGCAGACAAAAGAAAGCGTCGCCGCGCAGCTGGTCTCGAAAGACACCACCAGCGTCTCCGCGTACGTGAAGTCCGGTCAGCCCTACATCTGGCTGACGGCGGCGGCGATCTCGGTGGCCTTCATCATTACCTGTTCGCTGCTGGTGTTGACCGCAGCACGGGGGCTGCCGCATTTCTGGCCGGCGGACATGCTTCAGGCGAGCTACCAGCAGCCCGGAGCCGAGGCAGTGCCGGTGCTGGCCGAGATCCGCAGCATGGAAGAGGTCACCACCGCGCGTCTCAAGAACGCTGGCCTGCCGGTTCCCGAAGACCGCGATCTCTATGAGCGCCTGCTGATCAAGGTCGGCAATCGCGATCTGCTCGGCGCCGATTTCCGGTATGTGCTGTCGGATTGGCTGGTCGAGCGCAGCTATCCGGAAGACGTGGTGGTGCTGGAGCGCATGGAGTGGGGGAATTTCCATGGCTTCCTGGTTTCCGTGAAGCAGGACGGGCAGATCGTGACCGGCGAATCGGCCTGGACGGCGTACCAGGCTGCGCAGGACCGGGCCAACGACTTCCGCGACCAGATTGCCGACATTGAGAAAGGCCGGATCGGCACGATCAACTTCGCGCTGGAGCACATCCGCCTTGAAGTCCGGCGGTTGCAGCTCGACGGCAAGACGCCGGAGTCGCATGCGGCTGAGTACGGGCGACTCGATGCGCGTCGCAAGGTTGAGGATGCCAAATACGAAGCGCTGCGCGAGGAGCTCAACGCGCTGAAGACCCAGCTGGCCCGCGATGCCGTGACGGTACGCACGGTAGACGGCCAGACACTGGAGCTGCCGCTGTCCAAGGTTGTGCACGGCTATCGACCCAATGCGATGAGTCTGCCCGGCAAGATCGCCTTCTTCTTCGGCAAGATCTGGGAATTCGTCAGCGACGAGCCCCGTGAGGCCAATACGGAGGGTGGCATCTTCCCGGCGATCTTCGGCACCGTGATGATGGTGATGATCATGTCGGTGATCGTCACGCCGTTCGGTATTCTCGCGGCGCTCTATCTGCGCGAGTATGCCAAGCAGGGTCCGCTGACACAGGCGATCCGGATCTCCGTCAATAATCTCGCGGGTGTGCCGTCGATCGTGTTCGGTATGTTCGGTCTCGGCTTCTTCGTCTATTTCCTCGGTGGCAACATCGACCGCCTGTTCTACCCCGAGGCTTCACCTGCGCCGGTATTCGGTACGCCCGGCATCCTCTGGGCCTCGCTGACCCTGGCGCTGCTGACCTTGCCCGTGGTCATCGTCGCCACTGAAGAGGGCTTGGCGCGCATTCCGCGCGCGTTGCGCGAAGCCAGTCTGTCGCTCGGCGCGACCAAGGCAGAGACCTTGTGGCGTGTGGTGCTGCCGATGGCCTCGCCGGCGATGATGACGGGCCTGATCCTCGCGATTGCGCGTGCGGCGGGCGAGGTGGCGCCGTTGATGCTGGTCGGCGTCGTCAAGCTGGCCCCGACGCTGCCGCTGGACGGCAACATCCCGTTCATTCATTTCGAGCGCAAGTTCATGCACCTGGGCTTCCACATCTACGACGTGGGTTTCCAGTCGCCGAACGTGGAGGCGGCGCGGCCGCTGGTGTACGCGACCGCGTTCCTGCTGGTTCTGGTCATCATCGCGCTCAACCTGACCGCGATCCGCATCCGCAACCAGTTGCGTGAGCGCTACAAGGCATTGGACCATTGACCGGTCCGCCAGCACAAAAGAATTGAAGCAATGGAATCCAAGACCATGACCGGTGTCCAAGACAAAACCCCGCTTTCGCGCGGAATCGACATCGATGCGCTGGGGCGTGAGCAGGGCGGCGCCCGCATCGAGAACGAGACCATTGCGTTGGAGGTGGACAACCTCAGCCTGTTCTATGGTGCCAAGCAGGCACTGAAGGGCAACACGCTGCGCATTCCGCAGAAGAAGGTGACGGCGTTCATCGGTCCGTCCGGCTGCGGAAAGTCGACGCTGCTGCGGTGCTTCAACCGCATGAACGATCTGATCGATGGCTGCCGCATCGAAGGCGAGATCCGGCTGCACGGCAAGAACATCTTCGACAAGGACGTGGATGTGGCGATGCTGCGTCGCCGCGTCGGCATGGTGTTCCAGAAGCCGAACCCGTTCCCGAAATCGATCTACGAGAACGTGGCCTATGGGTTGCGCCTGGCCGGCATCAACAAGAAGCGCGTGCTTGACGAGACCGTCGAGTGGGCGCTGAAGGGCTCGGCGCTGTGGGAAGAGGTCAAGGATCGACTCGAGGACTCGGCGCTGGGCCTGTCCGGCGGTCAGCAGCAGCGTTTGGTCATTGCACGTGCCATCGCGATTCAGCCGGAAGTGATCCTGCTCGACGAGCCCTGCTCGGCGCTGGATCCGATCTCGACGCTGAAGGTTGAAGAGTTGATCAACGAGCTGAAGACCCAGTACACGATCGTGATCGTGACGCACAACATGCAGCAAGCCGCGCGCGTGTCCGACTACACGGCCTTCATGTACCTGGGCGATATCGTCGAGTATGGCAATACCGATCAGCTGTTCACGAAGCCGGCCAAGAAGCAGACGGAAGACTACATCACGGGCCGCTACGGCTAAGCGCGACGCGATACGGAAAAGCCATCATGAATACCCCAGGTTACAAGACTCACATCTCCAGCCAGTTCAACGCCGAACTTGAGGACGTGCGTCAGCGCGTGCTGGCGATGGGCGGGCTGGTCGAGCAGCAGATCGTCGATGCGACCCGCGCGTTGATTGACGGGGATGCGGTGCTCGGCGAAGAAGTCATTCGCAACGACTACCAGGTCAACCGGCTGGAAGTGCTGATCGACGAGGAGTGCTCGCACATTCTCGCGCGCCGCCAGCCGACCGCCAGCGATCTGCGATTGGTCTATGCGGTGGTCAAGACGATCACGGACCTCGAGCGCATCGGCGATGAGGCCGAGAAGATCGCGCGCATGGCCACTGATCTGGCCAAGCAGGAGCGCCTGTCCGACGGCCTGATTCAGGTGCAGCACCTGTCGCGCAGCGTGACGCAGATGGTGCATGACGCGCTCGACGCGTTTGCTCGCATGGATGCCGAGGCGGCGCTGGCGGTGGCGCGCGAGGATCAAGCGATCGACCGCGAGTATGAGGCGCTGATGCGCCAGTGCATCACCTTCATGATGGAAGACCCGCGCACCATCCGCCGCGTCATGGACATCATCTGGAGCGTGCGCTCGCTGGAGCGCATCGGTGACCATGCCAAGAACATCTCCGAGTACGTGATCTATTTCGTCAAGGGCAAGGATGTGCGCCATCTGTCCCTGGAGAGCATGGAAAAAGAGGTCAAGGGGCTCTGATCCCCTGGCGGGCCGCGGCGCTGCGTTCAGCCGACGTTCTGCTTCACGACCTAGCATTATCATCGCCGCGGACCCCACCGGGTCCGCGGCTTTTTTGCGCTCGGCGAAGCCAGGAGGGATGCACTACACTGCGCGCCGATTCGAATCCGCTCCGCCGTCTCGCACGTGGCTCTGAACCGTAACAAAATCAAGGTCCTGGCGCTGTCTTCACTGATCGTCACGCTCAGTGTCGGCGTGCTGGTCTTCGCGGGTTACCTGCTGAAGCTGGATCGGGAAATCCGCGATCGCTTCGCCGGTGCGCGCTGGGCGCTCCCGGCCCAGGTCTATGCGTCGCCGCTGGAGTTGTATCCCGGTCTGAGCCTCAGTGCTGCGGAACTGACGCACGAGCTGCAGCGTCTGGGATATCGCCAGGACCCGCAAGTGACCGGCACCGGCACCTACGCCGCGGGTGAGCGCCGCGTCGATATCTACCTGCGGCCGTTCAACTACTGGGACGGTGCACAGGCCGCGCAGCGGCTCAGCGTCCAGTTTTCCGAATCGCAGATCCTCGCGCTGGCGGCGATGGACAGTGGCGAGCCGCGCGAGATCACCCGTGTCGAGCCGATGTTGATCGGCAGCATCTACCCGAAGCAGGGAGAGGACCGCGTGCTGGTGCGGATCGACGCGGTGCCGGCCTTGCTGCGCGACGGGCTGATCGCCGTCGAGGATCGCAGCTTCCACTCGCATCTGGGTGTCAGCGTGAAGGGCATCCTGCGCGCGACAGTTGCCAATCTGCGGGCCGGCCAAGTCGTGCAGGGGGGCAGCACGCTGACCCAGCAGTTGATCAAGAATTTCTTCCTCAACAGCAAGCAGACCTGGCAGCGCAAGATCAATGAAGCCTTCATGGCCCTGCTGCTGGAGGGGCACTACGAGAAGAACGAAATTCTCGAGGCATATCTCAACGAGGTTCATCTCGGCCAGGATGGCAACCGCGCCGTTCATGGTTTCGGGCTCGGTGCACATTTCTATTTCAACAAGCCGCTGGACGAGTTGCGCACGCATGAGATTGCGCTGCTCGTCGGGTTGGTCAAGGGGCCGTCGTTTTACAACCCTCGCCGCAACGAGGCGCGTGCGCTCAAGCGGCGGGACCTGGTGCTGTCGGTGTTCAAGGACGAGGGGTTGATCGACGAGGCCGCCTACGAGTCGGCCATCGCGCAGCCGCTCGGGGTGGTCCGCGGCCGCGGCGGTGGCGTCGAGCGCTATCCGGCCTTTGTCGAACTGGTGCGGCGTCAGCTGCGCGGCCAGTACAAGGAGGAGGATCTCACCAGTGAAGGTCTCCGTATCTTCACGACGCTGGATCCACGTGCCCAGGAGGCCCTGGAGCGCCGGATCGTCGAGGGACTGCCGCCGCTGGAGAAGGCGCGCAGGATGAAGGCTGGCACGCTGGAGGCCGCAGGGGTGGTTGCCAGCGCCGATGGTGGTGAAGTCCTCGGCCTGGTGGCCGGTCGCGACGTGCGCTTCCCGGGCTTCAATCGCGCGCTCGACGCGCAGCGACCGATCGGGTCGCTGGCCAAGCCGTTCGTCTATCTGACCGCGCTGCAGCGGCCAGCCGATTATCACCTGCACAGTTTCCTGTCCGACGAGCCGATTGCGCTGAAGATGCCGCATGGCGCGACCTGGCAGCCGAAAAACTACGACCGTCAGTTGCACGGTCCACAGCCGCTATACGTTGCGCTCGCGCAGTCCTACAACCTGCCGACCGTGCATCTGGGGCTGGCGATTGGCACCGAGTCGGTGATGCAGACGCTGCGCGCGGCCGGATACGGCGGTGACGCTAAGGCCCTGCCGTCGGTTTTCCTTGGCGCGCTGGATGCCTCACCGCTGGAAGTGGCGCAGATGTATTCGACCCTGGCCTCCGGCGGCTTCCTGGCACCGCTGTCGGCGATCCGCGAGGTGCAGACCACCGACGGCAAGCCGCTGCAGCGCTTTCCGATCCAGGTCCAGCAGACGCTGCCGGAAGGACCGGTTTACCTGCTGAACTGGGCGCTGCGGCAGGTGATGGCGATCGGCACGGGCCGAGCAGTGCACAGCGTGGTGCCGCCGGGCACGATGCTGGCGGGCAAGACCGGCACCACCGACGATTACCGGGACAGCTGGTTCGCCGGCTTCGGGGCTGATCGTGTGGCCGTGGTCTGGATCGGCCGCGACGACAACCAGCCGACCGGACTGTCGGGGGCCAACGGCGCCCTGCCGATCTGGGCCAAGGTGATGCGTGATCTGCGGGTGCGAGGTCTGGACCCGATTCCACCGCCGGATATCGAGGAGGCGCTCGTCGACCCGCTCAGCGGTCAGCGCGCCGACGCCGCCTGCCTCAATGCCATCGTCGTGCCTTTCATGGCGGGCTTCGCGCCGGCAGACTGGGCTCCCTGCGCCGACAGCGGCGGCTTCCTGCCGGACGGACTTCGCGAAAACCCGATGCAGTGGCTGAAGGATCTGTTCGGAGGGTGAGCGGCGGCGCTGACCGCCGCGGGTACAATGGCCGCATGTTGCCAACCCTGTTTGCCGCCGCTCGGCCCCGATGGCCGCGTCCCGTTGTCCTGAGCCTGCTGGCGTTGACGCTGGCCGCATGCCAGACCCCTCGCAGTGGCCGCCCCGATCCGGCGCCCCCCCCGACGCCGACTCCCGGTGTCGTCGTACCCGGACAGCCGGCGCCGATTCTGGTGCCGGAAGATCCGGATGCGGTGCCACAGCCTCTGCCTGAGGCCGCGCCGGGAGCGGTGGAGGTGTCGCCGCCGCTGCGTCCCGTACCCGACTATCCACGGAGCGCCGAGCAGATCAGCGGTGCGGCGGTCACGTCGCTGATCCGTCAGGCGCGGGCCCAGCGTCAGGCGGGGCAGCCGGATCAGGCGGCGGCTTCACTGGAGCGCGCGCTGCGCATCGAGCCTCGCAACTATTTCGTGTGGTCGGCGCTGGGGCAGACCTATCTCGCGCAGAAGAACTATGCGCAGGCCGAGAGCGTGGCGCAGAAGTCCACGGTGCTGGCGCGCGGCAATGTCTGGGTCGAGTTGGAAAACTGGAAGACCATTGCCATCGCGCGTCAGGCGCGCGGTGACGCCGTCGGTGCGCTGCAAGCGCAGGCGCGCGTCGACGAACTGGCGGCGTGGCTGATGCCGGCTGCGGCGCCCGGCGCCCGCTGACCGCCGCGTGGATCCCGACGAGATTGCCGGGCTGCTCGGCGCCGACGGCCCGTTTGCCCGTGCGCTCGGGGGGTTCGCGGTGCGCCAGCCGCAGCAGTGGATGGCCCGTGCGGTGGCCGAGCAATATGACCGCGCCGGCAGCCTGGTCGTCGAGGCGGGGACCGGCACCGGCAAGACCTACGCCTATCTGGCGCCCGCGCTGATGTCCGGACGGCGGACCGTGGTGTCCACCGGCACCCGCACGCTGCAGGACCAGCTATTCCACCGCGACCTGCCCCGCGTGCGCGACACCTTGCGGCTGTCGGTTCGCACCGCCCTGCTGAAGGGGCGCGCCAACTACCTCTGCCTCTACCGCATGAAGCGCGCGCGCGGACTGCCGGCAATGCGTGCCTTTGATGGTCAATTGGCGCAGATCGAGGACTGGGCGCGGCGCACGCAGTCCGGTGAATTGTCGGAGCTTGGCGAGTTCCGCGAGGACCAGGCGGTCATGCGGCAGATCACCTCGACCGCCGACAATTGTCTGGGCAGCCGTTGCGCGGATTTCGAGCGATGCTTCGTCGCGCAGGCGCGGCGGCAGGCGCAAGCGGCCGATCTGGTCGTGGTCAATCATCACCTGCTGTTTGCCGACTTCCTGCTGAAGGACAACGGCTTTGGTCAGATTCTGTCGGGCAGCGACGCAGTCATCGTCGACGAGGCGCATCAACTGCCGGAACTGGCCTCCCAGTTTTTCGGCACACGCGTCTCGACGCGGCAGTTGCAGGAGCTGGCCCGTGATACCCAGCTGGAGGCGCAGAACTGTGGGGATCTTCCGGCGCTGAATGAGACCGCACAACGCCTGGCCGGTGATGTCGCGCGCCTGGAGGCCGTGTTTCTGCGCAGTGCGCCCCGGGCCCAGCTGGCGCAGTTCACCGCCAACCCCGATGCGCAGATCGAACTGGATCGCGCCGGCCAGTCGCTGGAAGAGACCTTCATGGCCTTGCGACCGCTGGAGGAGCGCAATGCCGAGTTGGGTGCCCTGCTGGCACGGGCGCTGGAGCTGCGCGAGAAATGGGCGCACATCCTCGATACGGCAGCCGTCGAAGACGAGGTGCGCTGGGCCGAGGCGCTGCCGAGGGGGGGCAGCCTGAATGCCACCCCGATCGAGCTGGCTGACGGCTTTCGGCGCATGCGCCAGACCTATCCCGGCGCCTGGATCTTTACCTCGGCCACGCTGGCAGCGGGCCCCGATTTCACGCACTACACGCAGCAGCTTGGCCTGGAGGATGCTCAGACGCTGCGTCTGGACAGCCCCTTCGATTACGCCGAGCAGACCCGTCTGTATTTGCCGCGCGGCCTGCCGGAGCCCAACAGTCCGGCCTATTCGGCGGCGGTTGCCGATGCGGTGCTGCCGGTGATCGAGGCGGCGCATGGGGGGGTGTTCGTGTTGTGCACCAGTCATCGAGCCCTGCGCACGGTGGCGGAGCGTCTGCGCGGGCGCATCTCCTATCGCCTGTTGGTGCAGGGCGAGGAGAGCCGCTCTGCGCTGCTCGACGCCTTCGCTGCGGACGGCAACGCGGTGCTGGTCGGCACCAGCAGTTTCTGGGAAGGTGTCGATGTGAAAGGGCAAGCGCTGCGCGTGGTGGTGATCGACAAGCTGCCGTTTGCCGCGCCCGGTGATCCGGTGTTCGAGGCCAAGCTCGATGCGATCCGCCGCCGCGGGGGGGCACCGTTCCTGGAACTTCAGCTGCCTGAAGCCATCGTCATGCTGCGGCAGGGCGTCGGACGCCTGATCCGCGATCCCGCCGACCGCGGCCTGTTGGTGCTGTGTGATCCACGCTTGAGTTCGAAAGGATACGGCCGCAAGGTCATTGCGAGTCTGCCGACCATGCCGGTTCTGCGTGAACTGGCGGAGGTGCAGGCCTTCGCACGAACCCTGCCGCCCGACGCATGAAAATTCTGGCCCTCGATACGGCGACCGAAGCTTGTTCCGCTGCGCTGGCGGTGGAGGGCCGCGTGCTGGCCCGCTCCGAACTCGCCGGGCGCAGTCACACGGAGCGCCTGGTGCCGATGGTGCACTCGTTGATGGCCGAGGCGGGGCTCTCCTACGCGCAACTTGACGGCTATGTCTGCGGCATTGGCCCCGGCAGTTTTGCGGGCGTGCGCATCGGTCTGGGATTCATGAAGGGGCTGGCGTTGGCGGCAGACCGTCCTGCCGTCGGCGTCAGCTCGCTGGAGATGCTGGCCTTACCAGCGCTGGAGGCTGGTGCGGCACGCGTGCTGGCGGTCATCGATGCACGCATGAGCGAGGTTTATTGGGCAGGATTCGAGCCCGATGCAAGCGGTCTGCCGCAGGTCGTGGTGGAGGAGCAGGTCGGCTTGCCGCAGGCGCTGCCGCGACGCACGGAGGTCGACTGGACCGGTGTCGGTACCGGTTGGGGCCGTTACGAGCCGGTGTTATGCGAGGCCCTGGGGCAGCGGCCGTTGCGCATCGTCGGCGACGTGCTACCGCAGGCCGCCGATGCGCTGCGGATCGGACTGCCGCGATTGCGTGACGGTGCCGGCCTGTCGCTGGACCAGCTGGTGCCGCGCTACCTGCGCAACAAGGTCGCCCTGACGCTGACCGAACAGCAGGCCCTGCGTCAGCGCTGAGCGGTTGGGCGGCTGGAGTCGCCGCATCGATTCAGGCACACTGCGCGTCCTCTCGACGGCCCCTAGGGTTGTCGGTTGTCTAGGGTGGCCCGTGCCGGACCTCCGCGACGGCAAGCCGTGAACCCCGCCAGGCCCGGAAGGGAGCAACGGTAGCGGTGCAGCCGGGTGCCGGAGCAAGCTGGTACGGGCCCACCACCACGCCCGACGGATGACAAAAGTCTCTGCGCGCCGGCGTATCACAACGGGCTTGCGCTCGCGACGCGCTCCACCACGTCAGGCCGCTCCCAAGCGCTTCGCAGCACTCTCGCCCTAGTCGGGACCGCTTCAATCCGCGACAATCGGGCTTCCGTTTCGCAACCCTTTTCCCGCCCATGAGTTATCTCGCGCTGGCCCGCAAGTATCGTCCGCGTCGCTTCGAGGACGTGATGGGACAGGGGCATGTGGTGAAGGCGCTGTCGCATGCGCTGGATGGCGACAAGTTGCATCCGGCGATTCTGCTGACGGGGACACGTGGGGTCGGCAAGACGACCTTGGCGCGCATCATTTCCAAGTGCCTGAACTGCGAGACCGGCGTCAGCAGCCGTCCCTGCGGGACCTGTTCGGCCTGCCTCGAAGTCGATCAGGGCCGTTTCGTGGATCTGCTGGAGATCGACGCGGCCAGCAACACCGGTGTCGACGATGTCCGACAGCTGATCGATAACGCGCAGTATTCGCCGGCGCGCGGCCGGTACAAGGTGTACCTCATCGACGAAGTTCACATGCTGTCCAAGCCAGCGTTCAACGCGCTGCTCAAGACGCTCGAAGAGCCGCCGCCGCATGTGAAGTTCATTCTCGCGACCACCGACCCGCAGAAGCTGCTGGTGACGGTGCTGTCGCGCTGCCTGCAATTCAATCTGAAGCGCCTGCCGGTCTCGGTGATTCGCGATCAACTGGCCAAGGTGCTGGACGCGGAAGCGGTGGGCTACGAGCTGGCGGCGCTGACCGAGATCGCGCGCGCGGCGGACGGCTCGATGCGCGATGGATTGTCGCTGGTTGATCAAGCGATCGCTTTCTCGGGAGGCGAGTCGCTGGCGCGTGGCCCGATCGAGGAGATGCTCGGTACCAGCGGTCGGCAGACGCTGTTCGAGATCCTGGGGGCGTTGGCTGACCGGGACGGCCGCGCGCTGCTGCCATGCCTCCAGCGCCTTGAGTCGCTGGCGCCGGACTATCTGGCGCTGCTCAACGATCTGGCCGGGTACCTGCAGCGGTTGGCGGTGCTGCAGCTGTTGCCGGAGGCGCAATCCGATGAGGACGAGGCCGCTCTGCTGGATCTGAAGTCGCGCCTCACACCGGAAGATGTGCAGCTCTGCTATCAGATTGCCGTGAACGGTCGTCGCGATCTGGGCTGGGCCCCCGAGCCACGTATGGGGTTCGAAATGACGCTCCTACGCATGTTGGCGTTCCAGCTCGACGACACGGGAGCGACCTCGGGTTCCGCAGGTGGCGGCACGGTCCGTACCACGACGGGCGCTGCGGTGGCGGGCGCCAGCCCGCCGGTGTCTGCGCCTCGTGCGAGCGCAGCGCCGGTTGCCGGTCCCCGCGCCCCTGCGCCGGACGCGAGCTGGCCGGAGCGGGTCGAGGCGATGAATCTCGAGGGACTGACGCGTCAGTTGGCGCGTCACTGTGCCTGGGGCGAGCGGCAGGGGAATCAGGTGCGACTGGACCTCGACGCCAAGGCCCGCCATCTGCTGCACGAGGATCGACGCGCAGCGCTGGAAGCGGCGCTCTCACATCAGCTTGGCGTGTCGGTGCACGTCACGATCGAGGTGGCCGCGGAGGCGACCATCGAGTCGCCGGCGACGCTGGAGCAGCAGGCGGAGATCGATCGTCAGCAGGCGGCCGAGCAAGGCATGTTGACCGATCCGGTCGTGCGCGCCTTCCGCGATCAATTTGGCGCGACCGTACGTGCCGGTTCCATCCACCCCCTGAATTCCTGAAGGCGGCGCCGCCGCCCGTGCCGGCCCTTGTGCCGGTTTGCGATTCCATTTCCGAACGGAGACCACCATGAAGAACGCTCTCGGCAACATCATGCGCCAAGCGCAACAGATGCAGGAGAACATGAAGCGCGTGCAGGACGAGATTGCGCGACTGGAAATCGTGGGCGAGTCCGGCGCCGGTATGGTCAAGGTGACGCTCAGCGGCAAGCATCAGTGCCGCAAGGTCGAGATCAGCGTCGAGGCGTTGAAGGAGGATCAGGAGTTCGTCGAGGATCTGGTAGCGGCGGCAATCAACGATGCCGTGCAGAAGGTCGACGAGGTCTCCAAGTCCAAGCTTGGCGCGGTGACCGCCGGTATGCAGCTGCCGCCGGGAATGAACCTCGGCTTCTGAGGCCAGACTTCGGGCGGCGGTTGCCGGGTCTGCGGTTCAGGTCACGAGGCTGGGGCTGCGCCGGCCCGTCAGTTCGGCGATACGCGCGATGCGATCAGCGATGGTGGCCAGCGGCGCCAGGGCATCTGCCGCCTTCCAGTTCAAGGCGCTGGCTTCGCGCTCGTAGCGCTCCAGGTACAGGCGCAGCGTGGCGCCCTTGGTGCCGGTGCCGGACAGTCTCAGGATGATGCGTGCCTGCTCGCCGAACACGATGCGCACGCCTTGCTGGGTGGCCACGCTGCCATCCACCGGGTCTCGGTAGCTGAACTCGTCTGCGGCGCTGACCTGCCAATCGCCAAAAGGCTGTGCGGGCAGGGTCGGCAGCGCTGTGACCAGCGACTGCATCAGCGCGTCCGCGCTGGCAGCGCTCAATTCCTCATAGTCGTGACGCGCGTAATAGTGGCGGCCAAAGCGGGTCCAGTGAGCCTGCGCCAGCTCGCGGACCGACTGCTGTGTCACTGCCAGCACGTTGAGCCAGGCAAGCACGGCCCACAGGCCGTCCTTCTCGCGCGCATGGCTGGAACTGGTGCCGAAACTCTCTTCCCCGCAGATCGTCGCCTGACCCGCATCCAGCAAGTTGCAGAAGAATTTCCAGCCGGTGGGCGTCTCGTGAAGCGGAATGTTCAGGGCCTTCGCAACCTGGTCGGCCGCGCGACAGGTGGGCATCGACCGCGCGATGCCCTGGAGGCCATGACGGTAGCCGGGCAGGGCAGGGAGGTGTGCCGCCAGCATGGCCAGGGAGTCCCCGGGCGAGATGAAGATATCGCGGCCCAGGATCATGTTGCGGTCGCCGTCACCGTCGCTGGCGCCGCACAGGTCCGGACCCTGCGCACTGAACGCAAGATCGACCAGGGATTTGGCATAGATCAGGTTCGGGTCCGGATGGCCGCCGCCGAAGTCCTGAAGCGGGGTCGCGTTCTGGAGGGCACTGGCGGGTGCACCCAGCTGCTCGACGAGGATGCGCTGTGCGTAGGGGCCGGTGACGGCATGCATGGCATCGAAGCGCAGGCGATGGCCACGCTTGAGCCAGTCGCGGATGCGATCGAAATCGAACAGTTGCTGCATCAACGCGGCGTAGTCCTCGACGCAGTCGACCACCTCAATGCGCATCTCCCCCAGCAGTTGCTCGCCGCGACGGTCCAGATCGACATCGGCCTCGTCCCAGACGCGGTAGCGGGCCAGCGTCTTGGTGACGTCGTGGATGCGATCAGTCAGCGCCTCGCTGGCCTGGCCGCCGCCGGCGATGTTGAATTTGATGCCGAAGTCGCCATCCGGGCCCGCCGGATTGTGGCTGGCCGTGAACAGGAAGCCGCCTTGCGCCTGGCGCAGGCGGATCAGGTGCGAGGCGGCGGGCGTTGACAGCAGGCCGCCTTGACCGACCACGACCCGCGCGACGCCATTGGCCGCCGCCATGGCGATGGCCGTGTGGATGGCGTCACGATTGTGGTAGCGACCGTCGCCGCCGATCACCAGCGAGCCGCCCTTGAGCGACGGCACGCTATCGAAGATTGCCTGCAGGAAATTTTCCAGGTAGTGAGGTTGCTGAAAGACCGCGACCTTCTTGCGCAATCCGGCGGTTCCGGACTTCTGGTCGAGGTAGGGCTTCGTGGAAATCTCACGCGCCGGCATGGGGCTGTCCCGTTGTTTGTTGTGAATGTTCCCCTATCTTATAGTCCGACCCATGCAAGCCTCCACGCACCTGTGCCCCTGCTGCGGAAAGCCGCGG
>JBEIOK010000258.1:0-2340 GCA_040377605.1 Nevskiaceae bacterium | reverse complement strand
GTCATCGCGCGCGGTGATGGTGGTGACGCTGGTGGTCGGTACGCGCTTGCCGTTGTCGTCGAGCGCGCCATGTGGCTTCTGCGCCTGCAGGTTGCGCCCCGACACATGGCGATCGCTGGTCGCGAATCCGGCGTGGTCGAGGCAGGCGCTGACATCCGCCAGCAGGCGGCGATAGTCCGCGGCCTTGCGGCGGGCTTCGGTCAGCGCGCTTTCGTAGGGCAGCAGCAGACGGCGCTGCAGATCCTGAGCGGCGGCGACCGGATCGCGGCCCAGGGAGATGCGGGCGGACAGGGTCTCGGCATAGCTGCGCCGGAATCCGGCCTCATTGACCTGGGGCCAGCCGATGGCACGAAACTCGAGTTCGCCGCCGTGCGGCTCGACGGCGATCAGACCCTGATCAGGGGTGCGGATGGTGCGCGCGTGCGCTGCTGCGCCGACCGTGGCCGGGGCGGGGGCATGGCCCGCGCCCCAGTGATGACACAGCGTCTCGATGTAGGCATCGAGTGCTTGCGGCGACAGGGACTTGTTCGCGTTCATCGCAGCACCTCCGGATGCGGAGCGAATCCTCCGCGCTAGGGACTGCTCACCGATTCTTGGCATGCCATCGGTGACCGCAAGTCGGTTGCTGACCGACGGTAGCAATGGCGCCCGGAGCGGCGGAGCGGTTACGGCAGAAGGTGAGGAAGACATGCTGACGGCACTCTGAATGGGACCGTCACCTGTTATAGACACCAAAAGGCTCAAAGGCTGAGCCACCACGAAAAACGCCGGCAGCGAGCCGGCGTTGGGGTGCAGCGTGTCGGCGGAAGCTCAGCCGAAGTGGCAGACGTAGTGCAGCGTCTCCAGCGTCTCGATGTCGAAGGCGGAGTTGCCGGGCACCGAGAAGGACTCGCCGCCGCGATACTCGCGCGCCGCAGTCTCACCCTTGAGCGTCACGCGGCAGCGGCCTTCGATCAGTTCCATCACCTCCGGTGCGCCGGTGGTGAAGGTGAGGGCCGAGGGGAGAATCACGCCGATGCTCTTGCGCGTGCCGTCGGCGAGCAGCACCGTGTGGCTGACACACTTGCCGTCGAAGTAGACGTTGGCTTTCTTCAGAACGGAAACCTGATCGAACTGGCTCATGGGTGGCCTTCAATCCATTTCGACCATCTGGAAATCCGCCTTGGACGCGCCGCAGTCCGGGCAGGTCCAGGAGTCCGGGATGTCTTCCCAGCGGGTGCCGGCCGCCAGGCCGTCGCTCGGAGCCCCGAGGGCTTCGTCGTAAACGTAGTCACAGATCAGGCAACGCCACTTTTTCAACGGCATGGAGGCAGTCTCTACGAAATCTCTGGAAGGGACGGACAGCTAAAAGGCGGCGAATAGTAGCCGAAGCGGGGGGCGCTTTTCATGGCGGCGGGCTGCCGGCGGCGTCCGCGGCGGGGCGTCATCGACGCCGGGATAAAAGAAGGCCAGGCGGGGAATGGCCTGGCCTTTAAGTACCCGGAATGGTTGGGGAATCCGGGTTGGGGGAGAGATCGGTTGCTGCTTGGGAGCTACTTTACGCGCCCTGTCTGCCGCAACCAGTGAGCAAAAGATACTGGCGTCCTTGCATCATTTGGCCCGCGCCGGGATGCGAGGCGGCGTTCGGCGGACAAGCGGTGAAAACCGGAGGTGTCCGCTATCTGCATCCGCCTATCCGCATAAAGGAATACAATGCGCAGCTCTCGTATTTCCACTGCCGAGCTGTCATGACCCGTCATCCCGTCTACGCCCAACTCGAAGCCCTGCTGCAGGCGCGCATTCTGGTCATCGACGGCGCCATGGGCACGATGATCCAGCGCTACCGGCTTGAAGAAGCCGACTACCGGGGCTCGCGCTTTGCCGACTGGCACAAGGATCTGAAGGGCAACAACGATCTGCTGGTGCTGACGCAGCCGGACATCATTCGCGAGATCCATGGCAAGTACCTGGAAGCGGGCGCCGACCTGATCGAGACCAACACCTTCAATGCCCAGGTCATCTCGCTGCACGACTACGGTATGGAGTCGCTGGCCTACGAACTCAACGTCGAGGCGGCGAAGCTCGCGAAGCAGGCGGCCGATGCCTGGACCGCCCGGACGCCGGACCGGCCGCGCTTCGTGGCTGGTGCGCTGGGGCCGACCAGCCGCACCTGCAGCATCAGCCCCGACGTCAACGATCCGGGCGCGCGCAATGTCAGCTACGACGAACTGGTCACGGCCTATGTTGAGCAGATCCGCGGTCTGATCGATGGCGGTGCCGATCTGCTGCTGATCGAGACGATCTTCGACACGCTCAACGCCAAGGCCGCGATCTTTGCCTGCGAGACCTATTTCGAGCAGC
>JBEIOK010000001.1:0-118937 GCA_040377605.1 Nevskiaceae bacterium | reverse complement strand
CGGTGCGTGGACATATACGCTGGACAACGCTGCGGCGCAGGGTCTGAAGGAAGGCGACATCGAGACCGAGGAGTTTGTGGTCACGGTGACCGACGACTTCGGTGCAACCGATACCCGCACCGTGACGATCACGGTCAAGGGGAGTAACGATGCGCCGGTCGCCATTGCCGACACGGCAACGGTGGGCGAGAACGAGTCGGCGCTGATCGATGTGGTCGCCAATGACACCGATGTCGATGACGACGCCGTGCTGACGGTGGCGGGCGCGACGATCACCGGCGGTGCCGGTGGTACCGTGCTCGTCTCCGGCGGCTCGATCGACTTCGATCCGGGTACGGCCTACGACTCGTTGGCGGCCGGGGACAGCACATCGGTGGTCATCGACTACGTGGTGGCGGACGAGTTCGGTGCGACCAGCCGGTCGACGCTGACGCTGACCATCAATGGCGTCAACGACGCCGCGATGATCACGGGTGATCTGACCGATGCGGTCGAGGAGGCGCCGGGCTTCTTGGGAGGCGGCGGCAATGCGCTGGCCGGCGGCACGCTGACGGTGGACGACGTCGATGACGGCGAGAACGTCTTTGCGATGGTGAATCCGCTAAGCCTCGAGGGGACGTATGGCGACTTCACGTTCAACGAGCTGACGGGCGCCTGGACCTACACGCTCGACAACATGGACTCCGACACGCAGGCGCTGGTGGCGCTGCAGGTGGTCTCCGACACGCTGACGGTCAGCAGCCTCGACGGTACCGCAATGGAGACGATTGTCGTGACGGTGGTGGGGGCGAATGACAACCCGGTTGCGAACGACGATACGGCAACGACGAGCGAAAACGCCTCCATCGTCGTCGATGTCGTGGCGAACGATACGGATGTGGATGCGGTCCACAACCTCAGCATCGTCTCCATCGGCGCGTCGGGCGTCGGCGGTAGCTTGAGCTTCCTCGGTGGCGAGATCACGTTCGATCCGGGTAACGCGTACGACACGCTGGCGGAAGGAGAGTCGGCTACGTTCGACGTTCAGTACACGCTGAGCGATGGCAGCGGCGGTACCGACATCGGGATCCTGACCCTCACGGTCACCGGCGAGAACGATGCGCCGACGATCGCGCCGACTGCGATGGCGTCCACGACGGAGGACACGCCGCTGTCGGGCATGTCGGTCGGATCCGATGTCGATGTCAATGACACGCTGAGCTACAGCAAGACGGATGGCGGCAATGGCTCGGTGACGGTCAACGCGTCGAGCGGTGCGTGGGTCTACACGCCGGATGCGAACTTCAGCGGCACGGACAGCTTCACCATCACGGTGGACGATGGTCTGGAGTCTGCGACGCAGACGGTGACGGTGACAGTGGCCCCCGAGGCCGATCTGACCGATATCGACTGGGGCGTGATGGACTTCGTCAGCAGTGGCACGGCCGTGCCGGGGGTTGGCGAGATCATCGGCGATCTGGATCCGGATGTGGCCGGCTTCAGCTTCCAGACGGCGGCTGGCAGTGCGTCGCAGTTCACGGTCGCGGCCAATGGTGCGGTCGAGGTGGTTTCGGCGCTGGCCACCAACTCGGTCTACACGCTGAATGTCGAGGCGGTGTCGGATGTCTATGGCACGGTCGAGTACGCCGAGACCTTCATGATCCGCACGGGCAGCGGCGCTGCCGATGTGATTTCAGCCGATGCCAGCGACAACATCATCTACGGGCTCGCGGGCGCGGATGTCATCTCCGGCAACGACGGCGATGACGTGCTCTACGGCCAGAACGGCAATGACTCGCTCCATGGCGGTTCGGGCGACGACCTGTTGTTCGGTGATGCCAACACCGATACGCTGAATGGCGGCACGGGTTCGGACACGTTGATCGGTGGTGCGGCCAACGACCACTATCAGTTCGGTCTGGATGCGGGTCTCGATACGGTGTTCGATGGCAATACCGGCACCTCGGGTGGCGACCGTCTCGTGATTCTCGCTGGCGGTGCCGCGCTGACGTCGCTGAACGCGAGCTACGACAGCGGCAGTGACGAAGCGGCGATCGAGTTCGACGGCAACTTGGTGACCGTGCTGCAAGCAACGGAGACTAGCGGCGCGATCGAGCAGATCAGCTTTGACAACGCGACGTACCTCGGCTTCTCGCTGACCACAAACGTCTACAGCCTGATTCTTGACGGTGCGGGCAGCAGTGGCCGCGATGTGCTGGCGGGCACGGCAGGCAATGACTCGCAGCAGGGTCTCGGCAGTGCGGACGTGCTGTTCGGCAACGACGGCAACGACACGCTGGATGGCGGTGCCGGTGCGGACCTCATCCTGGGTGGCGAAGGCGATGACTCGCTGGTCGGTGGTACGGCCGCGGATACGCTGGTCGGCGGCGCGGGTAATGACACGATCGATGCCGGTGGCAACGGCGATGCAGACGTGATTGCCTACTTCGAGGCGGACAGCGGCACCGACGTGATCAACAACTTCGATGCCAACGGCAGCTCCGGTACGCACGACACGGTCGATCTCGATGGTCTGTTCGACAGCCTGGGCTTCACGGATGCGGAGCGCGGCTTCGGTACGGGCTTCACCATCGTGTTCAACAGCGGGTCGGAGTACGAGCTGCACATCAACCTCGACAACGACCTGGGCAACGGTTTCGAGTACCACCTCGCAACCGTGAACATCGTCGGGGTGGCGGGGGGCGCCAATGTCTTCGACGCGATGGACGTGAACGTCGGTACGCTGTAACGCCGGTTCAGGCGCCGGGGGCTTCACCCCCCGGCGACCTTCCGAGTTGACCTTTCCCCGCTGTCCGGCATCGCCATCGCCGGGCCGCGGGGATTTTCGTTTTTGCAGGGGTCTCACCCCCGACACGGGTCCGGGCTTGGTCTTGCCGCCATCTCAACGGATAATCCGGTGGCGTCCGGTCCGGCCTCCTGCTGGATCGACCCTGTTCCAGGATTCCAGCGTCAATGACCCGCAAGAAAGCCCCGCCGCCGCCCCCTCCGGCGCCCACGCGCGTTGCCCGTCCCGCAGGCGGTACGGCGACCGCTGCGCCCGCCAAGGCGGCTGCCGCCCAGCCCGCCCCGGCGCAGGACCCCGAGCGCAAGCTCGCGCTGGAGGCGTACTTCAAGGGCGACATGAAGCCGATGAAGGCCTTGTGCGAGCGCCTGCTGGCCCAGAATCCGGATGATGTGTTCGGCAACACCAACCTGGGGCTGATCAAGCTCAAGGAGAACAACTACAAGGAGGCCGAGACGCTGTATGTGCGCGGCCTCAAGATGGCACCGAAGGACAAGGTGCTGAACACCAACATGGCCAAACTGATGCTCGATCAGCGTCGCTGGAGCGAGGCCGCCGAGCACGCCCGGCGGGCCGCCGAAACCGACCCGACCTTCGAGATCGCCTGGCTGAATCACTCCTACGCCTGCCACATGCTCGGCAAGCTCAAGGAAGCCGAGGCCAGTGCGCGCAAGGTGCTGGCGCTGAATCCGAAGAGCGATCAGGCCCTGAACAATCTGGCCAATGCGCTGAAGGACCAGGGCCGCGTGCGCGAGGCCATCCTGGCGTACAAGGAGGCGCTGGAGATCGCGCCGCAGAACGCGATGCTGTACACCAACCTGCAGCTCACCGCGCTGTACGACGCGACCACGCCGCTGGAAGAGATTGTGGCAGTGGCCCGCAAGTTCGCCGAGGTGTTCGAGACCCCGGTGATCTCGAAGCGCAAGCCGCATCGCAACACGCCGCTGCCGAATCGTCGGCTGCGGTTGGGGTTCATCTCGCCGGACTTCACCAATCACGCGGTGACCTACTTCTCCGAGCCGGTGCTGGCACGTCTGCCGCGCAGCGAGTTCGAGATCTACTGCTACTACACCTATGCCGGCGGCGATTACGTCACCGAGCGCATCAAGGGCTGGGCGGACCGGTTCCGGTACGTGCCGATCATGGACCCCGAGAAGACGGCCCAGATGATCCAGGACGACGAGATCGACATCCTGGTCGACATGGCCGGCCACACCGCCAAGAACGGGCTGCAGGCCATGGCCTACAAGCCGGCACCGGTGCAGGTGACCTGGCTGGGTTATCCGGGTACGACGGGCCTCAAGAGCATCGACTGGCGGATCACCGATCACGTTGCCGATCCGCCGGGCGTGGAGACCACGCAGTACTCGGAGGGGCTGGTGCGGCTGCCGGGGACGTTCTGCGTCTACCGGCCGCATATCCGCTCGGTGCTGCATCGCTTTGACGAGCGCTATCAGGTCAAGCCGGCGCCGTGCCTGGAGAACGGGTACATCACGTTTGGCTGCTGCAACAACATCGCCAAGATCACGCCGCCGAGCATCGCGGCCTGGAGTCGCGTGCTGCAGGGCGTGCCGGGCTCGAAGATGCTGATCGAGGGCAAGGGCCTTGACCTGCCCGAGGCCACGGCCGGCATGCGCGAGCAGTTTGCGTCGCACGGGATCGACGAGTCGCGGCTGATCTTTGTGGCGCGCGACACGCGCCAGCAGTACCTGACCTACCACCGCATCGACATTGCGCTGGACCCGTTCCCGCTGACCGGTGGCACCACCACCTTCGATGCGCTGTGGATGGGCGTGCCGGTGGTGACGCTGCTGGGTCACTGCTTCCGCGAGCGCCTGTCGGGGACCATCGTCGCCGGTGGCGGCTTCAAGGAAAACATTGCCACCAGTGTCGACGCGTATGTGCAGCGCGCCGTCGCGCTGGCGTCCGATCCGCAGGCGCTGGCAGCGGCGCGCCCTGACGTGCGCACGCGCATGCAGGCTTCGGTGCTGATGGACGAGCCGCGCTACGTCAAGTTGTTCGGCCAGGCGCTGCGCGGGATGTGGCAGAAGTGGTGCGCCGCGCAGGAGCCGGCGGCTGCGGCCGTTGCCCCGAGCCTGTCGGAGCCCGAGTTGCTGGTGAACATCAACGGCCGGCGCATCACGCTGGCGGCGGCGGTGGCGCTGCTGCGGCGCCTGCAGCGCGGCGACGACAAGGCCCGCATGGCCTTGCCTCGCGTGGCCCAGGCGATTCTCGAGGTGGTGCCGGAGCAGCCGGACGCGACCGCGATCCTGGCGCAGGTGCGCTTCACCCGGGTGGCCCCGGGCGTGGATGTGGCCAGTGCCCAGCCCGGCAAGGCCTCCGCATGAGTACGACCCCCACCCCGGAAGCCGCCCCGGCGACGGCCCCGCCGGTCGATCCGGAACGGGCTCACGCGACGCGCGAACTGCGCGCGGGCCGTCCGGCCGTGATGGAGGCCTTGTGCCGGCGGCTGCTGGCGGCCAATGCCGCCGACACCTTTGCCGTCAATACGCTGGGTCACATCCTGCTGGCGCGCAACAACTTCGATGAGGCCATCGCGATTTCGCTCAAGGCGGTGGAGCTGGCGCCGCAGGAGCTGTCGCATCATCTGAACCTGGCGCATTTCTATATCCAGACCAAGCGCTATCCGATGGCCGTGAAGTACGCCGAGGCGGCGACGCGGCTGGCGCCTGACAATGTCCGGGTGTGGATCAACTACGCGTCGAGTTGCTATCACTGCGAGCAGTTCCAGGATTCGATCGAGGCGTCAAAACGTGCGCTGGCACTGGACCCCAAGAACGACAAGGCGCTGAACAATCTGGCGACCGCGCTCAAGGCGCAGGGGCGGATTCCGGAGGCGGTCCAGGCCTATCAGCAGGCGCTGGTGCTGGATCCGACCAATGCGATCACGCACACCAACCTGCTGCTGACGCTGATGTACGACGCCAGCGTGCCGGTCGAGCAGATCGTGCAGGTGGCCAAGCGCTATGCCGAGCAGTTCGAGGCGCCGGTGGTCGGCAAGCGCAAGCCGTACCGCAACGTGGTATTGCCGGATCGACGCCTGCGCATTGGCTTCATCTCGCCGGACTTCACCAATCATGCGGTGATGTATTTTGCCGAGCCGGTGCTCGCACGCCTGCCGCGCAACGAGTTCGAGATCTACTGCTACTACACCTATCCGGCGGGTGATTTCATCACCGAGCGCGTGAAGGGCCTGGCCGACGGCTTCCGGTACGTGCCGCTGCACGATCCGGATCGCACGGCGGAAATGATCCGCGAGGACGAGATCGACGTACTGGTCGACCTGGCCGGACATACGGCCAAGAACGGCCTGCAGGCCATGTGCCTCAAGCCGGCACCGGTGCAGGTGACCTGGCTGGGCTATCCGGGCACGACCGGCCTGAAGGCGATCGACTGGCGCATCACCGATCATCTGGCGGATCCCCCGGGGGCGGATGCGCTGTACACCGAGGGCCTGATCCGGCTGCCCGGTACCTTCTGCGCCTATCGACCGCACATCCGCAGTCCGTTGCATCGCGTCGATCCACGCTACCAGGTGCAGCCGGCGCCCTGTCTGGAGAATGGCTACATCACCTTCGGCTGCTGCAACAATGTCGCCAAGATCACGCCGCCGACCATCGCCGCGTGGTCGCAGATCCTGCATCAGGTTCCGGACTCGAAGCTGCTGATCGAGGCCAAGGACATGGGCTCGCCGGCCTCCACCGCCAGCTTGCGCAGTCAGTTTGCGGCCCAGGGGATCGAGGAGTCGCGCCTGATCTTCGTTTCGCGCGATCCACGGCAGCAGTACCTCACGTACCACCGCATCGACATCGCGCTGGATCCGTTCCCGCTGACCGGTGGCACGACGACCTTCGATGCGATGTGGATGGGCGTGCCGGTCGTGACTGTGCTGGGGCGGACCTTCCGCGAGCGCCTGTCCGGCACGATCATCGCCGGGGGCGGTTTCCACGAGAACATCACCCGCACCGTCGAGGCCTACATCGAGCGGGTAGTCGCGCTGGCGTCCGATCCGGCGGCCCTGGCGCAGGCGCGCCAGACGATGCGGCCCCGCATGCAGGCCTCGACACTGCTGGACGAGGCCCGTTTCGTGAAGCTGTTCGGACAGGCCCTGCGCGGGGTCTGGCAGCAGTGGTGCCGGACCCAGGAGGCCAACGGGGTCCAGCCGGGTCGCCCGGTGCCGGGCCAGGACGTGCTGGTCAACATGGACGGGCGCCGCATCACGCTGCCGTCGGCAGTGTTCCTGATCCAGCGCTGGTTCCAGGGGAATCAGGCGGCCAAGGTCAAGGCCGTCAGACTGGCTCAGGCGCTGCTGGAGGTTGCGCCCGAGCAGCCCGAGGCCCTGGCGCTGATGGCGAAGGTCAACTTCGTGCGGGCCCCGGCGCCCTAGCGCGCCGGGCGCGACTCGCCCGGAGGGGGCCGCCGCCGGCTAAAATGCCGGCTTTGCGGGCCGGCCCCTTCATCCGACGACCAGCCGCCCGTCACCAAGGGACAGAGCAATCATGCAGGCGGTCATTCTCGCCGGAGGCCTCGGCACGCGTATTTCCGAGGAATCCCACCTCAAGCCCAAGCCGATGATCGAAATCGGCGGCAAGCCGATACTGTGGCACATCATGAAGATCTACAGCGCCCACGGCGTCAACGACTTCATCATCTGCCTCGGCTACAAGGGCTACGTGATCAAGGAGTTCTTCACCAACTACTTCCTGCACACGACCGACGTCACGATCGATCTGGCCAACAACAAGCTGGAAGTGCATCACTCCAATACCGAGCCCTGGCGCATCACGCTGGTCGATACCGGCGAGGCCTCGCAGACCGGGGGGCGCCTGCGTCGCGTCAAGCGTTACCTGCAGGACCAGTTCTGCTTCACCTATGGCGATGGCGTGTCGGACCTGAACATCGGCGAGACGCTGCGCTTCCATCAGGCGCACGGCAAGCTTGCGACGGTGACGGCGGTGCTGCCGCCGGGTCGCTTCGGCATGCTGCAGATCGAAGGCGATGCGGTGACCGGCTTTACCGAGAAGCCGCAGGGGGACGGTGGCTGGATCAACGGCGGCTTCTTCGTGCTGAACAAGCAGGTTGTCGACTACATCCCGGACGATCTCACCAGCTGGGAGCGCGAGCCGATGGAGCGTCTGGCGCGCGAGGGGCAGTTGATGAGCTTCGAGCACTCCGGCTTCTGGCAGCCGATGGACACGCTGCGCGAGAAGAACCTGCTGGAATCGCTGTGGACCTCCGGCAAGGCACCGTGGAAGGTCTGGGACTGATGGCCGCGATGGACGCCCTTTCGTCCTCGTTCTGGCGCGGCAAGCGCGTCCTGCTGACCGGACACACCGGTTTCAAGGGCAGCTGGCTGGCGCTGTGGCTGCAGCAGCTCGGCGCCGAGCTGACGGGTTTTGCACTGGAGCAGCCGAAGCCCGAAGCCCTGTTCCATCGCGCGCGTGTGGCCGACGGCATGCGCTCGCTGATCGTCGACCTGCGCGACCTCGACGGCGTGCGTCGGGTGGTGCGCGAGAGCCGGCCCGAGATCGTGCTGCATCTGGCGGCTCAGCCGCTGGTCGGTGCTGCGTTCCACGATCCGCTGGAGACTTACGCGGTCAATGTCATGGGCACGGCGCACCTGCTCGATGCCCTGCGGCAGACCGGCACGGCGCGCGTCATCGAGGTGATCACCACCGACAAGTGCTACGACAACCGCGAGTGGGAGTATCCGTATCGCGAGACGGATACCCTCGGCGGCAAGGATCCGTACAGCAACAGCAAGGCCTGCGCCGAACTGGTGACGGACTGCTATCGCCGCAGTTACCTGGGCGCGCAGGGCGTCAGCGTCTCCACCGCGCGGGCCGGCAACGTCATCGGCGGCGGCGACTGGTCGGACGACCGCATCGTGCCGGACTGCATGCGCGCCTTCGCCAAGGGCGAGGCGCTGGTGCTGCGTCGGCCGAAGGCGACGCGCCCCTGGCAGCACGTGCTGGAGCCGCTGGCCGGGTATCTGGAACTGGCCTGGCGTCAATGGCAGGAGCCCAGGGCTTTTGCGCAGGCCTGGAACTTCGGCCCGAACACGGACGGCCAGCTGAGTGTCGAGGATGTGGTGCAGCGTCTGATTCGTCACTGGGGCGGTGGCGAGTACCGCGTCGATCCGGACAGTGCACGGTTCCCTGAGGCAGGACTGCTGGCGCTGGACATCAGCAAGGCGCTCGCGCATCTGGCCTGGCGTCCGCGCCTGACGGCCGACGCCGCACTGGCGAAGACCGCGGCCTGGTATCGCGCTGCGGCCACCCCCACCACCGATATGCGCGCGTTCACGCTCGCGCAGATCGACGACTACCTCAAGGATGCGCGGGCATGACCGCCAGTTGCCGCAATTGCGAAGCCCCGCTGACCGAGACCTTTGCCGACCTGGGCATCAGTCCGGTTTCGAACGCCTTCATCTCGCCGCAGCATCTGGGCCGGGGCGAGATGTTCTATCCCCTGCATGCGAAGGTCTGCGGCCAGTGCTTCCTGGTGCAGCTCGACAGCGAGCAGCAGGCCGATCTGCATTTCCACGAGGATTACGTCTACTTCTCCTCGTTCTCCAGCTCCTGGCTGGAGCACGCACGCCAGTACGTCGAGTCCGTGACCGCGCGCTTCGGGCTCGGTGCCGGGTCGCATGTCATCGAGATCGCCAGCAACGACGGCTACCTGCTGAAGAACTTCGTGGCCAGGCAGATTCCCTGCCTGGGCATCGAGCCGACCGCGAATACGGCGGAGGCCGCGCGCCAGCTCGGCGTGCCGACCTGGGAGAAATTCTTCGGCGAGGCAACCGCGCGCGAACTGGTGGCGCAGAACCTGCAGGCCGACCTGATGGCGGCCAACAACGTGTTCGCGCACGTGCCGGACATCCACGATTTCGTGAAGGGCATTGCCCTCGCGCTGAAGTCCTCCGGCACGATGACGATCGAGTTTCCGCACCTGCTGCGACAGATCGAGCAGTGCCAGTTCGACACGATCTACCACGAGCACTACTCGTATTACTCGCTGCTGGCCGTGGAGAACATCCTGTCGCGGCACGGCCTGGAAGTGTTCGACGTCGAGGAACTGGGCACGCACGGGGGCTCGCTGCGGGTCTACCTGCGGCATCGCGGTGGCGCGAACGTGGCGGCACCCGGTGCGGGTCTGGCGAAGGTGCGCGCCGACGAGGCCGCCGCCGGGCTGCATCGCGTGGAGACCTATCGCGGCTTCCAGGCGCGGGTCGAGCAGCTCAAGGATGGCCTGCTGGCGTTCCTGCTGCAGGCCCGGCGCGACGGCAAGACGGTCGTGGCCTACGGCGCACCGGCCAAAGGCAACACCCTGCTGAACTACTGCGGCGTGAAGTCGGATCTCATCGCGTACACGGTGGATGCGAGTCCGCACAAGCAGCATAAATTCCTGCCGGGCACGCGCCTGCCGGTGTACGCGCCGGCGAAGCTGCGCGAGACGAAGCCGGATCTGGTGCTGATCCTGCCGTGGAACCTGTCGGCGGAGATCACGGCGCAGCACGCCTACATCCGCGAGTGGGGCGGACGCTTCGTCGTCGCCGTGCCGCGCATCGAGGTCCTGGGGTGAAGTTCGTCGCGCTGCCGATTGCGGGAGCGATGCGGATCGAACCGGAGCCGCACGCGGATGCGCGTGGCCATTTCGCGCGCGTGTTCTGCCGCGAGGAATTCGAGGCCCACGGCCTGGTGGGGGCGCTGTCGCAGATGAGCGTGTCGTGGAACCACAAGGCCGGCACGTTGCGCGGCCTGCACTACCAGATGGCGCCCTGGGGCGAGAACAAGTTGGTGCGGGTGACGCGCGGCGCGCTGTTCGATGTGCTGCTTGATCTGCGGCCCTCGTCGCCGAGCTATCGCCAATGGACGGGTGTGGCATTGAGCGCTGACAACGCGCATGCGGTCTACATCCCGGCGGGCGTTGCGCATGGATTTCTGACCCAGGTCGATGGCACGGAGGTGCTGTACGCCATGGACGTGCCGTTCCGTCCCGAGGCCGCGCGCGGCCTGCGCTGGAATGATCCGGCCTTCAACATTGCCTGGCCGCAGACCCAGGGGCTGACGATTTCCGAGCGGGATGCCGGCTATCCCGACTACGAGCACGCGCGATGATCGAGATCGACCCGACCGCACGGATCTCCCGGCTGGCCGACATCGAGGACTCGACGCGCGGAACGCGCATCGTCTTCGGCCCGCGCGTGACCGTGGATGCGTTCGTCAAGGTCAAGCCGGCGGGCGGCAGCGGCGATCTGGTCATCGGCGCTGACTGCACCATCAACTCCGGCTGCGTGTTCTACACCGGGCACGGCATCCGCTTCGGGGAGGGGGTGCTGGTGGCAGCCAACTGCACCTTCGCGCCGACCAATCATGCGGTCGCGCGCCGCGACCTGCCGATCCGTCAGCAGGGCTTCACGCCGAGCCGTGGCGGCATCGTCGTCGGCAACGACGTCTGGATCGGCGCCAACTGCGTGATTCTCGATGGCGCGGTGCTGGAGGACGGCTGTGTCGTCGGGGCGGGATCCGTGGTCCGCGGCCGGCTGGAGGCCTACAAGATCTATGCGGGCGCGCCGCTCAAGGTGATCGGGGAGCGCCGGTGAGCCGCTTCACCGTCCTCGGTGCGGGGGGGTTCATCGGTTCGGCGCTGGTGCCGTATCTGCGGGAGCAGGGCCATGAGGTGTTCGCCCCGGCCCGCGACGAGGCCGTGCCGTACGACCGCGACCTTGGCCATGTGATCTATGCGATCGGCCTGACTGCTGATTTCCGCTCGCGGCCGTTCGATACGGTGCGTGCGCATGTCTCGTTGCTGACCGAGGTGCTGGAGCGAGCGTCCTTCGCCTCACTGCTGTATCTGTCGTCGACGCGGGTCTACGGCAAGAGCGGCATCGGTAGCGAGTCGGCCGACCTGACGGTTAATGCCGCTGATCCCTCGGATCTGTACAACCTCAGCAAGTTGATGGGCGAGTCGATCTGCCTGCATGGCGGTCGCAGCGGCGTGCGCGTGGCGCGCCTGTCGAACGTGATCGGCCTGGACCGGACTTCGGAAAACTTTCTGTTCGAGTTGATCCGCGAGGCCAGAGCCGGGCGCATCCTGCTACGATCCGCGCCCGCTTCGGCCAAGGACTACATCCTGCTGGACGAGGTGCTGGCGCTGCTGACGCGTATCGCGCTGGGCGGGCAGCAGTCGGTCTACAACGTGGCCAGCGGCCGCGCGATCCGCAACGACGCGCTGTGTTCCGAGCTGGCGCGTCTGACCGGGTGCCAGGTTGACTGCGTGTCGGATGCGCCGGTGCTGAGCTTTCCGCTGATCGACGCGTCGCGTATCCGTGACGAATTCGGATGGGTACCGCGCAGCGTGCTGCAGGTGTTGCCGACCCTGGTGTCGGCGTTCTGACTTTTTGGCCCCGCTCAGGGCAGGGCATTTGCGAGTGATGAAGACATGAAGATCGATCTGGAACAGGGCTGGGTGGAAACGACCGAGAACGGGGTGGCTACGCGCCATGCCCTGGGCAGCCCCGCGGGTTTCGCGCTGGTGTCCAAGGCCTACCTGCGCGCGGGCTGGGATGCCAAGTACGTGTACTCCTTCAGCTGGCTGGGCCGCCCGGTGATCCAGTTGCCGGACGACATGCTGCGCATTCAGGAACTGATCTTCGCGATCAAGCCGACCGTGATCATCGAGACCGGCGTTGCCCACGGCGGTTCGCTGATCTACTACGCCTCGCTGTTCCAGGCCATGAATCTGCCGGGCCGCGTGATCGGCATCGACATCGAGATCCGCCCGCACAACCGCAGCGCCATCGAGGCCCATCCGCTGTATTCATATCTGACGCTGGTCGAGGGCAGCTCGGTGGCTCCGGAGATCGTCGGTCAGGTCAAGGGCTTGCTCAAGCCGGACGACGTCGTCCTGGTGATCCTCGATTCCAACCACAGCCGCGATCACGTGCGTGCCGAGCTGGAAGCCTACGGGCCGATGGTCACGCAGGGCTCCTACATCGTCGCGACCGACGGCATCATGCACTGGCTCGACAAGGCCCCGCGCACGCAGCCGGATTGGCACTGGAACAATCCGAAGAACGCCGCCGAGGAATTCGTGGCGGCCCACCCGCAGTTCCGCAGCGAGCCGCTGAAGTTTCCGTTCAATGAGAGCGTCATCGATTCGCCCGAGCTGGTCACGTACTGGCCTGGCTCGTGGCTCAAGCGTATTGCATAATCCGCCCTCTTTAGGGCTTATCTGTCCATCTGATTGGGGAATTCCATGGCCACCAAAAACGCCAACACCGTCACCATCGACGGCACGCAGTACGACGTCGATTCGCTGAGCAAGGAGGCGCGTGCCGCCCTGGTCAACCTGCAGCTCACCGAGGGTGAGATCAAGCGCCTGCGCGTGCAGATGGGGATCGCCCAGACGGCGCAGCGCGCTTTCGCGGCACAGCTGAAGGGCAATCTGCCGGCCGCCGCCGCGCCCGCCAAGGGCAAGAAGTAAGGCTGCAGACGTGAAATGAAAAAGCCGGGCATTGCCCGGCTTTTTTTGTTGTGTGCGGGACGGCGCGGCTCAGTAGGCCTTGTCATCGCCTTCGATGCCCCGACGGATCGTCGCGAAAATCGTGCGGATATCCAGGGCCAGGGTGTAGCGGCGCACGTAGAACAGGTCGAGGCGCACGCGCTGCGCCATCTCACGCAAGGTTCGCGTTTCGCCGCGATGGCCGCTGATCTGCGCCAGGCCCGTGACGCCGGGCGGCACGAGGTTGCGGTTGCAGTAGCCGGGCAGGCGGCTGCTGTAGAGGTCGTCCAGCGCGGCAACATGCGGGCGCGGACCGACGACGGACATCTCTCCGATCAGCACGTTGAAGAACTGCGGAAGCTCGTCGAGATTGTGCCGGCGCAGAAAGCGTCCGACGCGGGTGACGCGCGGATCGTTCTGCTGCGCCTGCTGGAAGGGCGCGTCTGGCGCGTGCACCATCGTGCGGAATTTCAGGCAGTTGAACGGCACGCCGTTGAGCCCGATACGCCGCTGGCGGAACAGCGCAGGGCCGCGCGATTCAAGCCGAATGGCCAGGACGATCAGCGGGAACAGCCAGATCGCGGCGCCGACCAGAAACGCGGAGGCAAACAGGATGTCGAAAGCGCGCTTGCCGTAACGGGCATAGAAACCCGTCGGCTGCGCCGTTGCCCTCTCGGCGCCGTCAGACAGGCCTACCGGCATCGGGTTGTCGATGCCGGTATCGTCTGCCTCATCGTAGGGCTGCACGGCCACGCCTGAGCCCCATCGCGGGTTGTAGCTCACCAGAAATCCCCGATTCTCCATTTGGGCCCGGCTGCCCGTCTGTTTTTGTCATGCCGGTGTCATGGACTGTTGCCTGCAAAGGCCTACTGCGTCAAGCCTTTGCAAGCCTTTGCAACACTGAAAGGTGCAAAGTACGTCACGTCCCGCTGTAAAACGTAGGAAATATCCGACATTTCCTGCTGATCTGACCGTCAGACCGCGGTGCCGGGGCTGACAGATTTGAATCGACGGGATTCAGGCCAGCAGCTGCGCCATGACGGATTCGAGCGCTTCCTGCCAGTGCGGAGCGGGGCCGGTAATGGCCAGCGTGCGCTGCCGATCCAGAACCGAGTAGGCGGGGCGCCGCGCCGGAGTGGGGTAGTCCTCGGTGCGAATCGGCAGCACGGGGGGCAGCGTGCGCTGTTGGTGGCGGCTGGCGGCGGCGCGAATCGCGACGGCGAAGTCGTACCAGCTCGCGACCCCGCTGTCGGTGTAGTGATAGCGGCCGCCGCTGGCATTGGCGGCGATCAGCTTCCATAGCGTATCGGCCAGCGTGCCGGCGGAGGTCGGCGTGCCGACTTGGTCCGCGACCACACGGACCTCGGGACGCTCGGCCAGCAGGCGCAGGATGGTCTTGGCGAAGTTGGCGCCGTGGGCGGAGTAGAGCCAGGCCGTGCGGACAATCAGCGCATCGCCGTCGCTGGCCTGCGCCACGGCGAGCTCGCCCTCGAGCTTGGTCTGACCATACGAGCCCAGCGGATGTGGGGGATCGTCGGGCAGATAGGGCGAGGATTTGCAGCCGTCGAACACGAAATCCGTCGAGATATGCACGAGCCGGGCACCGTGCTGTCTGGCGGCCTGGGCAAGGTGGCGCGCCCCGTCGCGGTTGACGCGCATGGCCAGCGCGGAGTCGCTCTCGGCCTTGTCGACAGCGGTGTAGGCGGCGCAGTTGATGATCCAGCGCGGGCGGATCGCCGCGACCTGTGCGGCGGTGGCGTCGGCGTCGGTGATGTCCAATTCCTGCAGATCAATCGCCGTGAGCGTCACATCCGCGGGGGCACGGGCCTGCAGTTCCAGCCCCAGCTGGCCACGGGCGCCGGTGATCAGGATGGGGGTTGCACTCATGCGAAGACCTCGGCGTCCTTCAGTCTCTTGGCGGCGGCATCCTTGCCGGACAGCAGCGGCGCGGCGCCCTCGACCAGCGGCCAGCGAATGCCGACATCGGGATCATTCCAGCAGATGCCGCGATCCTGGGCGGGGGCATAGAGCGCCGTGACCTTGTAGACGACTTCGGCCGTCTCCGACACGGTGTAGAAGCCGTGCGCAAAGCCAGGCGGGATCCACAGCTGCCGCTTGTTGTCGGCGCTGAGATGCACGCCGGTCCAGCGGCCGAAGGTCGGGGAACCACGGCGGATGTCGACGGCGACGTCAAAGATCTCGCCTGCGATGGCGCGAACCAGCTTGCCCTGGGCCATCGGTGGCAGCTGGTAGTGCAGGCCGCGCAGCACGCCGCGCACGGAGCGGGAGTGGTTGTCCTGAACCATGACGTCGCGACAGCCGGTCAGGCGGGCGAACACGTCCTGGTTATAGGTCTCCATGAAGAAGCCGCGGTCATCGCCGAAGATCTTCGGTTCGAGGACCACGACATCCGGCAGTTCGGTGGCGATGGCTTGCATAGGTCAGGGGTCAGAAAATCCGCTCTTCGAGCACGCGCATCAGATAGTGGCCATAGCCGCTCTTCATCAGGGGTTCGGCCAGACGTCGGAGCTGCGCGGCGTCAATGAAGCCGCCGCGATAGGCGACTTCTTCCGGGCAGGCGATCTTCAGGCCCTGGCGCTTCTCCAGCGTCTGGATGAAGGTGCCGGCTTCCAGCAGTGAGTCATGGGTGCCGGTATCGAGCCAGGCCATGCCGCGGCCCATGCGCTCCACGCACAGATCGCCGCGCTGCAGGTAGAGGCCGTTGAGGTCGGTGATCTCCAACTCGCCGCGCGGGGAGGGCTTCACCTGCTGGGCGAGGGTGACGACGTCGGCGTCGTAGAAGTACAGGCCGGTCACGGCGTATCGCGATTTTGGCTGCTTGGGCTTTTCCTCGATCGACAGCACCTTGCCGGCGGCATCGAAATCGACCACGCCATAGCGCTCCGGATCCTGCACGGGATAGGCGAAGACAGTGGCGCCCACTTCACGTTCGGCCGCGCGCCGCAGCATCGGCACCATGTCGTGGCCGTAGAACAGGTTGTCGCCCAGGACCAGCGCGCAGCGCTGGCCGTCGATGAAACGTTCTCCGAGCAGGAACGCCTGGGCCAGGCCATCAGGGCTGGGTTGAACGGTATAGGACAGGGTCAGGCCCCAGCGGCTGCCATTGCCGAGCAGTTGCTCGAAGCGCGGCGTGTCCTGCGGTGTGGAGATGATCAGGATGTCACGAATGCCCGCGAGCATCAGCGTGCTCAGCGGGTAGTAGATCATCGGCTTGTCGTAGACCGGCAGCAGTTGCTTGGACACGGCCTGCGTGGCCGGGTAGAGGCGCGTGCCGCTGCCGCCGGCGAGGATGATGCCCTTCATGTGCTTCTCGCGTAGCGAGACACCTGCCCCTGTCGCGCAGTGCGGGAGCGGGGGGAACCGCCCGCGAACGCGGACGGTGGGGTGAGGGAAGTTGTCACGAGTTTGCGCTCCTGCCCATGCCCAGGCGTTCCTGGCGATAGCCGCGCGCCTGCAGGCTGCGGCACCAGTCGAGATGTGCCAGATACCAGCTCACCGTCTTGCGCAGTCCGGTATCGAAGGTCTCGCGCGGTTTCCAGCCGAGCTCGCGGTCGATCTTGCCGGCGTCGATGGCGTAGCGCAGGTCGTGGCCCTTGCGGTCGGTGACGAAGCGGATCAGTTCACGGTGCGGCTTGTTGGCGGTACCGGGGCGCAGCTCGTCGAGCAGCTCGCAGAGGCGATGGACGAGATCGATGTTGCGCAGCTCGTTGTGGCCGCCGATGTTGTAGGACTCGCCCAGACGGCCGCGCTCATAGACCGCGCGCAGGGCGCGGGCGTGGTCCTCCACATACAGCCAGTCGCGCACGTTCTCGCCGGTACCGTAGACCGGCAGCGGCTTGCCCTCAACCGCGTTGAGGATCATCAGCGGGATCAGCTTTTCAGGGAACTGGTAGGGCCCGTAGTTGTTCGAGCAGTTGGTCGCGACCACCGGCAGGCCGTAGGTGTGGTGCCAGGCGCGGACCAGGTGGTCGGAACTGGCCTTGCTCGCGGAGTAGGGCGAGTTCGGGGCGTAGGCGGTGTCCTCGGTGAACAGGCCGCTGGCGCCCAGCGTGCCGTAGACCTCGTCGGTCGAGACGTGATGGAAGCGAAACGCGCTGCGCGCGGCCGGTGGCAGCTGCTGCCAGTAGGCCAGTGCCACTTCCAGCAGGCGGAACGTGCCGACGATGTTGGTCTGGATGAATTCGGCCGGGCCGTCGATCGAGCGGTCGACATGCGACTCGGCCGCGAGGTGGATCACGCCGTCCGGACGATGCTCGGCAAACACGCGTTCCAGCGCGGGGCCATCACAGATATCCGCCTGCACGAAGGCATAGCGCGGATTGCGGGTTGCGTCCTCGAGCGCGTCGAGGCTGGCGGCGTAGGTCAGCTTGTCGACATTGACGATGCGGTAGTCGCTGTCCGCCAGCAGGGTACGGATCAGCGCGGAGCCGATGAAACCGGCGCCGCCGGTAATGAGCAAAGTAGTCGACAAGCCTGAAATCCCCGATTCGGCAACAGATGGTCGCCGATTCTGCGCCGGCGTCAGGCCCGCAGCTTACCCAATGCAGCGCCGGGGCTGCGAGCGGGGTCAGGCCTCGCGACGGCGGCGCGGCAGCAGCGGGGCCAGTTCGTCGATCAGCTTGCTGTTGGCCGCCAGGAGATTGCCGGTCTTGAGCACGTCGTCCTCGCCATCAAGCTCGCGCACGACGCCGCCCGCTTCCTGGATCAGCACGATGCCAGCGGCGATGTCCCAGGGCTTGAGGTTGAACTCCCAGAAACCGTCAAGCCGGCCACCGGCCACATAGGCCAGGTCCAGCGAGGCCGCGCCCGCGCGGCGCACGCCGGCCGTGTGGGCGGCAACGTTGCGCAGCATGGGCAGGTATCGCTCGAGGTAGTGTTCCTGCAGCGGCACGCCGGTGCCGATCAGGGCCGAATCGAGCTCCTTGCAGGCACTGACGCGCAGCTTGCGATTGTTGAGCAGGGCGCCGTCGCCGCGCGAGGCCGTGTACAGGTCCTGGGTGCAGGGGGCGTAGATCACGCCGTGTTCGAGCCGCCCGCGCACCTGGATGCCGATCGACACGGCGAAGTGCGGAATGCGATGCAGGAAGTTGGTGGTACCGTCGAGTGGATCGATGATCCACGTGACCTCGGCGCGCTCCGGGTTACCGATCGCGCCGCTTTCCTCGCCAAGGATCGCATGCTGCGGATAGGCCTTCTGGATCGTGCGGATGATTTCGCTCTCGGCACCACGGTCGACCTGGGTCACGAAGTCGTTGCGGGCCTTGCGCTCGACGGCCAACTGATCGGCACGGTCGTAGTAACGCATGATGTGGTTGCCGGCCGAACGAGCGGCGGCCACGGCGATATTGATCAGCGGGTGCATGGAGGCCCGTGAAGCGAGAGGAGCGGAGACAAGGAGCGATAACGGCGCGCGCATAATACACGCATGACCGCCGCCCCCGCCTCCGACCCCCTGTCCAATATCCGTATCGTTCTGGTTTCGACCCAGCACCCGGGCAATATCGGCGCGACCGCACGCGCGATGCTGACGATGGGCCTGAACGATCTCGTGCTGGTGAATCCCGACCGGTACCCGCATCCGCAGGCACGCGCCACCGCGGCACATGCGGAAAGCGTGCTCGATAGCGCGCGGATCGTGTCCTCGCTGGAGGAGGCCGTCAGCGACTGCGGCTGGGTGCTGGCGTCCTCGGCGCGGGTCCGCCACCTCGGCGATGAGCCGCTGACGCCCTGGGAGGGCGCGGGCCGTGCGCTGGCGCGCGCCGCCAGCGCCCCGGTGGCGCTGGTGTTCGGCTGCGAACGCACCGGCCTGACCAACGAGGAGCTCGACTGCTGCCACGCCGCGACAATGATTCCCACCAACCCGGGTTACAGCTCGCTGAACCTGTCGCAGGCCGTGCAGATCCTGGCCTACGAGCTGCGGCGCGCGGCGCACCCGCAGGCGCCCAGTGTCTCGTCCAAGAAGGACCATCCCTGGTACGTGCCGCCCACCGTCGAGGAAATGGAGCGGTTCTACGGGCATCTGCAGAAGATGCTGCTATCGACCGGTTTCCTGGATCCGGCCAATCCGCGTCACCTGATGCGGCGCCTGCGCACGTTCTTCAACCGTGCCAGTCCGGATCGCAATGAACTCAATATTCTGCGCGGCATCCTGACGTCGTTCGAGCGACCCAAGGGGCGCCGGATTCCGCTGCCGGACCCGCTGGCATCCGACGAGCCGGCGTCGAAACAGGACTAAATTGGTCTACAATCGCTGCGCCTTCATTTCGCTCATCGACTGACTCTCATGTTCGCCCGTATCCGTGAAGACATCGCCAGCGTTTTCGAGCGCGATCCCGCTGCGCGCACGACCTGGGAGGTCCTGACCTGCTACCCGGGGCTGCATGCGGTCTGGGGGCATCGGGTCAGTCATTGGCTATGGCGTCGCGGCCTGCGCTGGCTGGCGCGGCTGAACTCGAATCTGGCCCGCTGGCTTACCGGTGTCGAGATTCACCCGGGCGCTCGCATCGGGCGACGCCTGTTCATCGACCACGGCATGGGCGTCGTCATCGGGGAAACGGCTGAAATCGGCGATGACGTCACGCTGTATCACGGTGTCACGCTGGGCGGCGTGAGCTGGAACCGCGGCAAGCGGCATCCGACGCTCGGTGACCGGGTGGTGGTCGGGGCGGGGGCCAAGATCCTGGGGCCGTTCACGGTGGGCGCCGGCGCCCGCGTCGGGTCCAACTCGGTGGTCGTCAAGGAAGTCCCGCCTGGCGCCACGGTGGTCGGCATTCCGGCGCGGATCGTGCGCGAGCAGGCCGAGCCTTCGGCGGCAGTGGCCGCGATCGCGCAGAAGATGGGCTTTGATGCCTACGGCTTGTCGCGGGACATGCCGGATCCGGTCGCCAACGCGATTTCCGCGATGCTCGAACACGTTCAGAAGCTCGATGAGCAGATGGTGCGGGTCTGCCGCCTGCTGAACCAGATGGATTCGCGCATGCCGGAGCTGGAGCTGTCGAAGCTCGAACTGCCGGACTTCTGCAAGGATGCGCCGCCGGCACTCGACTCGTTGGCCGGGAACCCGACGCGCAGCTCGCAGGGCTGATCCGCGTGCCGGTCTACCTCGACCACAACGCCACGACGCGCGTCGACCCGCGCGTGCTGGAGGCGATGTTGCCGTATCTGTCCGGGCCCTATGGCAACGCCAGTTCCCTGCACCGCTATGGACGTGCCGCGCGCGACGCCGTGGAGGCGGCGCGCGCCCAGGTTGCGGCGCTGGTCGGCGCCCAGCCCCGGCAGCTGGTGTGGACCTCCGGCGGCACGGAATCCAACAACCTCGCGCTGAAGGGCGTCGCAGCGCTGCACCCGAACGGCCGCGTGCTCTACGGCATTACCGAACATCCGGCCGTCATGGAGGCCGCCGAGTCGCTGCGGGCGCAGGGGCGCGAGGTGGAGGCGGTGGCGGTTGACGCATCGGGGCTGGTTGACGGCGCCCGCTTCACGCGGCAGCTGGCGGCGGGCCCCGTCTGTCTGGTGGCGCTGATGCGGGCCAACAACGAGACCGGCGTGATTCAGGACCTGGCCGCCGTCGCCGCGCAGGCCCATGCCGCCGGTGCGCGGCTGCATGTCGATGCGGTGCAGGCTGCGGGCAAGATTCCGGTCGATGTCGTGGCGCTGGGGGCGGATCTGATGAGCCTGTCCAGCCACAAGCTTTACGGCCCCAAGGGGATCGGCGCGTTGATCGTCGGCGACGATGTCGAACTGGCGCCGTTGCATCATGGCGGCGCGCAGGAGAAAGGCCTGCGTGGCGGCACCGAAAATGTCGCGGGCATCGTCGGCTTCGGCGTGGCGGCAGAACTCGCGCAGCTGGAGCTGGAGACACGCGCGCAGCAGGCGCGTGCGCTGCGCGATCGGCTCGAGGCCGGTTTGCGTGCCCTGCCGGGTATTCGCATCTTCGGCGACGGCGTCGAGCGTCTGCCGAATACGCTGCAATTCGCCGTCAGCGGGTATGACGGCGAGGCCCTGCTGATGCAGCTCGACCGCAAGGGTTTTGCCGTGTCCAGCGGTTCGGCCTGTGCCAGTGGCAGTGGCGAGCCCAGCCACGTACTGATCGGCATGGGTCTGTCGCGGGAGGTGGCCAAGGGCGCGATCCGGGTCAGCATCGGCAAGGACAACACGTCCGCCGAGATCGATCAGTTCCTGGCAGCGTTGCAGCCGTTCACCGCGCAGGGCCGGGTGGCGTGAGCCTGATCTACCTCGACCACGCCGCGACCACGCCGCTGGATGCGCGCGTGCGCGCAGCGATGCTGCCCTGGCTCGACGACCTGGACGGCTATGGCAACCCGGCTTCCGATCATGCGCCGGGCCTACGCGCCCGGCGCGCGGTCGAGCAGGCGCGCGCCCACGTGGCGGCCCTAATCGGTGCGATGCCCGAGGAGATGGTCTGGACCTCGGGCGCGACCGAATCCAACAACCTGGCGCTCAAAGGCGCGCTGGAATTTCGCGGCCTGGAGCGCGCACATCTGATTACCACCCGCATCGAGCACAAGGCAGTCCTCGATACCTGCCGGTATCTGGAGACCCGCGGGGTGCGGGTCAGCTACCTGAATCCGGACGCGCAGGGACGAATCGCGGCGCAGGCGGTTCTCGATGCGCTGCGCCCGGAGACCGTGCTGGTCTCGCTGATGTGGGTCAACAACGAAACCGGCGTCATCAACCCGATCGAGGTCGTGGCGCCGGCGCTGCGCGCGCGCGGGGTGCTGCTGCATGTCGATGCCGCACAGGCGGCGGGCCGGGTCGTGATTGATCTGGCGACGACGCCGGTCGACCTGCTGTCGCTGTCCGCTCACAAGGTCTACGGCCCCAAGGGTGCGGGCGCGCTGTTCGTGCGCAAGCGGCCGCGGGCGCGGCTGGCGCCGCAGCTGCACGGCGGCGGACATGAACAGGGCATGCGCTCCGGCACGCTGGCGACACACCAGATCGTCGGCATGGGCGAGGCCTGCCGGCTCGCGCGACAGGAACTCGTGGTCGAGGGGCCACGGCTGTCCGCCCTGCGTGATCGACTGTGGCGGCATCTGCAGGCACTGCCCGGCGTGCATCGCAATGGCGATCCGTCGCAGACCGTGCCCGCGCTGCTGAATCTCAGCTTCGAGGGCGTCGAGGGCGAGGCGTTGCGCGCCATGCTGCCGGAGCTGGCCGTCTCCAGCGGCTCGGCGTGCTCGTCGGCCACCCGCGAGCCCTCCTATGTGCTGCGGGCGCTGGGGCGGGACGACGAGCTGGCGGGCGCTTCCCTGCGTTTCTCGCTGGGTCGATCGACCACGGCGGACCAGATCGACCGCGCCGCCGGGCAGGTGGCGGCGGCCGTGGCATGCCTGCGGGCGCTTTCGCCGCTGTGGGCCGTGTCATGAGCCTGCGCAACGTGCACGACTACGCGCTGCCGGTCTGGCAACGCTTCGAGTCGCCGAGCTTGGCAGGACGTCTGGAGGGCATGGGCGTGCTGGAAGCCCAGGCGGGCAGCCCGGCCGCGCGCTCGGTGCTGCGGCTGAGCGTGCGCATGGCCCAGGGGCGCATCGAGGCGGCCCGGTTCCAGGCCTATGGGTGCCCGACGGCGATCGCGGTCGGACAGTGGCTGGCGGAACAACTGCAGGCGGGTGGTTGCGGGGACCGGCCCCCCGAGGCTTCGCAGATCCGTGCTGCGCTTGAAATCGGGGAGGACAAGGCCCATTGTGCATTGATGGGCGAAGATGTTGTCCGCGCCCTGTGGAACCAGATGAAATCCCCGGCATGAGCATCCAATTGACCGAAGGCGCCGCCCGGCGCATCCAGCAGCAGATCGCCAAGCGTGGCATGGGCCTCGGCCTGCGAGTGGGCGTCAAGAAGTCCGGCTGCTCCGGGTATGCCTACACGATGGATTACGCCGATGCGATCACCGGCGACGATGCGGTCTTCGAGCAGCACGGTGCCACCGTCGTGGTGCGCCGCGAGGATCTGTCGGTGCTGGAGGGCATGACGCTGGATTTCCAGAAGCAGGGGCTCAATGAGTCCTTCAAGTTTCTGAACCCGCAGGCCAAGGCCTACTGCGGCTGCGGCGAGAGCTTCACCGTCTGACCGTCCTGCCGGCGTCGATTTTCATTGCCGCGGTGCAGCAGCGGCGACTATAATCTCTTGTTTTCATTGGGCCTGCTCGTCCGGTGCAGCGGTTCCGGATGACCCGGGCCCATTCCCATTTCCGCTTTCCCTCAAGGAGTTGCGCTGTGTCGGTCGAACGTACGCTGTCCATTATCAAGCCTGACGCCGTTGCCAAGAACCACATCGGCGACATCATCGGCCGTCTCGAAAAGGCCGGCCTCAAGGTCGTCGCCGCGCGCATGAAGCACCTGACACCGGGCGAAGCCGAAGGCTTCTACGCCGTGCACAAGGAGCGTCCGTTCTTCGGTGACCTGGTGCGCTTCATGACCAGCGGCCCGGTCGTCGTGCAGGTGCTGGAAGGCGAGAACGCCGTCGCGCGCTACCGCGACATCATGGGCGCGACCAACCCGAAGAGCGCCGCGCCGGGCACGATCCGCGCCGACTTCGCGGACTCCATCGACGAGAACGCCGTGCACGGTTCGGACAGCCTCGAGAACGCGAAGAACGAGATTGCGTACTTCTTCCGCGCCATCGAGCTGTGCCCGCGCACCCGCTGAACGGATGAACGATTCCGCGACTCCGCGCACCGTCGCTCCCGCCGACCCGATCAATCTGTTCGGGCTCGACCGGGAGCAACTGCGCGCGGTGTTCGCGGAGCGCGGTGAAAAGCCTTACCGCGCCGATCAGGTCATGCAGTGGATCTATCGGCGCGGCAAGGACTCCTTCGATGAGATGTCCAATATCTCGAAGGAGCTTCGCACCAAGCTTGCGCAGTGGTTCACGATTCGCACGCCGGAGCTGATGGCCGAACAGGTCTCGCAGGACGGCACGCGCAAGTGGGTGCTCCGGCTCGACGGTGGCAACGCCATCGAGACGGTCTACATTCCGGAAGAGGGGCGCGCGACGCTGTGCATCTCTTCCCAGGTCGGTTGTGCGATGGACTGCTCGTTCTGCTCCACTGCGCAGCAGGGCCTGAATCGCAACATGACCACGGCGGAAATCATCGCGCAGGTCTGGTTTGCCGCCCGCACGCTCGGGGGCGATTTCCAGAACGAGCGCGTCATCTCCAACATCGTCTTCATGGGCATGGGCGAGCCGTTGGCAAATTACAACGCGGTACTGCCGGCGATCCGCATTCTGCTCGACGATTTCGGTTTCGGTCTGTCGAAACGACGCGTCACCGTGTCGACATCCGGCCTGGTGCCGTTCATGGACCGGCTGCGCGAGGAAGTGGATACCGCGCTGGCGGTATCGCTCCATGCGCCTAACGATGTGCTGCGCGATCAGCTGGTGCCGATCAACCGCAAGTATCCGATCGCCGATCTGCTGGCGGCCTGCCGGCGCTACACCGCCGGCAAGGACCGCAAGACCCACATCGTCTACGAATACGTGATGCTCGACGGCATCAACGATCACCCGGAACATGCGCGCGAGCTGGCCCGCTTGCTCGGCGGCATGGCGGCCAAGGTCAATCTGATTCCGTTCAATCCGTTTCCGCAGGCCCAGTACCGGCGTTCGAAGCCGGAGACCATTCAGGCGTTTGCCAAGATCCTGCGCGACAAGAAAATCATCGCCACCACGCGCAAGACACGCGGCGATGACATCGATGCGGCCTGCGGGCAGTTGGTCGGTCAGGTGACCTCGCGCCAGAAGAATCGGCTGCGCGATATTCCGGTGACGGTGCAATGAATCACCCGCAGACCTGGAGCCGACTCGCTGATCCTTGCATCCCCGCTGCGCGGGGCCCCTGCGCGGGCTCGCGTCGCCCCTGCGGTCAGCTGGTCGGCCAGGTGACCTCGCGTCAGAAGCATCGGCTGCGCGATATTCCGGTCGTGGCGTCATGAAGGCGGCACTGGCCTCGGTGCTGGGTGCAACGCTGCTCCTGCTCGGGGCCTGCGGCTCGCAGCCCAGCAAGGCCAGTCAGATGGAAGCGGCACGACTCAATACGCGGATGGGGGTCGATTTCGCGCAGAAGGGTCAGTACCCGGCAGCGATCGAGCGCCTGCAGCGGGCGATCGGGCAGGACGAGAAGTATCCGTCGGCCCATGCAGCCATCGCCTGGGTCTACCAGGCACAGGGTGATCTGAAGAAGGCGGAGCGGCACTATCGAAGGGCGATCGCGCTGGATGCGTCCGATCCCACGTTGAAGAACAATTTCGGCAGCTTCCTGTGCTCGCTCGGCAAGATCGAGGAGGGCGAGCGCTACCTGATGGACGCGATCAAGGATGCGCGCTATCCGACCCCCGCCGCGGCCTGGACCAATGCCGGAATCTGCGTGAAGGCGACGGATGCGGAGAAGTCGGAGCGATATCTGCGCGAAGCCCTGCGCATCGAGCCGGATTCCCAGGAAGCGCTGGCGCAGATGGCGACCCTGAGCTTCCGCATGAACGATTACCTGCGCACGCGTGCCTTCCTGCAGCGCTATGACCTGGTCAAGGCGGCCACGCCCGAACTGCTCTACGTTGCCGCGCGCACCGAGCTGGCCCTTGGCGACAGCGCGGCTGCCCGCGTGTTCGAGTCGCGCCTGCTGAAAGAATTTCCGATGTCCCCTGAAGCTGCCACCCTCAGAAAGCAAACCCGATGAGCACCGAGATCCCGGATACGCCGGCGCCCGAGCCGTCTGTCGCCCCCAGCCGTGAGAGCCCCGGCGCGCTGATTCGTGAAGCGCGGCAGCGCATGAGCCTGTCGCTGGACGACCTGGCCGGTCAAACCAAGCTGACGCGGCACACGCTGGATGCGCTGGAGCGCGATGATTTCACCGCGCTGCTGGAGCCGGTCTACGTGCGCGGCTACTACCGCAAGTGCGCCAAGGTCCTGGGATTGCAGGAGCAGCGGCTGCTTGATGCCTATGGGCAGCGCGTGATGCCGAAGACGGTTCAGCCGCCGGCCAAGCTGCGGCTCGCCTCCGGGACCGAACTGGGGTCTGGCAGCCGCCTGCCGGTGGCGCTGGCGGTCGGACTGGCTGTCGCGGCCGTCGTCATCTGCGGTTTTGTGTGGATGGCGCGCGATGGCGGCAACCCGCAAGGCACCCCCGTGACCACGGTGGTTGTGCCGTCGACTTCTGTTGAGGTGCCGGTCGAGATTCCGCCGTCGACCGCAGCGATGCCGGATCCGGCGCTGACCCCAGCGGGCGAGTCTGCGCCACCGGCCGCGCCCGTGCCGGCCGATGCCTCGGCGCCGGTGCCGGCCGCTCCGGCAGATCCGCTATCGGCACCCCTGACGGCCGCGCCTGCCCCGGCAGCGGTGGGGGGGCAAGGCACGATCGGTCTGCGGTTCAGCGGCACCTCCTGGGTGCGGGTCGATGATGCAGGCGGCAAGGTGCTGCTGCGCGGCGAATTCGCCGACGGCGAGTCACGCACCGTACAAGGCGCAGCGCCGCTGAACCTGCACCTGGGCAACGCCAGTGTGGTGACGGTTCTGTACCAGGGACAGACCGTCGACTTTTCCTCGCAGCTGCGTAGTAACGGCACCGCACGGTTCACGTTGCCGCTGGGCAGCCCCTGAACGCGGCTGCGATCCGGGATTTCGACGATGGCGATGACCAGCCACCACCGGATTCAGCGCCGCAAGTCGCGGGCGATCCGGGTCGGCCGCGTCACGGTTGGCGGTGATGCGCCGATCGCGGTGCAGACGATGACCAATACCGACACCGAGGACGTCAGCGCGACCGTTGCGCAGATTCGTGCCGCGGTGAAGGCAGGCGCCGATATCGTGCGCGTGTCGGTGCCGACGCTGGCTGCCGCCGAAGCGTTCGGCAAGATCAAGAAGGAAGTGGGCTATGTGCCGCTGGTGGCCGATATCCACTTCAACTACAAATGCGCCATCGCGGCGGCCGAGGCGGGCGCTGATTGCCTGAGAATCAACCCCGGCAACATCGGTTCCGACCGCAAGGTCGAGGAAGTCATTGCCTGCGCGCGTCATCACGGTGTGCCGATCCGGATCGGCGTCAACGCCGGCAGCCTGGAAGGTGACCTCCAGGAAAAGTACGGCGAGCCCAACGCCGATGCGCTGGTGGAATCCGCGTTGCGCCATGTCGAGATCCTGAAGCGCCACAACTTCGAGGACTTCAAGATCTCGCTGAAGGCCAGCGAGATCTTCATGACGGTGTTCGCCTACCGCAAGCTGGCAACGCTGATCGACCAGCCGCTGCATCTGGGGATCACCGAGGCCGGCGGGCTACGCTCGGGCGCGGTGAAGTCCTCCATCGGTCTTGGCATGCTGCTGGCAGACGGGATTGGCGACACGATCCGCATCTCCCTGGCGGCGGATCCCATCGAGGAGGTCAAGGTCGGCTGGGACATCCTCAAGTCGCTGCACCTGCGGCATCGGGGGATCAATTTGGTCGCCTGCCCGTCCTGCTCGCGTCAGAACTTCGACGTCATCAAGGCGGTGGCCGAACTGGAGTCGCGCTTCGAGGAGATCGACGAGCCGCTGGACCTGGCGGTCATCGGCTGCGTCGTCAACGGCCCGGGAGAGGCCCGCGAGGCTGCGATTGGCGTGGCGGGCGGCTATCCGAACTCCATCTACGTCGACGGCAAGATCCAGCACAAGGCGCATAACGACCAGCTGGTCGATATGCTTGAAAAGCTGGTTCGCGAGAAGATCGCCGCCCGCAAGGCAGCCCGCGCTGCCGAAACGCCCAGCGTCTGAACCCTCACCTCATGGCCAACCTGTTCCAGTCCGTTCGCGGATTCAATGATGTGCTGCCGCCGGATACCGCGATCTGGCAGCACCTGCATGCCGTTGCCGCCCAGACCTTTGCGGCCTATGGATACGGCGAGATCAAGATGCCGTTGCTGGAGCATACGGCGCTGTTCAAGCGCGGCATCGGCGAGGTCACCGATATCGTCGAGAAGGAGATGTTCTCCTTCCAGGACCGCGAGGGCGACAGTCTGACCCTCCGGCCCGAGGGCACCGCCAGCTGCGTGCGCGTCGGCCTGGAGCATGGACTGCTGCACAATCAGCAGCAGCGCCTGTGGTACGCCGGACCGATGTTCCGTCACGAGCGCCCGCAGGCGGGCCGCTACCGACAGTTCCACCAGCTGGGGGCCGAGGCCTACGGCATGGCCGGACCCGATATCGATCTGGAAGTCATCGTGCTGTCGGCGCGTCTGCTCAAGCGTCTGGGACTGCGCGAGCTGACCCTCGAACTCAACTCCCTCGGCAGCAGCGACGCGCGCGCGCGATACCGTGCCGCCCTGATCGCGTATCTGGAGCGTCATGCCGCCGATCTGGACGCCGACTCGCAGCGGCGCCTGCACAGCAATCCGCTGCGCGTTCTCGACTCCAAGGTGCCTCAGACCCAGGCGCTGCTGGTGGATGCGCCACGCCTGATCGATCACCTCGATGACGACTCACGGGCCCACTTCGACGGCCTGCAGCAGGGCCTGTCGGACCTCGGCATTGCCTACACCCTGAACCCGCGTCTGGTGCGTGGCCTGGATTATTACTCGCGCACGGTGTTCGAATGGACGACCACGGCGCTGGGGTCCCAGGGCACTGTGCTGGCGGGAGGCCGTTACGACGGCTTGGTCGAGCAACTCGGGGGGACACCCACCCCGGCTGTCGGTTGGGCCTGTGGTGTCGAACGTCTGATCCTGCTGATGAAAGCGCAGCAAGCGGCGGTTCCGGATGCCGCACCGCATGCGTACTTCTGCTGGATGGGTGAGGACAGCGCCCGGACTGCACGCCTGCAGGCCGAACAGCTGCGCGAGGCCCTGCCTGAGCTGCGCCTCGTCGTCCACGCGGGGGGCGGCAAACTCGCAGCCCAGCTAAAGCGTGCCGACCGCTGCGGCGCCACGCTGGCGCTGGTGCTCGGCGACGACGAGCGGGCCCGCGGCGGCGTTCAAGTAAAATCCCTGCGATCCCCGGAAGCAGCCCCCGCGGGTGCCGAGTTCCTGGCCTGGCCGGAACTGCAGCGCCGTCTTGCGGGTCTGCTCCACACTGACTGAAAAAACCAACCAAGGCCTGACGACCGTGACCACGCATTTCGACGACGAAGCCCAAGCCGAGCAGCTCAAGGAGTGGTGGAAGGAAAACTGGAAGGCGCTGGTGGCTGGCCTGGTGCTGGGTGTCGGTGCGATCTTCGGCTGGGAAGGCTGGAAGGATTACCGTGAATCGCGGGCCGGCCAGGCCTCGCAGATGTTCGAGGACCTGAAGCAGGCGCTGAGCCAGGCCAAGACGGACGAGGCCACGAAGATCGGCGACACCCTGGCCAAGGAGCATGCCGACACGCCGTATGCGGCGGGCGCTGCGCTGTTTCTGGCCGCCGAGTCGGTTCGCGCCAACCAGCTCGATCAGGCCGTGACCCGTCTGCAGTGGGTCGAGCAGTACAGCAAGGATGAGGGCCTGCGCTCGGTGGCGCGGCTGCGTCATGCGCGTGTGCTGTGGCAGCAGAACAAGCTCGACGAGGCGCTCAAGAAGCTTGAGGGACAGTCCGCCGAATTCCAGGCGCTGACCGAGGAATTGCGCGGTGACATCCGTCTTGCGCAGGGTGATCGCAAGGCGGCGCGCGATGCCTATGAGAAAGCGCTGGGCGCGGTCGCCGCTGACGATGCTGCCACCCGCACCAGCCTCCAGCGCAAGATCGATGATCTGGCCGACGTGGTGCAGTCATGATGCGCCACGCGCTGGTACTCGCACTGGCCTCGATGCTGGTGGTGGCCTGTTCCAGCGACAAGAATGTTCGCGAGCCGGCTGCACTGAAGGACATTGCCAATCCGGCGCTGCAACTGAAGAAGCAGTGGACGGCATCCGCGGGTGCGGGCAGCGGCAAGCTCTATGGCAATTTCGGTCTGGCGCTGGCCACGGATGCGATCTTCGCCGCCGATATCGAGGGCCGCATTTTTGCGTTTGATCCGGCGACCGGCCGTCGCATCTGGCGCGCTGAAACCGGCACGCGGCTGATTTCGGGGCCGACGGTGTCGGGAGCTGCCGTCTTTGCGGGCAGCATGAAGGGCGAGTTGATCGCGCTCAAGCGTGCGGACGGCGCGCCGCTGTGGCGGACGACGCTGTCCAGCGAAGTGCTGGCGCCGCCGGTCAGCGATGGCAACATCGTGGTGGCGCGCGCAGGCGACGGCCGCACCTATGGCCTGTCGGCCGTCAGCGGCACGCGGGTGTGGACGCAGTCGGCAACGGTCCCCAACCTGACGCTGCGCGGGCTCTCGCAGCCGCTGCTGCTGGGCGGGCGGGTGTTCATCGGTCTGGATAACGGTCGCATCGCGGCACTGCGCATCAGCGACGGTCAGCCCGCCTGGGAACAGGTGGTGGCTGCCGCCACCGGTCGTAACGAGCTGGAGCGTCTGATTGACGTGGACGCCGCGCTGTATGGCGACGGCCCGGAAGTGTTTGCGGTCAGCTTCGGCGGTGAACTGGTGTGCTTCGACGGTGAAACCGGGCAGCCGCTGTGGCGCCGTCCGGTCAAGAGCTATTCGGGCATCGCGCGTGCGGGCGACCACATCATCGTCAGCGACGAGGCGGGCGTGGTCTGGGGTCTGGACGCGCGGACAGGCGCCGCCGTCTGGAAGAACGAGGATTTGCAGTACCGCAAGCTGTCGGCTCCGGCGGTCTTCAAGGACCGCATCGTGCTCGGCGACTTCGAGGGGTATACGCACTGGCTCGATCCCAAGGACGGGCGTCTCGTTGCGCGTATCCGCGCGGGCAGCGATCCGATCCAGGCGGCGCCCCAGGCCAGCGATGATCGGCTGTACGTGCTCAATACCGCAGGGGGCATCACGGCGCTGGCCTTGAAGTAGGCGACTGCGGGCGCATCCCGACGCCGCAGCGATCCGTCGCTGCGGCGTTTTTCGTTGGGCGCGCGTTGCTGCCGCGGCGTTCGCTATGCTGCCCCCATCAGAATGAAGGGGGAGTGTCATGTTCAAGATCCGCACCGGCGCATTGGCTGTGGCTGCGATCCTGCTGTCGGCTTGCGGCTCGTCCGAGTCCCCTCCGGAGCCGCTGGCGTCGGCTGCGCGCTCGCTGAAGGCGGAAACGGTGCTGCCGCCCGGCCAGTCCGGCTTCTGGAGCACGGTCGGTCAGGCGCAGGGCGTGCTGACCGGCAGGCCTGCAGACTTCGGGCCGCACGTCGATGACCAGCGCACGCTGTACTGGAACTTCGACGCCAAGCCCGGGGCGCTGGGAACCCGGCCTGGCACGCCGGAGACGCCCAGGGACGGCGTCGAGATCTATCGTGATGCCTATGGCGTGCCGATCATTCACGCGGGTGCGGTGCGCGATCTGTGGTTCGGTGTCGGGTACGCGGTGGCACAGGATCGGCTGTTCCTGATGGATGCGGTGCGGCGCATGGGTGCGGGAACCTTTTCGGAGCTGACCGGCTGTGGCGGGGTGCCCGGAGATATCCAGCAGCGCACGCTGGCCTACAGCGACGCCGAGTACGACGCCCTTTTCGAGCGCCTGTCGCCGGATGCCCGGGACGCGGTGCTTGGTTATGTCGACGGCGCCAATGCCTGGCGCCAGCGGGTGCTGCTGAATCCGCTGAATCTGCCGGTGGAGTACGTCCTGCTGACGACGACGCCCGCGCCGTTCACGGTCAAGGACGTGCTGGCCGCTGGCGTCTACATCACGCGTTTCGTGGCCAGCGAGGGTGGCAACGAGTTCCTCAACATCCGAATGCTCAAGGCACTGGAGTCGGCCTACGGCTCGCGCGGCGCGGCCCTGGAGGCCTTCCAGGACATGGTCTGGCTGGAAGATCCGAAGGCGGTGACGACGGTGCCGGGCAGCGCAGGCCGCTTCTCCAATCATCCGGTGCCGGCTGCGGGTCGCGATGCGGTCTTTCGCGAACTCGCGGAGTGGTCGATGTCTCTGCCGGAAACGCTCTGGAAAGGCGAGGGCACCGGCCATGCGCCGACGCCGTTTCCCTGTGATCTGACGGCGCTGCCCGGTCCGCTCGGTGGCGGCGGAGGGCTCGGCGCTGGGGAAGTGGTGGTCGAGCCGGCGCGCAGGCGGGTGGCCGATGCGCGTCCGACGGCCCCCGCGAGGCGGGAGTCACGCGAGGCAGCGGCTCGGCGCCTGACGCGTGAGGTGCAGCAGGCCCTGATCGAGTTCCGGCATCACCTGCATGGCGGCAGTTTTGCGATGGCGCTGGCCGGCAGCCGCACGCGTGACGGCGGCGGTCTGCTGATTTCGGCGCCTCAGCTCGGCTACGGTTATCCCCTGCTGCTGGTCGAGTACGAGATCCATGGGGCGGGCTATGCCGCGCGTGGGTCCTCGGTGCCGGTGCTGCCGGTCGTCGGGATCGGCTACAGCGATCACCTGGCCTGGGGGCTGACCACGGGCTACAGCAAGACCGTCGACAGCTTCATCGAAACGATCTGCTCGACATCGCAGCAGGCTGCCGGTGCCTGCCGCCGCGATCAGTATTTTCACGCCGGTACATGGAAGGACATGGTGTGCCGGGACGAGCGGATTGCCTATCGCGCCGCGACGCAGGGGATCCCGGCCGGGCCGGCAGTTCTGGGGGTCGACGCACGAATCTGTCGGACGGTGCATGGCCCGATTGTTGCGCGTGACGACATCGCGGGGCTGGCGCGCAGCGTGCAGTATGCGATGTTCGGTCGCGAGATCGAGACTCTCGAAAGCATCCGTGAATGGAATCGCGCGAAGTCGATGGAGGCGTTCCGTGCGGCGGCGCTGACGGCGACCTGGAACGAGAATGTGACCGTGGCCACCCGTGACGGGCAGATCGGCTACTTCCACTCCGGTCTGCACCTGCGTCGTCATGCCGAGACCGATCAGCGTCTGCCCACACCGGGCGAGGGTGCGCGGGACCCTCAGGGTCTGCTGGCGCCGCAAGAGGTGCCGCAGGTCTTGAATCCATCGCAAGGCTTTCTGGCCAACTGGAACAACAAGCCGGCGCTGGGATGGCTGGATGGTGAAGGCCTGGGCTCTACCTCGCGCCCGGGCGGACCCGGCCAGCGTGTCACCAATCTGCTCGATGCCCTGGCGACGCGCAGCGACTGGACCTATGCCGATCTGCGCGAACTGGATATCAAGGCGGGCACCATCGATCCGCGTGCGCGGGAGTATCTGCCTCTGCTGCGCAGCTTCCGGTCGTCGGCATCGCTGAATGACATCGAGCGCGCCGTGGTGGATCGCGTGTTGAGTTGGGATGGCCGGCACTACGGTGCCCGGATCACGCTCGACGACGAGGCGGCGCTGGACGAGGTGGAGGCGACGCTGTTCGGGGAGATCGTGCTGGCACTGCGCGACGAGCTGTTTGGTCATCTCAAGGCGGCCGTGGTGGATGCGGACGCCGGGAGCACGGTGTATTCCCGCCTCGCTGGCGTGGGTAGCCACGTCTTCGACCAGTCGGTTCTGGATAACCTGGTGCTGCGTGTGCTGCGCCCTGACAGCTCAGGTCTGGCGCTGCGCCGCGACTATCGCGAGGGCCGGGAGCGGGACGAGATCATCCGCGCGGCGCTGACGGTGGCCCTGCAGCGCCTGGCACAGCAGTACAACGCCGGCGCCGCGTTGACCGTGACCGATCTGGATCGCGTGCGACGTGTACATCCGCGGAGCGAGCTGTGTTCGCTGTCGGGTGTGGTCGGCCCCGGTTCGAGCACGATTCCCGGTACCCGTTGTGTAACGATGCCGTATCAGGACCGCGGCTCGTGGGTACACCGCGTCGGCTGGGAGTCGGCGCCTTAGGGCCGGTCCATCAGAACGGAAAGAACAGTGGCGTGAGTGCGACCGTGACCACGCCCACCACGAGATTCAGCAGTCCGCCGACCCTGAGGAAGTCGACGAACCGGTAGCCGCCGGGGCCGCTCACCATCAGATTGGTCTGATAGCCCAATGGCGTCGAGAAACTGCTCGACGCCGCCATCATCAGCGTGATCACGAAGGGCATCGGACTCACGCCCAGCGCCTCCGAGACTGCCAGCAGGATCGGGAACATCAGGGCGGCGGCTGCATTGTTGGTGATGACTTCAGTGAGCATCGTCACCAGCAGGTAGGCCAGCCCCAGAACCAGCCAGGGATGCAGATCGCCGGGCAGGTCCAGTACCCCGTGGGCCAGGGTTGCCGCTGCGCCGGTGACGTCCAGGGCCTTGCCGAGCGCGAAGGAGCAGGCGATGACCAGGAGCACCTGACTGTCGATGCTGCGGCGCGCCGTGGCCAGGCTCAGGCAGCCGGTGGCCAGCATGGCCGCAGCGCCGAGCAGGGCAGCCAGCAGCATGTCCAGCCAGCCGACGCTGGCGCTGATGATCACGGCCGCGAGAATGACCCAGGCGCGAAGTGCCAAGTCGAAGCGTGGCGCCTCCGAGCCCGCGACATCGCTGACCAGCAGGAAATCCGGTGAGTGGCGGTGCCGTTGAACCCAGTCCGGCCGCGCTTCCAGCAACAGCGTGTCAGCGGTCTTCAGGGCGACGCTCCCGAGCGAGCCACTGATGCGCTGACCGTCACGCGCGACGGCAACCACCGATGCACCGTAGTAGCTGTGGAAGCGACTGTCGCGCAGGGTCTGGTTGAGCAGCGGACAGCGCGCCGAGACGACCACCTCGACCATGCGCCGCTCCGGCACCTGTCGCGACAGCACGGCATCACCTTCGAGCGCCGGGCTGAGTCCGCGGATGCGCTTGAGCTCGACGATGGCGCTGACGTCACCCGCGAAGACCAGCCGGTCATGGGCCATCAGCGGCTCGACGGAATTGACCGCGGGAATGATGCGTCCGCCGCGTTCGATCTCGATCAGGAACAGGGATCCGAGATGGCGGAGCCCCGCCTCGACGATGGTCTTGCCTGCGAGCGGGCCGTCTGCGTCGACGCGCATCTCCACCGTGTATTCGCGCGGATTCTCGAACATCTGCTCGCTGGAGCGTCGGTCTGGCAGCAGGCGGGTACCGATCAGCAGCAGATAGCCGATGCCCGCGATCGCGGCCGGAACGCCGACCCAGGCAATGTCGAACATTCCCAGGCCCGGATGCCCGGCATCGCGCCAGAGACCGTTGACGACGAGATTGGTGCTGGTGCCGATCAGCGTGCAGGTGCCGCCAAGAATGGCGGCGAAGCTCAGCGGCATCAGCAGTTTCGAGGGCGCCATGCCGTTGCGCTTGCACCAGGCCAGCACGGCAGGCATGAACGCGGCGACAACCGGGGTGTTGTTGATGAAGGCGCTGAGGGCCACCGTGGGCGCGATGATGCGCGACTGAGCCTGCAGCGGGCCGCGTGGCTGGCCCAGGGCACGATGCACAATTAGGTCGATCGCGCCGGTTTCGCGCAGCCCCGCGGCAATCACGTACATCGCCGCCACGGTGATCATGCCCTCGTTCGCAAACCCGGCCAGCCCCTCCGCAGGCGTCAGTACGCCCGTGAGCAGCAGGATCAGCAGGCACAGCAGCAGCACCAGCTCAGCCGATAGGCGCTCACTGATTAGCAAACCGAGGCAGAGCAACACGACACCAACGGCGATCCAGGCGTTCAGATCCATGAGAAAGAAGAGTGGGGCGTTTTCAGGGGGCGGGTACTAGCCTGTTGCGGGCCGACCATATCGCGGACAGTCGCTGCGGCCCATGGCCGCGGTCCAGCTGCCGAACCAGCAACAGGCAGCCGCCACCGGAGAGCACGACGCTGGACAGGAACAGCGTGCCGTAGCCGGAGAGGTCTGCAACGATGCCGCCACTCATCGAGGCCAGTCCATGGCCGACGACCAACGCGCAGGCGAAGAGGGTGTAGTCGGTGCTGGCGTGCTGCGGATCGCAGGCATCCATCATCAGGGTGAAGAGTGCAACCACGGCCATGCCGCCCAGCACGTGCTCGGCGACACAGGCCAGCGCAATGAGTTCATGGCCGCCGTATCCCAGCGCGGACGCGGCATACAGCATCAGGCTGAAGGTCTGCAGCAATCCGCTCCACAGCAGGGCTGAACGTCTGCCAAAACGGAACGCGATCCAGCCGCCCAGCGCCGCGCCGACCAGCGTGGCCGCCGAACCCAGCGTGCCTTTGACCAGCGCGATCGTTTCCTTGGTCATGCCGGCGTCGCGCATGTAAGGGCCCACTAGGGAAGCCCCCATCGAATCCCCAAACTTGTAGAAGCAGATGAGCGCGATGAATCCCACGATTCCGGGTTGGCGCAGACGGGACATCCACCCCGCCGCCAGCGTGGCAACCCGTACCGGCGCGCGCGGCACACTCGGCGCGGGCTCGCGAAGGGTCAGCACGGCGGGAACGGTCAGCGCGAGCAGCGCGGCCATGCCCAGGAACATCAGTGACCAGCCGGCCTTGGCAAAGATCCACAGCAGCAGGCCGCCGCCCAAGATCATGCCGAGCCGATAGGCGCCCACCTGGATGCCATTGCCCAGCCCGCGCTCTTGTGGAGTCAGCAGCGTGACCGCCAGGCCGTCGGTGGCGATGTCCTGGGTGGCCGCCACCAGATTGAACAGAAAGAGTGCGACGAACAGCACCCAGAGCGACGCCCCGATGTCGATGCCGGCCAGCAGCAGGCTGCCGGTCACGGCGGCGAGTTGCAGCGGCAGCAGCCAGCTGCGGCGGGTGCCCAGCGCATCGACCCACGGCGCCCACAGGAACTTGAGGGCCCAGGGCAGGAACAGGAAACTGGTCGCGCTGATGGCGGTCAGCGAATACCCCAGATCGCGCAGCAGCACCGGCAGCGCCTGCGTGAAAAAGCCGTAGGGCAGCCCCTGAGCCAGATAGAGGCTGGTCAGCAACCAGACTTTCTGCGCGCGGCGCATGACGCGTGCGGGTGGATCAGCGCGGCGGTTCGTGCTCGTGTTCGGGCCGTGACAGTCCGGCCGTGATGACGAAGCGCATCGCCTCCTCGAACCCCATGTCCAGCGGCGTCAGATATTTGCGCGGCAGCAGCAGCGTGTAGCCGCCGATCTGATAGCTCATCGGTAGATAGACCGCGACCTCGTCTTCCTCGCAGCTGAGCCCGGCGGCGCCGAGATCCTCGACGGTGACGAAGCCGACCAGCCGGATCGGCATGTTCGGCAGGCGCACCATGACGACCTGACTGAACCGACGTCCGCTCTTGTTGCTGAGCATGCCGGTGAGGTCGCGCACGGCGCCGTACACGGTCTTCACCAGCGGGATGCGGTTCAGCGCCTCGTCGATCCAGTCGAGGAACTGACGCATGAAGACACCCTGCAGGCCGAGGCCGACCAGGAAGATCAGCACGATGGCCAGAATCAGGCCCATGCCGGGTAGATAGAGGCTGCCGGGCAGCAGCACGGTCAGCAGTCCACCGAGCACGGACTCCGCAAGGCCGATCAGCCACATCACCACCGCGATGGTCACCAGGATCGGCAGGATCGCCAGCAGGCCGGTAAGAAACACGCCGGTCAGCTTGCGCAGGCTACTGCGCAGATGAGCGGGGTTCTTCAGGCTGTCGAGAGAGAACTTCATGTGCAGGTCCAGACGTAGCGGCCCAGGGAGGGACCGGACAAGGTCACAGTATCGCCCGGATTCAGCGGGCCCACGCCCTTGGGGGTGCCGGTGTAGACGATGTCGCCGGGCTCCAGGTTCCAGGTTCGGGACAGGATCTGGATCTGCCGCGCAACGCTGAACAGCATGTCGCGGGTGTGGGCGCGCTGACGCAGTTCGCCGTTGACGTGCAAGGTGAACGTAAGATCCTGTAGATCCTGCTCGAGATACGGCTTGAAGTCCCCCAGCGGGGCGGCACCGTCGAAAGCCTTCGCCAGTTCCCACGGCTGGCCTTTCTGCTTCAGCTCGGTCTGCAGATCGCGCAGCGTCAGATCCAGACCCAGCGTCAGGCCCGCGACACAATCCAGTGCCTCGTCCGCTGCGAGATCGCGGCCGCCCCCGGTCAGCATCACCACCAGTTCGGCCTCGTGGTGAATCTCGCCCCGGCCGCGCGGCAGCACGAGGGGCTGGCCTTCCTCGACCAGACAGCTGGTCGGCTTCATGAAGACCACGCAGTCCGTGTCCCCCCTGGATCCCGTCCTGCCGGCACGGGGGGGCTCCAGAGGCGCGAGTTCGGCCACATGATCGGCGTAGTTCTTGCCGATGCAGAAGATGCGGTTGACGTTCATGGGGGCTCCCGAAGTTCCGGAACGAGGGGCATCGGCGGCGGCCGGCCCAACGAAAAACGGCTGCCGAGGCAGCCGTTTCCTGATCGATACTGCAGCGACATCATCAGATGCGTTCTTCGATTCCAAAGGCGGCGAAGCCCTTCTTCTTGAAGTTTTCGCGGAAGGCGTCACGCAGCTTGGTCGCCGTGGCGTCGTACTCGGCCTTGTCGGCCCAGGTGTTGCGTGGGTTCAGGATCGCGCTGTCGACGTCCGGGCAGGACTTGGGGATCGTCAGGTTCAGGATCGGCAGCTTCTCGGTCTCGACGTTGTCGAGCTTGCCATCCAGCGCCGCATTGAGCAGCGCGCGCGTGACCTTGAGGCTCATGCGCTTGCCGACGCCGTACTTGCCGCCGCTCCAGCCCGTGTTGAGCAGGATGCAGCGCGCCTTGTGCTGGCCCATCTTCTCGGCCAGCAGCTTGGCGTAGACGTTCGGCTTGTGCGCCATGAACGGGCCGCCGAAGCAGGCCGAGAACGTCGGCTGCGGTTCGCTGACGCCGACTTCGGTGCCCGCGACGCGCGCGGTGAAGCCGGAGACGAAGTGGTACATCACGTCCTTGGCGTCGAGGATCGAGATCGGCGGCAGCACGCCGTAGGCGTCGGCGGTCAGCAGCACGATGGTCTGCGGGTGCGGGCCCTGCGCGTTCGGCATCACGTTCGGCACCACGTCCAGCGGATAGCTGAAGCGGGTGTTCTCGGCGATCGAGCCGTCGTCGAGGTCGAGCTCGTCCGGGTGGCACTCTTCCATCTTCTTGCCCGGCAGCGGCGGCACGTTCTCGATGATGGTGCCGGGCTTGGACAGCGCCTCGGCGATCACCGGCTCGGCCTTCTTGTCGAGGTTGATCAGCTTGGCGTAGCAGCCGTCCTCGAGGTTGCACAGGCCGTTGTCGGACCAGATCGTCTCGTCGTCGCCGATCAGGCGGCGGCTGGCGTCGGCCGACAGCGTGGTCTTGCCGGTGCCGGAGAGGCCGAACAGGATCGCCGCGTCGTTGTTCTTGCCGACGTTGGCCGAGCAGTGCATCGACAGGCGGCCTTCCTTCGGCAGCAGGTAGTTGCCGACGGTGAAGATGGTCTTCTTGTTGACGCCGCAGTAGTCGGCGCGGCCGGCGACGAGGCAGATCTTGTTGCGCGTGTCGATGATGACCGCGGCTTCGGCGCGCGAGCCGTCACGCTCGGGCTCGCAAACGAAGCTCGGCACGTTGAGCATCGTCCAGCGGCGCGCGTCGATGTCCTTCACGCCCGGCAGGTCCTTCGGGAACATGTTGTGGCAGAACATCGCGTGCGTCGCATACTCGCCGACGAAGCGGTACGGCACGGCGAAGTCGGGATCGGAACCCATGAAGAGGTCCTTCACGTACAGCTGCGCCCGCTTGTCGTTCAGGTGTTGCACGACGCGCTTGAGCAGCGCTTCGTACTTCTCGGTGTTGTACGGGTTCAGGTCGGCCTTGAACCAGATCTCGTCGGCGATCTCCGGCCACTGGACGGCGTAGGTATCCTTGGTGCGGCGGCCGGTGCAGTCCGGGTCGGTGTAATAGACCAGCGGGCCGTTGACACCCAGCTTGGTGGGGAACGCTTTCTGCTCGTTGCTGGGGCCGCCGCGACGCACGCGGCCCTTGTCGTTGGCGATGGCCTCGTGGAACAGCTCGGCCTTGGACAGGTTGTATTTGTAGCTAACAGTCTTGAGCCCAAGAAGTTTCTCGAGATCGGCCTGGAAGGTCATGCAAATACCTCGGTAACGGAAAACCGGTATGGGAGGGCGCAGACGGCGCCCTCGGAGCGGCCGCGGCCGCGCGAAGGGTGCAAATGGTAAGGAGGGGGGCGGGCTCACGCAAGCAAAACGGCGCTATTGCGACGTTAGTTTTTTTGCTAAGTCACCCACTTAGCGGCCCCGGACATGAAAAACCCCGGCGCTGGCCGGGGTTTGCGGGAACTTCCGCGATTCTGGCGGGCTTCTCAGGCCGCCTGGCCGTCCGGCAGCTTGAAGCCGGCCACCGACTCGCGCAGCTTCTCCGACAGGGTATTGAGCTCGCCGACGGCCTCGGCGGTCTGGTTGGCCGAGCCGGAAGTCTGCACCGCGATGTCACGAATGACCTGCATGGTACCAGCGATGCGTGTGGCTTGCGCCGACTGGTTGCGGGCCGACTCGGAAATCTGGCCGATCAGCTTGGCAAGCTCCTGCGACGATCCCTCGATCTTGTTCAGGGCCTGACCGGCTTCTTCGGCACTCTTGGCGCCGACCACCACGTTCTGGGTCGATCGCTCCATCGAGACGATGGCCTCGTTGGTATCGGCCTGAATCGTCTTGACCAGGTTTTCGACCTGGCGGGTGGCGTTGGCGGCACGCTCGGCGAGGCGCTGGACTTCATCGGCGACGACCGCGAAACCGCGCCCCTGCTCGCCGGCCATGGCGGCCTGGATCGAGGCATTGAGTGCCAGCGTGTTGGTCTGCTCGGCGATGTCGTTGATGAACTCGATGATGTTGCCGATTTCCTGCGAGGACTCGCCCAGGCGCTTGATGCGCTTGGCGGTGTCCTGGATCTGCTCGCGCAGCGCGGTCATGCCCATGATCGTGCGGTTCACCGTATCGGCGCCGTTGTGCGCGATCTGCACCGACTGCTGGGCCTGCTGGGCCAGCATTTCGGCGTTGGCGGCCACCTGCTGCATCGACTGCGAAGTGGCCGCGATGGTGCCGGTTACCGCGGTGATTTCTCGTGCCTGGCGCTCCGAGGCCTCATTCATCTTCAGCGCGGTGAACTGGGTATTTGACGCGGCGGTCGCAATTTCGGCGGAGGTGCTGTTGATCGTGCCGACCAGGTTGCGCATGTTCTGCACGGTGTAGTTGATCGAGTCGGCGATCGCGCCGGTGAAATCCTCGGTCACGGTCACGTCGACGGTCAGGTCGCCGTCGGCCAGATTGGTGATCTCGTCGAGCAGCGACAGAATCGCCTGCTGCTGCCGGGCGTCGCGATCTTCCGCGAACTGGATGCGGCCGCGTACGTTGCGCACGTTCAGGGTGACGTAGATCACCAGCAGGATGACCGAGATGAAGATCATGCCGATCAGCACGTAGGGCAGGGCTTCCTGCCGGTTCTGCGTGTCGATCAGGCGCTGCTCCAGCGCCTTGGCGGTGGCGATGACGTTGGCGGCCGCGCCCTGCAACTGGCCGGCAGCCTCCTGCAGACGATTGACGGCCGGGGCATCGGCGGCCAGCTGCTCGCGCGCCTGCAACACGGCGCTGAACTGATCGCCGGCCTGGCGCGCAGCGCCGGCAACCGCGCTGTCGCCCAGCAGGGCATCGTTGATCTTGGCGAAGGCCTGGATCTCGGCATCGAGCACGGTGACCGCATTCTGCGCGTCACGGCCTGCGGCCAGCACGTTCTTGGCCGTCGAGGCCATGCGTTCGAGACGTGCGATCTGCTCGATGGCGGGATTGCGGCCACCGCGCGAGCCGAGGCGCTCGGCAATCTGCTCGTAGAGCTCGAACAGATCCTTCTGCGCATCGTCGGGGTTGTGGACGGCGTTGACGATCGTGGACGTGATCGCGCCGGTGCGGTTGTAAGCTTCTTCGCCATCGGTCAGCGATTTGACGGTCAGCTGAAGTTGCTTCCAGGCCGCGTCGACGGCTGCGACTTCGTCCTGCACCGCACTCGGTGCGGCGGTGATGCCGGCGTCGCTGTCACCTTGTGCCAGCGCTTGCACGGTCAAGCCAAAATCCTCGGCGCGTGCACTCAGCGTCAGGAAATCAGGCTTGATGCCGCGGGTGGCATCCTCGCCGATCTGCACCAGCTCGCCGATGTCGTTGGACAGCGAGCGCGCCAGCTCGACCCAGGTATCGTCCTGCTCGACCGCACGCTGGATGAACAAAAAGCCCAGCAGCGAGACCACCAGCAGGAACAGGGATACGAACAGCAGCGCAAATTCCCGGCGCGATCCACTCGTCTTCTTGTCAGCCATTTCTCCTCCCCAGTCACTTCAACGAAACGGCACCGGTTGCCCGGTCAGCCGGTCCTATCAGGACCTGCGCCGGATTCCGGCTTTATGCCGCAAGCACCATGCCGCTACGTAAAGGTCTCAAGGGCGCGGCAGCGACCCTATCCGTGCAGCTCAGCCGCCGAGCACGGTCCTGATCTTGGCCAGCAGATCCGCTTCCTTGACGGGTTTGACCAGATACTCGCGTGCGCCCTGGCGCAGGGCCCAGACGCGGTCGGTTTCCTGATTCTTGCTGCTGACGACGATGACCGGAATGTGTGCGGTCAGCGGATCCTTGGAAAGTGAGCGCGTGGCCTGGAAGCCGTTCACGCCCGGCATCACCACGTCCATGATCACAGCCTCAGGCTTGTCGGCCTTGACCCGCTCCAGCGCTTCCTGTCCGGACGTGCACTCGAAGACCGTGTGACCGGCCTTCTGCAGCATGTTCTTGAGGTTCTGCACATCCGTGGGTGAATCGTCCACGATCAAGACCCGAGCCATAGTTTCTCCCTAGCGTACGGTCCTCTGCGGGACCGACTTTCCGATGTTCGCCGCACTATATACCACCCGCGCCGGCTCAAGCGGTGGCGCCCGAGGCGGACTCAATGCGCAGCAAAAACGCTGAGGCCCTGATGCAAGGTGCGCACCGCGCGGCCGCGGAAGCTGCGCCCCAGGAACGGCGTGTTGGCTCCGGCGCTGACCAGGCTTTCGGCGCGCAGCGTCCACTCGAGCTGCGGGTCGATCAGGGTCAGATGGGCAACGGCGCCGGTCTTCAGGCGACCGCTGTCCAGGCCTGCGATGGCCGCCGGGCCCAGGCTCAGGCGCGCGGCCGCCTGCAGGGGTGTCAGCAGGCCCTCGTGCACCAGTGCCAGCGTCAGCGGCAGCAGGGTCTCCAGGGCCGAGAGGCCGGGCTCGGTCATCGGAAACGGATGGGTCTTGGCGTCTGCTTCGTGCGGCTGATGGTCCGAACAGATCGCGCCGATCACTCCGCGCGCCACGGCAGCGCGCAGGGCCTCGCGATCGGCCTCGCCGCGCAGCGGCGGCAGCACGTGGCACTGGGCGTTGAAGCCGTCGATGTCGGCTTCCGTCAGGAACAGCTGATGAGCCGCGACATCCGCCGTCACCGGCAGGCCGCGCTTCTGCGCCGATTCGATCAGGCCGGCGCCGCGCGCGGTCGACAGCCGGCAGAAATGCACCTGAGCGCCGGTGTCTTCGACCAGCGTGATCCAGAAGCGGATGGCCGCCACTTCGGCAGCCGCCGGGATCGGCGAGAGCCCCAGACGCGTGGCCACCGCACCCTCGTGGGCGCAGCCTCCGGCCGCCAGGGCGGCGTCCTGGGCGAAGACGTGCACGCGCAGGTTCAGGCCCTTGGCGTACTCCAGCGCGCGCCGCGCGATCAGCGAGTCCCGCACCGGTGCCATGCCGTTACTGACGCCGATGGCGCCGGCCGACTTGAGCGACGACAGCTCAGCCAGGGCCTCGCCGGAGAGTCCCTTGGTCAGCGCCCCCAGCAGATGCACGTGCAGACCGCCGGTGGCGCGCGCGAGACGCTGCAGGCGCAGCACCATCGCCGTGGTATCGACCACCGGGTGCGTGTCCGGCGGCAGCACCACCTCGGTGATGCCGCCGGCCTGGGCGGCTGCCGTTTCCGAGCGGAAGCTGGCCTTGTGCGTCTGTCCGGGCTCGCGGAATCGCGCACACAGATCGATCAGGCCCGGCTGCAGCCAGAGGCCATCGGCTTCGAGCGTGGCCTCATAGCGGTCCCGCGGCTTGCCGCTGCCGACATGCTGGATCCTGCCGTCACGAATGCCCACGTAGCCGACGGCGTCGAGCCCCGATTCGGGGTCGAGCAGCCGGGCGCCGGCGATCAGCAGGCTGTCGCCGTGCCCGGCAGTGGCCGGGCGGGCGCGGCTGGCGGCCGACCAGTCACCGGCAACGACTTTCTTGCTCATGCGCGCCTCCGCAGGCTGCGGCGCGCAGATCGGGCGGGCGGCGGCGCGAGGATTTTCGACATCACGGCCATGCGCACGGCAATGCCGTGCTGCACCTGCTGCAGGATGACCGAGCGAGGCCCGTAGGCGACATCGCCCTCGATCTCGACACCGCGATTGATCGGCCCCGGGTGCATGATGATGGCATCCGGTTTCAGGCGCGCCAGGCGCTCGCGGGTGAGGCCGAAATCGCGGTGAAACTCGCCCAGCGAAGGTAGGAAGGCGCCAAGCATGCGCTCCTTCTGCAGCCGCAGCAGGATCACGACATCCGCGCCGGCCAGGCCCGCTTCCAGTTCGTGGAAAACGGTGACGCCCATCGCCTCGATGCCGGCCGGTACCAGCGTTGGCGGGGCCACCACGCGAATCTCTCGGGTGCCCAGCGCTCGCAGGCCGTGGATGTTGGAGCGCGCCACACGGGAGTGCAGCACGTCGCCGACGATGGCGACGGTCAGATGCCGGAAGCAGTCACTTTCCGGACCCTTGTAGCGGCGGATCGTGAACAGGTCGAGCAGCCCCTGCGTCGGGTGCGCATGGCGGCCGTCTCCGGCATTGAGGATGGCGACGCCGGGGGCCGCGTGCTCCGCGAAGAAGTGTGCCGCACCGCTGGCCTCGTGGCGGACCACGAACATGTCGGCCTGCATCGCCTCCAGCGTCTTGAGCGTGTCGAACAGCGTTTCGCCCTTGGAGGTGCTGGACGCCGCGATCTGCAGGTTCAGCACATCGGCGGACAGGCGCTTGGCAGCCAGTTCGAAGGTCGTGCGCGTGCGTGTGCTGGCCTCGAAGAACAGATTGACGATCGTGCGGCCGGACAGCAGATCGAGCTTCTTCTCCGGCCCGCGCAGACGTTTTTCGAGATCCTCCGCGGTGTCGAGCAGATCGATCAGCAGTTCGCGGGGCAAGCCTTCGAGCGTCAGCAGATGGCGCAGGTGGCCGCGGGCGTCGAGTTGGAGGTTAGGGGTCATGCTGAGGCGGGATTGTCGCCCAGGGCCCCGGTACAAGGGAAGTTTCAGGCCGGTTGCTCGGACAGCCACTGCTCCAGGATCACGCGCGCTGCTTCACCGTCGCGATCGCCCTTGCGGACGCGGCGGCTCATCTGACCGCTGGCGCGCGCGCTGCGCAGGGCCTCGTCGGCTGCGCGGGAGCTGTAGCGCTCATCGCACTCATGCACGGGCAGGTGGTAGCGCTCGGTCAGCGCGCGCGAGAAGCGCCGCGTCGCGGTGGTGATGGCCTGCTCGCTGCCGTCCTCATCCAGCGGCAGCCCCAGCACCAGCGCGGCCGGCCGCCATTCGGCGAGCACCCGATCCACGGCCGCCCAGTCGCCGCTGGCAATCGCCGTCAGGGCCCGCGCACGGCGTGTCAGATTGTCGCCGACGGCCACGCCGATCCGGCGCGCGCCGTAATCGAAGGCCAGATAGGTCGCAGTGTGGGTCATGGATGCGGGACGGTCGCCGGCGAGGGCGTCCGCAGGCGGGGGATCAGGCGTGACCCGCGTCGCCGCTGATCTGGCTGACATCAATCCCGAGCAGACGGGTGGCTGCCTGCCAGCGGTCGCGGACGGGCGTCTGGAACAGCACCTGCTCACTGACCGGCGTGTTGAGCCAGGCATTGTGCAGAATCTCGCTCTCGAGCTGACCGGCACCCCAGCCCGCATAGCCCAGCGCCACGAAGTAATCCTTCGGGCCTTCGCCCTTGCCGATCGCGCGCAGGATGTCGCGCGACGTGGTGATGTAGAGGTCGTCCCGCAACTGCATGCTCGATTCCCAGTCGCCGGGCTTGCGGTGAATCACGAAGCCGCGCTCGGGCTGCACCGGTCCGCCCCAGAACACCGGGTCCTCCGCATCCAGGGCGTCGTGCTCCAGCCCCATCTGGTCCATCATCTCGCTGAGCTTCAGTTCGGTCGGCTTGTTGATCACCAGGCCGATGGCGCCGGCATCGTTGTGCTCGCACAGCAGCGAGACCGTGTGATTGAAGTTTTCGTCGTCCAGGCTGGGCATGGCCACCAGGAACTGGTTCTTGAGATAGGCGTCTGGGTCACTCATGGCCCGAGTATTGCCCTGCGAGCGCACGCTCTACAAGCTGCGCCGTCGAGCGGCACCTCAGCGCGCATCAGCCGGCGGCAGGCGGCGCAGGATGCCTGCCGCGACGGCGCCGGTGACCGCACCGAAGATCAGCGCCGCGCTCATCAGCAACGGCAGCAGGGTCAGCAGGCCCGGGTGTGGCAGGAACACCCGCCAGGCGACGAAGAACTGGCCGCCCATGTGGGCCAGCGCGGCCAGCACCGACAGGCCGAGGGGCGACAGACGCAACGCCGGCAGCGTGCGGTTCCAGCCCCAGCCCAGCCCCAGCGCGAGCAGGCTGGCGGCCGCGCCGGACAGGGACAGCCAGAAGCCGGGGGCCAGGAAGCTGCCGACCAGCAGGCTGCCGGCGAGCACGCGCAGCGCTGCCACCCAGACCGCCGCGCGCCAGCCGTGGCGCATCAGCACGATCAGGGTGACGGCGTTGGCCAGCCCGGGTTTGACCCCCGGCACCGGCGACGGGAATCCGGCCTCCAGGACGTGAATGACCACGGCCAGCGCCGCCAGGCCGGCGATCAGGCGGTCCTCGCGCTGGATCCGCGCGTGTTCAGTAGCTGACGCCATCGACGGCCTGTTCCGGACTGCCGCCCAGCAGTCGAATGCTCACCCGATTGGGCAGACAGGCGGCGGCATCGCCGCTGTGTGCCAGCCAGCCGCTGTGCACGCAGACCTGATTGCGACAGGGGCCGCTGCGAAAGCGAACGCGGCCGTCACGCAACTCCAGCACCGACTCGCCCAGCGCGCCCTGCACCCGCAGGGTGCGGTTCGGACTCAGCGCGTAGCGCTGCGGACTTTCGTGGCCACGACGCAGTTCGATCGCGGTGGCTGCACGTGGTGCCTGCCAGTAGCGGGCGTACAGCGCGCCGATCAGGGCCGCAGCCAGCACCAGCACCAGCAGATCGCCGCGCGTCATGGCACGGCGCTGACGCCCGTCTCCAGCCCGCCGGAATACTGCAGTCGCGCGGCCAGTCGCGGCGTCGCCTCGATGCGGCCCTGCGCATCCACCACCAGGACCTGATCGAGCCCCAAGGCCTGCGCCACGGCCGGCCACTGGGCGCCGGCGACAAACAGGGCGGTGCTGGCGGCGTCCGCCAGGGCGGCATCGCCGGGCACCACCAGGGTCACCGATTGCAGTCCGCGTGCGGGCTGGCCGCTGTGAGGGTCCAGCAGGTGGTGATAGCGCTGCTGTTCGAACTCGAAGTAGCGTTCGTAGTCGCCGCTGGTGACCACGGCCTCGTCGGTGTCGATGTCGAGGGTGGCCAGCAGCCGATGCCGGGCATCGGGGCGCGGGTGGCGGATGCCGATACGCCAGGCGCGATCGCCGCGCCGCCCGGCAGCGCGCAGGTTGCCGCCGGCGTTGACGATCGCATTCGGGTAGCCGGCCTCACGCAGTTGCGCGATGGCCAGATCGACGGCGTCACCCTTGGCGATGGCCCCGAGATCGAGCCGGATCTGCGGCGCCGGGCCGTACCCGTCCTGCGCGCTCGCCGACAGCGGCGGTGCGGCGCGCAGTGCGGTGAGGGCCGCCGCCACGTCCGTACCGGCCGGCGGGGTGGTGCGGAATTTCAGTTCGTCGTGGAACCCCCAGAGCTCGACCAGATGCCCGATGCGCACGTCGAAGCGGCCGCCGGATCTTTCGCCCAGATCGGCGGCGCGTGCGAGCAGCGGCTGTAGCGCTTCCGGGATCGACGCACGCTCGCCGGCGGCCAGCTGTCGGTTCACGGCGCCCAGTGCCCCCTCGCCCCAGGCCGACCACCGCTGTTCATAGTCGCGCAGGGAGGCGGCGATGCGATCCAGGAGTGCCTCGGCTGCTGCTGGCGTCTGGTCGTCGTTCCGATACACCGACACGGACAGGACCGTGCCCATGGCCTCGAACTCGCGCACCAGCAGACGCGGATCGTCCCCCGGTTGCGGGCGCAGGGCCAGCCAGCCGAACAGGGCCGCCAGAAACGCGCCGACCAGCAGACGACGCCCGAACTGGCGAGCCTTCAGTGGATGCGGGGCGGGTGGGGGGCCGGAGACCGGCTCGTCGGCAGGAGGGACGGCGCTCATCGCGCCATTGTAAGCGCGAGCGCCGATCCGTCAGCCGGGCAGACGTCGCTCGATGGCCGCGATCAGCGTGCCGCCGATGTCGGTGCCGAAGGCGGCATCGATTTCTCGGGCACAGGTTGGCGAGGTCACGTTGATCTCGGTGAGGTGCTCGCCGATCACGTCGAGCCCGACAAACAGCAGGCCCCTGCGTTTGAGCTCAGGTCCGACGGCGGCGGCGATCCGGCGATCGGCTTCGGTCAGCGGGCGCGGCTCGCCGCTGCCGCCGGCCGCGAGATTGCCGCGCGTCTCGCCGGCTTGCGGGACCCGTGCCAGACAGTACGGAATCGCTTCACCATCCACCACCAGCACCCGCTTGTCGCCCTCCTTGATTGCCGGCAGATATTGCTGCGCGACGATCGTGCGTCGCCCGAGGTCGGTGAGCTGCTCGATGACCGATCCCAGGTTCAGGCCGTCGGTGCCGACGCGGAAGATGCCCATGCCGCCCATGCCATCGACGGGCTTGTAGATGACATCGCGATGCTCGGCGTGAAAGGCCTTGAGTGTCGTGGCATCGCGCGAGAACAGCGTCGGAGGCGTGAGCGCCGGAAACCACGCCGTGAACATCTTCTCGTTGCAGTCGCGCAGGCTCGAGGGTCGATTGACGACCAGCGCGCCCTGCGCCTCGGCGCGTTCAAGGATGTAGGTCGACGTGACGTATTCCAGATCAAAGGGCGGATCCTTGCGCATGAGGATCGCGTCGAGCGTGCCGAGCGGAATCGTCTCCGCCTCGCCCAACTCGAACCAGTGATGCTTGTCATCGAATACGGTAACGGAGCGCACGCGACCCATGGCAATGCCATCGCGCAACCACAGGTCCTGCATTTCGAGGTAGCGCAACGCCCAGCCGCGCTGCTGCGCGGCCAGCATCAGGGCCAGCGTGGTGTCCTTGTAGGGTTTGATGGACCCGATCGGATCCATCACGACGCCGAGTGTTCGTTTCATCGGGGGAACGCGTCAGGCCGCAACCGGCGTCGGTGCCCGCATTTCGGTGACGACGGCGATCTCGCGCGCCGCCGCCAGCGCCGCGAGTCGGGCGACGACGCCATAGGCATAGAAGCGGTTGGGGCGCTCGTCGGGACCGCAGCGCAGGTCCGGTGCGGAACAGGCCTCCTCGAAAGCCAGCGGCTCGAAGCGCATGCCGGGGGCGTTGAGGTTCTCCTGGTTGCCACGCTGGGAGTTGAGTCGATAGAAGCCGCCGACCACGAAGCGGTCGATCATGTACACCACGGGCTCTGCCGTGGCCTGATCCTCGCCGAGCTTCTCGAAGGTATAGACGCCTTCCTGGATGATGGCGCCGGTGACGCCACGGCCTTCCTTGGCGCTGCTCATGTGCGTGCGCGCCTTGCGGTTCATGTTGCGGATGTCATCGACACTGCGAGCGGTCATCACGCCCATGCCGTAGGTGCCGGCGTCGGATTTGACGATCACGAACGGCTCGTCGCTGATGCCGTACTCCTTGTACTTCGCGGCGATGTCGGTCAGCAGCAGTTCGACGTTGGCTTCCAGGCACTCCTGACCCTCGCGGTTCTGGAAGTTGATCTGCCCGCAATTGCGGAACAACGGGTCGACGAACCACGGATCAAGATCGATCAGCTCGCCGAACTCCTTGGCGACCTCGCGATAGAAGCCGAAGTGATTGGATTTCTGGCGCAGGTGCCAGCCGAGATCCGGCGGCGGCACCACGTCCTGCGAGAGGTTGCGCAGGATGTCCGGTACGCCCGCCGAAAGATCGTTGTTGAGCAACACGGCACAGGGATGAAAATCGCCGACATGCACCGTGTCGCCGGTACGCTGGATCGGCTCCAGCAGCAGCGTGCGGCCGGACAGCTCCAGCGTCAGCTCGGTAGGTTCCTGGATTTCCGGGATCAGCGTGCCGATGCGTACCTTGTAGCCGGCCTTCTGGATCAGGCCGAACAGCGTCGCGACGTTCTCCAGGTAGAACTTGTTGCGGGTATGGTTTTCCGGCACCAGCAGCACGCCGCAGGCATCCGGGCAGACGCGCTGCATCGAGGCCTGCACGGCCTGGATACACAACACCTCGAACGCCGGATTCAGATTGTTGAACCCCCCGGGGAACAGGTTGGTGTCCACCGGTGCCAGCTTGAAGCCGGCGTTGCGCAGATCCACCGAGCTGTAGAACGGTGGCGGGGTTCGTTGCCACTGGCTGCGGAACCAGCCCTCGATATCGGTGGCACGGGCCAGCAGTGTCGATTCTAGCTTCAGCAGCGGCCCCGTCTGCGCGGTCGTGAGCCGGGGGACGGGCATGTGGGGGGCGGCAGTATTCATGGCGTGATGGTAGCGCGAAGGGGGCAGACCCGACGCTCAATCGGGGCCGGATAGGCAGTGTTCAAGGACTGTGCTAAAAACCGCTTCCAACACACAGAAAATACTGAGTTCCGGGAGGGGTAGTGTCCACGCAGCCGATCGCGCCAGCGAAAGTGATGGTCATCGATGACAGTCAGACCATCCGACGGACCGCGGAAACGCTCCTGGCCCGCGAGGGCTATCAGGTCATCACGGCCCAGGATGGCTTCGAAGCGCTGTCGAAGATCGCCGACCATGAGCCGGACATCATCTTCGTCGACATCATGATGCCGCGTCTGGATGGCTATCAGGCCTGCGCGTTGATCAAGGGCAACCCGCGCTTCGCCAAGACCCCGGTGATCATGCTGTCGTCCAAGGATGGTCTGTTCGACCGGGCCCGGGGTCGCATCGTCGGCTCCGACGAATATCTCACCAAGCCGTTCACCCGCGACGAATTGCTGGGTGCGGTCCGTGCCCACATCCGCAAATAAGGCCCTGCCGGCATGAGCGCTGAACTGCGGGCCCTGCGAGCCGATCCCTTCGGGCTGTTGCTGCAGCTGGAAGAACGGCTGCGCGCCGCGCGGCTGGATGTGGTGGCGGGCGAGGCGCAGGCCTGGGTCGGCCTCGGATTCCGCATCGGCAATACTTGGCTTGCGGCACCGCGCGAGGATGTGCGCGAGGTCATCCCGCCGCCGCGGGCCACGCGCGTGCCCAACGCCCAGCCCTGGCTCAGCGGTGTCGCCAATGTCCGTGGCGAATTGCTGACCCTGATCGATCTGCCCGTACTGCTGGGGCTGCCGCCGAGCGAAGCGGCGCGGGCGCGGCGCGTACTGGTCCTCAATTCCAAGCGCACACCCGCCGGGTTTCTGGTCGACGAGGTGGCGGGTTATCGCCAGTTTGCGCCGGGTGAGCAGCGCAACGAGATGAAGCAGCAGGCGGGTGCGTTCACGCCGTACCTGCTGGGAGCCTTTGTGCGTGAGGGCCAGCCGTGGCTGGCGTTCAGTCTGCACCGGCTGGTCGACAGCGAAGCGTTCCGGGCGGCCGCACGATGAACGCCAGTCTGCGTCCGCAACTCGCCAGCAGCCTGCATTGGGTCCGCGGCGAACTCGAGCAGAGCGTGACCCGGGCTCGCAGCCTGATCGAGCAGTACGTGGAGAACGATACCGACGGCCTGCCGCTGCAGCAGGCTTACGTCGAACTGCATCAGGTGCGCGGCACGGCCACGATGATCCGCTGCCATGGCGCCGCCATGCTCGCCGCGGAGATGAACGCGGCGCTGCAGGACCTGACGCATGATCGCGTTGCCGACCGGGAGCCGCTGTATTCGACGTTGCTCACGGCCACGATCCAGCTCAACGACTACCTGCTGGCCCTGGTCGATGGCGGTGAAGACTGTGTGCTGGTCCTGCAGCCGGCGATCAACGAGTTGCGTCTGGCGCGCGGCCAGCCGGTGCTGACCGAGGCCGAGTTGTTCGTCGAGCAGATGCAGGCGCTAGCGCTGACATTCCCGATGGCGCCGGATCAGAGCGGGCTGGAGGGCGCCGCGCAGCAGCAGGCGCGCAAGCTGCTGCCGCTGTTCCAGGCCTCGCTGCTGGCCTGGATCCGGAATGCCCGCGATGCCGCTACGGGTATCGCCCGTCTCGGCAAGATCGCCGAGCATGTGGCGCAACAGGCGCAGGCTCCGGCGGTGCACCAGCTGTGGCGTATCGTCGCAGCCACCGTCGAGGTGCTGCTGGCGCGCGCCGTTGACGACTCCCTGGACCTCAAGCGCTACATCGGGCGTGCCGGCTCGCAGCTCAAGCTGCTCGCGGATCAGGGTGAATCGGCTGCGGCGGAGCAGGCCGGCGATCTGGCGCTGCAACTCCTGTTCATCATCGGCCGCTCGCGCGGCCAGGGCGCGCGCGTCCGCGCACTGCGTCAGGCCTATCAGCTCGGTACCTATCTGCCGAGTCAGGCACAGCTGGACGAGAACCGCCGCAAGATCCACGGTCCGAGCATGCTGCTGCTGGGGCGGGTGGCGGAAGAAATCCGGACCGAGTTCACCAAGGTCAAGGACCGTATCGATCTGGCCGTGCGTACCGGCAGTGGCATTGCAGACGAAGCCGATACGCGTGCCAGCCTCAAGCGCATTGCCGATACGCTCGCGGCGCTGGGGTTGAACGTCCTGCAGCGCGTCGTCGTCAATCAGTCCGCTGCGCTGGATAGCGCGGGCCAGGCGTCGACGCCGGCGGCATGGATGGAGATCGCGACCTCGATCCTGCGCGTCGAGAACAGTCTCGAGAATGCGCTGTTCCACCAGTTGCGGCGTCCGCGCGATATCGACTCGCAGGACCAGCTGGAAACCAAGGTGCCCGCTTCGCGCGATCTGTCGGAGGGTCTCGACGCGCTGTATCGCGAGTCGATGGTCAATCTCGCGCGGGTCAAGGCCGGGGTCGACGCCTTCCTGAAGAACGGCTCGACGGCAGAGCTGCCGGAAGCCACGCTGCTGGTCGATGAGATCGCCTCCGGCTTCGAGATTCTCGGTGCCGAGCGCGCGGGGCAATTGCTGCGGCGGCTGCGCCGCTTTGTGGCCGGCTCCGAGTTCGCGGGCCTGCGTGAGGATTCGGATCGCGCCGATCGCTTTGCCGATGCGGTGGCCTGCGTCGAGTACTACATCGAGTCGGTGCGGGATCGCCTGCCGGCGGCCGAGCAGATTCTCGATGGTCTGGCACGGTACCTGGATGATCTCGAGCATGGCGCTGCGCCGCAGACGCTGGTGCTGGAGCGTGCGCCGCTGGAGCTGTCGCTGGACGAGACGCCATCTTTGTCGCTGATGCCTGTCGTGCCGGCGACCACCGAGGCGGCTCCGGACGTCGTTCCGGCGTCCGCGCCGGTTGCTGCGCCCGCAATGGCGGCGGGGGACGACGATCCGGAGATTCGAGAGATCTTCCTGGAGGAAGCCGGCGATGTGCGCGCGACGCTGGAGTCGACGCTGCCCGGCTGGACCCGCGATCCGCAGAACCGGGACGCCTTGACGACGATCCGTCGCGCCTTCCATACCCTCAAGGGCAGCGGCCGCACCGTCGGTGCGACCGAGATCGGCGATTTCGGATTTGCGGTCGAGAGCCTGCTCAACCGGTGCCTGGATGGCTCGATTCCGACCTCCACGGGTGTGGTGACCACCGTCACCGAGGCCGTGACCCTGCTGCCGGGCCTGATCGAAGCGTTCCGCATGCGCGAACCGGCTGCGCCGGCAATCGGCGCGCTGATTGCGCGCGCGCGCGACTACGCCGAAGGCCGCGATCCGGCGGCCGCGCCGGAAGCCGACATGGCGGCGATCTTCCGCGAGGATGCCCGCGAGAAGCTGGCGTTGGCCACGACCTGGCTGGCCGGCCTGGATCGCGGCATGCCGCAGCATCGCATCGATTCCGAGGTCAAGCGTGCCTATCACACGCTGCGGGGCGCTGCGCGCGTGGTCGACGCTGCCGCGCTCGGCGAGGTTTCCGGCGCGCTCGAGGCTTACCTGGACTCGCTGGACGAAGCGCAGCTGCCGCTGAGCTCGCAGGGCCTGTCGGTGCTGGAAGACGCAACGGCGGTCCTGTGCCGGTGGATCGAGGATGTCGGCAGCAAGGCGGTGCAGGCGCATGACGCCGCGCCCTGGCTGCAGCGACTGCGCGAACTGCAGGGCGACGTGCCGGTCACCGAACGTGCGGACGGCGTTGATCGCGAACTGGTCGAGATTTTCACGGCCGAGGCCTTCGACCTCGTGCAGAAGATGGAAGAGGCGCTGCGCAGCTGGATGCAGGCGCCTGACGGCGACCGCGCGCCGCAGGAACTGAAGGTCCTGAGCCACACGCTCAAGGGCGCGGCCTTGATGGCCAGCTGTCAGCCGATCGGCAACGCCGCACGTGCACTGCAGGACAAGTTTGGCGAGGCGCTGTCCGGCGCTGCGGTGCCCGACGCCGAGGCCTTTGCCGAGCTCGCTGCCGTTCATGAGCTGTTCTATCAGCAGCTCGACGCCTACCGTGACGGAACCTTGCGGGGGGACGGACAGGACATCGTCGAACGGGTCCAGCGGCTGCGCTGGAATGCTGATACGCCGGTGGCGCCGGCGTTGGCGTTACACCAGCCGGAGCCGCCTGCGCGCGATGAAGTGTCCGACGTCATCGAGATGCCGCCTGTCTCCGCAGCCGGTGATCTGTCCGTGCAGGATCCGCCGCAGTCCTCTGTGCCCGCCGAAGCCTTCATCGATCCGTTCTTTGAGACCAGCGATGAGGGCTTGACGCTCGAGGGCGGCGCCATCGAGATGCCCCCGGCCCCGGAGCTAGACCCGATCTTCGAAGCCCCGATATCGGAGCCGGCCGAGGTGTCGTCCCTGGACATGCCTGCTGCAGCGAGGGTCATCGAGATGGCGGCCGAGTTGCCGCCAGCAGTGACCGTGGTGACGCCGGCCGAAGATCCGGAGCTGCTGTCCATCTTCATCGCCGAGGCCGAGGAACTGCTGGAAGGTCTGGATCAGGGCAGTGCGGCGCTGGAACGCGATCCGCGCAGCGCGCGTGCGCTGAACGATCTGCAACGCGTCCTGCACACCTTCAAGGGTAGCGCGCGCATGGCGGGCCTGATGCCGGTCGGAGAGGTCGCGCACCGCCTGGAGTCGCTGCTCGATTCAATGGAGCGCGGCTCGACCGCAGCCGACACGGGATTCTTCTCCCGTCTCCACAACACCGCAGACGCGTTGCATCTGGCGCTGGATGACCTCAAGCGCGGCGTGATTCCGGACATGGCGCGGGCGCTGGACGATCTCGCTGGCGGCGGAACGCCCGCGTCCGTCGAGGCAGCGTCAGCGCCGGCCCCCGAGCCGGCCCTGCCGGAAGCGGAGGCCTTCGCCGCCGAGCCGCTGATGCCGATGCCGGAGGCGTTGCCGTCGACCTTGTTCGCCGCACCCGACGCTTCCGTCGCTGATGCCGACTTGATCGATGTCTTCACCGGCGAGGCGGTCGAACTGGTCGAGCAGCTGGAGCGAGCCCATCTGCGCTGGCAAGTGGCGCCGTCGGACACCGATGCGCTGCAGGACATGCAGCGCGTGCTGCACACGCTCAAGGGCGGTGCGCGCATGAGTGGATTGGTCGCGATCGGTGATGCCGCTCACGATCTCGAAACCCTGCTCACCGATCCGCCGCTGGAGGCGACGGGCAGTGTGATGCGCGCCGTGGCCGATCTGCGGTCCATGGTTGATCGCCTCGAACGGGGTGATCTCGAGGCACTGATGCGGACGGCGCCGCCGGTGGCGGCGGACGATCGCTCCGCGGGCCCCGAGGGCCTGGCACCGCAAGGCCAGAGCACAGTCGAATCCGACTCGTTGCCGCAGGAGCCGGTAGTGTCGATGAGCACCGCGACCGCCGAATCCTGGGATCCAGAACTGTTCTGGCGCCCGGCGGAAGAGTCGGAAAGCTTGCTGTCGGCGCGCCGCGAGACGGCGCGCGTGCCGGTCGAAACGCTGGATCGCATGCTCAACGAAGCCGGCGAAATCTCGATCTACCGCTCGCGTCTGGAAGAACACAACGCGGGGATGCAGACACAGCTCGACGAAATGGCGCAGGCGATCCAGCGTATTCGCGAGCAGATGCGGCAGCTGCAGGCCGAAACGGACGCGCAGATTGCGGCTCGCGGTCTGAGCCAGGCCGAGAGTTCGGACCGTTACGCCGGTGAATTCGATCCGCTGGAAATGGATCGCTACACGCGCATGCAGGAACTTGCGCGTGCGCTCAACGAATCGATCAGCGATCTCGCGGCACTGCACGCGTCGATGGATGGTCTGGCCAGCGAGGCCGTGACGATCCTGCTGCAGCAAGGGCGCGTCAATACGGAAGTGCAGCAGGGCATGATGCGCACGCTGATGGTGCCGTTCTCGCGCCAGGCGGCGCGACTGCAGCGTCTCGTGCAGCAGACCGCCCAGGAAAATGGCAAGCGTGCGGACGTGCAGTTCAGCGGCATCGAGGCCGAGCTCGATCGTAATGTTCTGGAGCGCATGACGGCGCCGCTGGAGCATCTGATGCGTAATGCGGTCGTGCATGGCATCGAGATGCCGGACGCACGTAGCTTTGCCGGCAAGGATCCCATCGGCCGCATCGAGGTCAACTTGGGCCGCGAAGGCACTCAGTTGTTTATCGAGCTGCGCGATGACGGGCGCGGCCTCGACTTCCAGGCGATTCGCGATACCGCGATCAAGCGCGGCCTGATGCCCGCCGGTGTCGAGATCAGCGACGAGGAGGCTGCGCAGTTCATCTTCATGCCGGGCTTCTCGACCGCGCAGCGCCTGACCCAGGACGCCGGCCGCGGTGTCGGCATGGACGTGGTTGCCGCGGAAGTGAAGCAGCTCGGCGGTACGCTGGAACTGGCTTCGGAAAGCGGCAAGGGCGCACGCTTCCTGATCCGTCTGCCGCTGACCCTGGCGATGTCGCAGGCGCTGCTGGTGGCTGTGGGGACCGAGCAGTTCGCGGTGCCACTGCCCAGCATCGAGGGTATCGCCCGCGTGCCGCGTGAGGATCTCGACCGTCTCTACGCCGAGGAGGGGGCGGGTTTCCGCTACGGCAATGCCGACTATCGCGTGCGCTATTTCGGTGATTTCGTCGGCGTTGCGCGTGATCCCGGCAACGAGCCGAAGACGCTCAACGCGATCCTGGTGCGCCTGCCCGAAGGTCTGGGCGCTGGTGAGCGACGCATCGCGATGGTGGTCGACGCGCTGATCGGCAATCGCGAAGTCGTGTCCAAGGCGCTGGGGCCGCAGGTCAGCGTGATTCCGGGCGTGACCGGCGCGACGATTCTGGCTGACGGTCGGGTGGTGTTGATCGTGGATGTCGCCGCGCTGGCACAGGACCGCACACGCCGCACGCTGCGCACGCTGGCTGCGGGTCAGCCTCCGGAGCCGGAGGCCGATGCCCCCGCCCGCAACCACCTGATCATGGTTGTCGACGACTCCATCACGATCCGCCGCGTGACCGAACGTCTGCTGGTCAAGCAGGGCTATCGCGTGGTGACGGCGAAGGACGGTCTCGATGCGATGGCGCAGCTGCAGACCGAGAGTCCGGCGGCGATCCTGCTCGATATCGAGATGCCGCGAGCCGATGGTTTCGAAGTGGCGACCTTTGTGCGCAACTCCCAGCGGATTGCCGCCACGCCGATCATCATGATCACGTCGCGTTCGGGCGACAAGCACCGCGAGCGTGCGCGCAGCATTGGTGTCAACCGATACCTGATCAAGCCGTATCTCGAAGACCAGTTGCTCGATGAATTGCGTGCGGTCATCGCGGCCCCCGGAGTCTCGTCATGAGCACGCTGCGCGAACAGATCTATGCGGTGCTGATGAGCGTGCACGAGGACACACTGCTGTTGCCCAATACCGCGGTGGCCGAGGTGCTGGCGCGCGAGGCACTGCAGGTGGAGGAAGGTCCTCACCCGGACTGGCTGCTGGGCTATTGCGACTGGAACAACCGTCGCGTGCCGGTCGTGCGATTTGAGCGCCTCAATCACGCCCCGACGGGCGGTGACCCGCGGCGTGAGCGCCTGGTCGTGCTGAATTCGCTGGGGCGGCACCTGCCTAGCGGACATCTGGCGATCATGACCCAGGGCTATCCGCATCTGGTGACACTGAACCGTACCGCGGTGCGCAGCGCGCCGCTGCGCGACACCGACCGCGACGAGGTCGTGCTGACACGGGTGCGCATCGCCAATCAGGAAGCCCTGATCCCGGATCTCGAACAGATCGAGGCGGAAGTCGCGCGCGCACAGCTCGCGGACTGAAGGGCGATGAGCCACGCGCCCGCCGCGCGCTACGCCGCCTGGTCGGTCGCTGCGGCCCTGATGACCATGGCGCTGAAGCTGTTCGCCTGGAAGGTCACGGGCTCCGTGGGGCTGCTGTCCGACGCGCTGGAGTCCACCGTCAACCTCACCGCAGCGCTGGTCGCGTTCTGGGCCCTGCGTCTGGCGGTCATGCCGCCCGACGACAATCACGCCTACGGTCACGGCAAGGCCGAGTACTTCGCCAGCGGGTTTGAAGGCGCGATGATCGCGGTGGCCAGTCTGTCGATCCTGTGGGCGTCCGTCCCGCGGCTCTGGGACCCGCAGCCGATCGAGCAGGCGGGCCTGGGCCTGGTCGTCAGCGCGGTGGCGGCGCTGATCAACCTGGGCATGGCGCGTGCGTTGATGCACGGCGCGCGAATCCACCGATCGCTGGCGCTGGAGGCAGACGCACATCACCTGATGACCGACGTCTGGACCTCGGTGGGCATCATCGGAGGCGTGGCGCTGGTGGCAGTGACCGGCTGGCTGATCCTCGACCCGCTGCTGGCGGTGCTGGTCGGCCTGAACATTCTGCGGACGGGCGGCCGTCTGCTCCGCCAGTCCGCCGACGGGCTGATGGATGTGTCGCTGCCGCGCGCCGACCGGGAGGTGCTGGACCGGCTGCTGGAGGAATTTCGCGCGCAGGGTCTGAGATTCCATGCGCTGCGTACTCGCCAATCCGGGCCGCGGCGCTTCGTCAGCCTGCATGTGCTGGTCCCCGGGGCCTGGACGGTGCAGCAGGGCCATGACCTGGCCGAGCGCGTGGAGCAGAGGATTCGCGAGCATCTGGCACCGGTGCATGTCATCACGCACCTGGAACCGCTCGAAGATCCGCTGGCCTACGATGACGACGCGCTGGGTGGATGAACAGGGGCAAGATGATGGCGATGAGGCACAGGGAGACCGCGTGATGACCGAGGGTTCGAGCCATGACTTTGATCGCCTGGTGGCGACGCTCTACGCCGGCGCCTTCGAGCGCGGCTGGCAGTCGTTCCGGCCCTGGGCGCTGGAGCAGTTCTGCGAATGGATCGGCGCGCAGGGTGCGGCCTGGCTGACGCGTGCGCCCAATGCCTTGCCCGGGGAGTTCGCGCAGTGGCCCGAGTCGCTGTCATTTGATATCCAGGCGATGCGCGCGGTGCCGCTGGACGCTGCGCATCGCGAACGCGAGCTGCGGCCGTTGCCGGTCGCACTCGGCGGGGGCGATGGCAGCTGGGGACTGGAGCTGCTGGTTGCCCATCGCGGTACCGCCCTGTACTCGCTGTTGCTGTTGCGGTTTTCCGAAGGCGTCCAGCCGGACCATGGCCTGCTGCGCCGCGCCACCGGCCACCTGGTGCAGGCGGGATCGTTGTCGCTGTCGCAGTTCATCCAGCGGGATGAGTGGCTGCAGGCATTGGGGCGGCCCTCGCGGGGCTCGTCCGCGATGATCGATGCGGCACTGGCCGTATATGTCGCCAGTGAGCGCTTCCGTACCCTGGTCGGCGAGCAGTGGGGCGGAAACGAGTTCTCGACGCTGCCATTCCCGGTGCCGGCAACGGTGCTGGAGGACGGCGCGGGCGAGTTCCGCATCGGCGATCTGCACTTCCGGCTGGCCCGTGCCGGTGAGTTGTACCTGCTGCACGCACGCAAGCCGCATCCGCTGGACGGGCTGTCGCCGCGTGAGCAGGACATCGCCCGCGCCCTGGCCCAGGGCAAGACCTTCAAGAGTGTGGCGCGGGAGTACGACATCGCGATCAGCACGGTCGCCAATCATGCATCGCGCATCTACCGCAAGCTCGGCATCTACCGCCGCGAGGACCTGGTCGGTCTGCTGCGCACGGCTGCGGTCGCCAAGGCAGCGTAATTCCCATTTCTTGACAGAACGGCGTATAAAGCCGGTGGAAGAAGTGCGATATCCCCAAAGAGGGATTGGAGGAGACAATGAAGCGGCTCCACAAGCGCGGCCTTCTGGCCGCGCTGTTGTTTTGGCCGTGGGTGGTGAGCGCGATTCCCGAGGGGGCCGAGTACCCCTCTGCGGCGTGGACCGCGCGGGAACTCGCCAATTACGCGCGTACGCTGGAGGGGCCGACCGAACAGGTCACCAACCCGGTGTTCGTGCTACGGCTGGAAGCACAGAGCGCGGCCAATCTGCTGCAGTGGCTGCAACGCGGGGTACGTGATCCTTCGTGGATCAACCCCCTGACGGGAAACACGGCAGTGCTGCCGCTGTGTGCGACCTGGGCCGAGCAATGCGCCGGCGATCCTTTCCGCTACCCGGGCGTCGATCCGTTCTATGACGAGGTTGGCGAGGTCACGCCCGTCGTGTTCTACGACGCAGGCTGCGCGCGCCTCTCGGGGCGCGTCTGGAAGCCGCGCGGAGCCCATGGTCCGCTGCCTGGGGTCGTGATCGAGACCGGCTCGATCCAGGCACCGGAGACGCTGTACTGGTGGATGGCGCAGGCGCTGGTGCGTCAGGGCTATGCGGTGATGACCTTCGACGTGCGTGGGCAGGGACGCTCCGACCTGCAGACGCCGGATTTCCAGCAAGGCAGCAATTTCAACAGCACGGTGTTTTGGGACGGACTGGTCAATGTCATCGACTTCTTCCGCTCCACGCCGGTCGCCCCGTACCCGCACAACCTGAGCTGCGCCGGCACCCGTCCCACCGAGGTCGCTGCCTTCAATCCGGACCACGCCGTGCTGGACCGCGAGCGCCTGGGCATCGTCGGTCATTCGCTGGGTGCCAGTGGCGTGTCGCGCGTACAGGGCTACGGCGCCCCTGGCGCCGAGCCGTGGCCGGGGCTGCTCGATGCGCAGAACCCCGTGGACGTGGCGGTGGCCTGGGACAGCCTCAGTGCCGGTGACGGCATCGTGCCGCGGGTCCCGGCGATGGGCCACACCTCCGAGTACGGCATCGCGGGGCTCGCGTTCGCCCGTCCGCCGGAACCCGAGGCCCACAAGGACGCTTACGCCAAATGGGTCGAGGCCGGGCTGCCGGTCTATCAATTGACGATCCAGGGCAGCACGCATTTCGAGTGGAGCCTGATCCCGACCTTCCCTTCGAGTTCCTGGTGCCCCGATACCGCCGGGGGGCAGTGCAACGGCGGCTGGGGACGGCCGATGGCGGAGCACTATTCCGTGGCGTGGCTCGATCGCTGGCTCAAGCGTCCGGGCGAACCCGGCCACGCGGACGCCGATACACGCCTGCTGGCCGACGCCGACTGGCTGGAGCGTTACAGCTTCTACTTCCGTTCCGCGCGTCATTTTCCGACACGCAGCGGCGCCGTAGCGGTCTGCGAGGACATCCGCGCCGGCTGCGCACCGGTCGTCACCGCTGGCAATGCTGCCGCCGGAGGCGACAGCGGTGGCGGCGCCCCCTCTGCCCCCTTGCTGGTCCTGCTGCTCCTGGCCGGTGCGTGGCGCCGGTTTCAGGTGCGCGGGCGCTGACGGGCTTAGGCGCGATTTACCAATGCGGTCCCGCGAGATGGCGTTGTAACGTCTCGGTCATCATCATTTCCCCAGGTCGCGCGGCCCCCGCGCGCAGTCCAAGGTCATTTCCCATGCTCAAATTCCGATCGCTGCTCGCCGTGATGTTGACCTCCGGTCTGCTGGTTGCCTGCGGCAGCAGCTCCAACCTCGGCGGCGGTGGCGCCAAGGCAGAAGGTCGGACCTTCACGATCGAACCGGGCCCGAATGCCACGCGCGACATGATCGCGGCCAGCGTCAGCGTCGCTCCGAAAGACGTCATCCAGTTCGGCTGCGGCTTCTTCGACCTGAGCTCCGGCCTGCTGCTGCAGAACACCGAGCAGATCACGGTGCGCGGCTGCGGCAAGGACAAGACGGTGCTGTCGTTCCGCGGGAGCGAGAGCCCGGAAGGCCTGCTGGCGATCAATGTGCGCGGCCTGCTCGTCGAGGAACTGACCGTACTCGATTCGCCAGGCGACGCGATCAAGCTCAAGGGCGTGGATCACGGCACGCTGCGGCGCGTGCGCACCATCTGGTCCGGTGCCCGCCTGATGCCGAACGAGGACACGATCACCGCCGAGAACTTCCCCCAGAAGCTCAATGTCGCCTGCACCAACCCGCCGCGATTCGAGGGAGCGCCGTCGCCGGATTACACGCCGAGCCGCCGCACCGGCCGCTACGGCATCTATCCGGTGGAATCGGACAACATCCTGGTCGACGAGACCGAATCGGTCGGTGCCTCCGATGCGGGCATCTACGTGGGCCAGACTAACAACGCGATCATCAGGCGCAGCCGCGCGGCCTACAACGTGATGGGCTTCGAGATCGAGAACGTGCAGGGCGGCGAGTACGACAGCAACCTGGCCGAGTGCAATACCGGCGGCTTCCTGATCTATGACCTGGATGCGCTGACGCAGTACGGCGAGCGCTCGCGCATGTTCAACAACATCTCGCGCAACAACAATTCGTACAACTTCAACTCCGGCGGCTTCGTCGGCAACGTGCCGCGCGGCTCGGGGTTCATCACGCTCGCTTACGACAAGATCGAAGCCTTCAACAACGAGTTCAGCAACAACGATACCGCCGGCATGATCGTCACGAGCTACAAGCTGGTCGATCCGGGCCTGGCCGACAAGAAGATCGATGGCTACACCGAAGGCATCCACATCCACAACAACGTCTTCCGCAACAACGGCAGCCGTCTGCCGCCGCCGGACCTGGCCAAGATCATCGGCAGCGGGGGCAGCGATGTCGCCTCCGCGCTGCCGATGCTCATCGGCATCAAGAATGTGGCGGGCCTGCTGGGCGGTGCGCCCGGGCTCTACCAGGGCGCGCACATCGCCTGGGATGGCTTGCTCGACGAGCGTGACGAAGGCTGCCCGTATCCGGTGGATCAGAACGGCGCGCCGGTACCCCAATGGCCGAGCGGCAAGCCGAAGCACACCAACGAGCATCCGAACCCGGATTGTCACTACAACGCCTACAAGTTTGACGCCGAAGGCGAGCGCATCGTGCCCGAGTGGTTCATGTGCATCCACGACAACGACTTCTCGGCAGACAGCACGCCGTACCTGAACTTCAACGGCCAGCAGGGCCTGGAGGTTCTGGACGCGCTGGGCAATCTGAGCGGCGATGCGTTGATTGCCGTCGTGCGCGGCCTGCCGGGTCTGGTCGCAAAGAAGAATATCGAGGCGCATGACTGCCAGGCGCGTTTCGGCAAGCAGCTCGAACCGCTGGCCCCGGTTGTGATCCCGCCGTTTACGCCCAGCGGCAACGCCTCGCCGGCGCCGACCGAGGCCGAGATTGCGCGCCTGTGCGATGCCGCGCCGCGCGGCAATGCCATCAACAATGCTGCGCTGGGAGTCAACTGCCCGCGTCTGGACCAGTACCACCTGTTCGCGGACGACCAGGATCCGCGCAGCATGCCCAACGGCAGCGGCGTGCCGTACACGCTGAACTCCAAGCTGTTCACGGACTATGCGGCCAAGTACCGCGTCGTGTTCCTGCCGCCGGGTGAAAAGGCGATCTACAAGTCGGCGGCGGTCGATGGTCCCAACGCAGCCATCCAGTTCCCGGTCGGCACCGTGATCGCCAAGACCTTCGCGTTCACCGACGAAGTCGCCGGCACCGAGCTGGCCAAGGAAACGCGCCTGCTAATCAAGCGTCGCGGCAGCAATGGCCAGGTGCGCTGGGACGGTCTGCCTTACATCTGGGAGACCGGTGCCGACGGCAAGCGCGTTGCGCGTCTGTCACTGGGCGGCGGTCAGACCGCAGCATCCTGGGACTTCCACGACGTCGACAGCGGCGTGCAGCACAAGGGTGCCACGACGAACTACCAGATCCCGCATGCCAACCAGTGCATCACCTGCCACGCCAACGACGATGCCGAGCCCGGCTCGGCGCCGATTGGTCCCAAGGTGCGTCACCTGAATCGGCCGTATCACGCCGACTCGAATCTGCCCAGCGGTCAGGCCTTGCATCCGGTCTCAGGCGCCAATCAGATCGACTACTGGTGCCGGAACGGCCTGATGACGGGCTGCCCCACCGATCTGGGCGTGGATCCGACGACGCTGATTGCCACGAAACTGGAGCGCGTGCCGATCTACAACAAGCCGGGCGACTCCGGCAAGGCCGCCAACTCCAAGGAAGATGTCGAGGCGCGCGTGCGGGCCTATCTGGAAATCAACTGCCAGCACTGCCACAACCCGCGGGGCGCGGCGTCCAATACCGGCCTGTATCTCGATTCGCTGCGCAAGGTCGATACCAGCTACGGCATCTGCAAGGGCGTGACGGCGGCGGGCGGCACGGGCACGGGCGGGCGTGACTTCGACATCCACCCGGCCAACGCCGACAACTCGGTGATTCCGTTCCGCATGGGAACCAATGACGTGACCGCGCGCATGCCGCCGATCGCGCGCAGCGTGACGCATGACGAGGCGGTGGCCTTGGTCGAGCAGTGGATCAACACGGTGGTCGACAACACCTACGCCGGCGCCGATGCCTGCGCCGGTGGGGGCGGTCTGTTCGGTCGCTGAAACCGGTCGTGGGGCGGGGAGAGGCCGGGCGCCGCAGGGCGCCCGGTCTTTTTTTGGCCATCCCGGACAGACCGGCGTGATCAGCGTCGCTGAAGTGCGGCTGTGGGGGCGCCGCATCGGCGCCGACTCGTTGTCGGAGGGCGAGACGGGCGCGGCCTTTCCGTCCGATCCTGCCGTCCTCGGCAGCGGCATCGAATTGGCCGGATGCCTGAGCGCCGTGATGCGTTTCAGGGCATGACAAGTTCGTGAAACCGCCTCGACTTCTGGCGGCAAGTCATCGCGCACGCCATCATAGGCGCATGACGACGCTCCGCATGCCGTTTTCCAACCGCCCTCGCTCCTCCGACGCAGATGACGCTGACGCGGTCGACGGCGAATCGCGGTTCAGCCGGATGGAGGCGTCCGTCAGTCATCGCCTGCGTGCGCTGCGCGAATTCCTGATGAGCCTGATGGATCTGGAGTTCCGGCAGTTGTTGACGCCGCGCATGCTGCCGACCCTCTATCTGCTGGGGATTCTGGCCAGCGCGGGGGCGGTGATCGCGTATTCGATCGAAGGTTTTGCGCAATCCGTGCTGCTGGGGCTGGTGCGTCTGCTGCTGATCGGCCCGATTGCCTTCGTGGTACTGGTCACGCTGACGCGCGTTGCACTGGAATTGTGCATCGCGATCTTTCGCGTGGCGATGCACGTGAACGAGCTGGCCGGTCACGCGGAAGACATTGCCGACGGCATTCCGCGCATCAGTTTCTGGAAGCCGCGCAAGAAGCGCTGATCGGCAGCGGTCGCTGTCGACACGGCGAGCCGGATCGCACGGATTCCCCGAAGCCCCTCAACCGGCCATCGACACCTCCCAGAACGCGGCCTCGATCTTGTGGCCGTCCAGATCGCGGACAAAGCAGCCGTAATAAGGTTCGCCGTAGTGCGGACGCGGGCCGGGCGCCCCGTCCGGCGTGGCGCCAGCGGCAATGGCGGCCTGCCAGAAGGCATGGACCTGGTCGCGGCTGGCCGCCACAAACCCGAAATGCGTGCCGTTGCCCACGCTGGCCGGGTGGCCGTCGATCGGGGTCTGCACCCAGAATTCCGGATAGGCCCTGCCGTAGGCGACGGCGCCCGCATGTTCGAGCACACGGCGGATGCCCAATGCGCCAAGGACCGCGTCATAGAAGGCGGTCGCACGCATGAAATCGCGGGTGCCGACGGAAACATGGGACAGGATGCTGGGGTTTTCGATGGACATGCGAGGCTCCGGCCGTGGGGCGTGCTGATACGGTAGAGGTAGGCTACTGACAGGCGTCTGTCAGCTGTGGCTGAACAGGCGCAAGCGCTTGATTAGCCTGGATTCACCGCACAGACGCACCCGGTGTCCGATTTGGGCCAATGCCGCAGCGACAGTCAAAGGCGCAGAATCCGCCCCGTCTTGGTTCATCCCACAGGAATTGCCCCATGCCGGCGTACAAAGCCCCCCTGCGCGACACCCGTTTTCTGATCAACGAAGTCTTCGATTACCCCTCGCACTATGCCGGTCTGATCAACGGCAAGGATGCGGATCCGGAGACCGTCGGCGCGATTCTTGAGGAATGCGCCAAGTTTTGTGAGGAGGTGCTCTCGCCGATCAATCTGTCCGGCGATGAAGAGGGCTGCAAGCTCAGCAACGGCGCGGTCACCACGCCCAAGGGCTTCAAGGAAGCCTATGCGCAGTACGTGGCGGGCGGCTGGCAGGGGCTGTCGCACCCGCAGGAATTCGGCGGCCAGGGCATGCCCATGTCGATGGGCCTGTTCAAGTCGGAAATGATGGGCACGGCCAACTGGTCGTTCACGATGTACCCCGGCCTGAGCCTGGGCGCGATGAACACGGTGATGCAGTACGCCACGCCGGAGCAGAAGGCGCTGTACATGCCGCCGCTGGTCGAGGGCCGCTGGACCGGTACCATGTGCCTCACGGAGCCGCAGTGCGGCACCGACCTGGGCCAGATCAAGACCAAGGCCGAGCCGCAGGCTGACGGCACGCACAAGCTGACGGGCACCAAGATCTTCATCTCCGCCGGTGAGCACGACCTCACCGAGAACATCATCCATATCGTGCTCGCGCGCCTGCCGGATGCTCCTTCGGGTACGCGCGGCATTTCGCTGTTCATCGTGCCCAAGGTACTGGTCAACGCCGATGGCTCGCTGGGCGAGCGCAACCCGGTCAATTGCGCCTCCATCGAACACAAGATGGGCATCAAGGCCAGCGCCACCGCCGTGCTCAACTTCGATGGCGCCACCGGCTACATGATCGGCGAGCCCAACAAGGGTCTGGAGGCGATGTTCACGTTCATGAACACGGCGCGCATCGGCACCGCGCTGCAGGGCGTGTGTCATGCGGAGCTCTCGTTCCAGGGCGCATTGCGTTATGCCAAGGACCGTCGCTCGATGCGGGCGCTGCGCGGCAAGCAGGAGCCGGACAAGGTCGCCGACTCGATCATTCATCACGCAGACGTGCGCCGCATGCTGCTGACGCAGAAGGCTGTCGCCGAAGGTGGTCGCGCGATGATCTACTTCGCGGCGCAATATGCCGACCACATGGTCAACGGCATCCTCGAAAACGACGACAAGAAGTACAAGTACTGGGACGACAAGCTCGGCTTCTTCACGCCGATCCTCAAGGGCTTCCTCACCGAGTTGGGGCTGGAGTCGGCCAACCTCGGCGTGCAGGTGTTCGGTGGCCATGGCTACATCAAGGAGCACGGCATGGAGCAGATCGCGCGTGACGCGCGTATCAGCACGCTCTATGAAGGCACCACCGGTATCCAGGCGCTGGACCTGCTGGGCCGCAAGGTGCTGCTCGGTACGCGCGGCAAGGTCGTGCGCGAGTTCACCGGCCAGATCGCCAAGTTCGCGATGGAGCACATGGGCAACGCCAAGCTGCGCAGCTATTCCACGGCGCTGGCCAAGTACGCCGCCGAGTGGAACGTGCTGACGATGCGCGTGATGCTGATGGCGCGCAAGGATCGTGAAGTGGTCAGTGCCGCCAGCCATCACTTCCTGATGTACTCAGGCTACGTGATGATGGCCTACTTCTGGGCGGTGCAGGCCGCGGTGGCGAGCAAGAAGCTGGCACAGGGCGGCGACGAGAAGCCGGAGTTCTACAAGGCGAAGATCGCGACCGCCAAGTTCTACTTCGACCACCTGCTGCCACGCGCCAAGGGCCACGCGGCCTCGATGGTCAAGCCGAGCAAGTCGCTGACCAAGTTGCCGATCGAGAGCTTTGTTTTCGAGTGATGTCGCATCCTCCCTCTCCCCTCGCGAGGGGAGAGGGCTGGGGTGAGGGGCTGTCAGATCGAGCAGTGCGGAGAGCGGACGCCCCCTCACCCTGACCCTCTCCCCCGATTCGGGGGAGAGGGAATCGCAGGATTTCAGCTTCTCGCTCGCGCCGATCCTGCGCGCGTATACCCCAGCATCTTCGGCGTCCACGGGGTATAGCCTGCGTAACTCAACTCCACTGTGAAACCCGCTGCTTCCAACTCCTGCTGGATGTTGCGATTCAGATGGCACCCCCCGGCGAGCTTGGACCACGTCGTGTCAAACCGATTCTGCAGGTTGCACACGGACTCATCGCAGGACGCACCGTGCTCGCAGAACAGGACGGTGCCGCCCGGCTTGAGCACCCGACGGATCTCGGCCAGCGCGCGCGGCACGTCCGGCAACGTGCAGGCGGTATAGGTCAGCACGGCGCAATCGGCCTCCGCCGCGCCCAGCGGGATGTCCTCCGCGCCGGCCTGGATCATGTCCACTGGAAAGCCGCAGCGCTCGATGGCGCCTGCCGCCAGTGCCGTCATCTCTGGCACCGGATCCACCCCGAACACGCGCTCGACCTTGCTGCGGTCGTACAGTGCAAGGTTGTGACCGGGGCCGATGCCCAGTTCCAGCACGCGGCCATGGGCCTGCGGCAGCACCCGCTGGCGGTGCCGCGTCACCGCCGGCAGGCCGCAGAGCCCGCCGACGAGTCGGGGCATGATGTGCCGGTCGTACCAACCGCCGATGCCTGCCTGCTGGGACATGCGCGTGCTCCGAGGATGAGCGCGCATTGTGGTGGCCATGCGGGATGGAATCCAGCGGCCAGATGGAAGAAAGGCGCCTTGCGGCGCCTTTCCGGTGTTGCAGGGTGCTGCTTACTTGCCCGTGATGCGCGGGCCGAAGTTGTAGCGCGCACCGATTTCGACGCGGTCGTCGTCACCGCCCTGCAGCGCGGCCTGCAGCTCCAGTTCCGGCGTCACCGCGAACAGCCCGGCCAGACGCAGGGAGGTGTCGTTGCCTGGTCCGATGTCGACGTAGCGGACTTCCGGATTCAGTTCAAATCGTTCGATCAACTGCCAGCGGACACCGCCGCGCAGGCCGTAGCCGGAATCGTCCCACGGGCCGGCGTCCACATGCTCGTAAGTGGCGCCGAGGTTCAGATCGATCTCGTTGGTCAGCGGGGTGTGGAACAGCGCACCGGCCGAGATCGTGTCGAGGTCGCCGACGTTCGTGTATTCGCCGATCAATGCGACGTTGTCATGAACGCTGCCGGAGCCGCCAATGCGAAAGCCGCTGTCATCTTCCGGACCATAGTCGCGGTGCAGATACCCGCCTTCCAGGTAGGTGTAGTTGTGTGCAAATGCGGATAACGGCAGCAGCAGGGTAGCGGCAAAAAGGGCTTTTCCAGACTTGCTCATTGAGGTTCTCCAGGGGTGGCGAAGCGCGCGATCTCTCTGTGAAATCTGTGGATGCGCGGCCATTGATCGCCAGCGGCCTGATGCGTCTCGGGCAAGAACGATCATGCGGCGGGTGAGCGATGGCGAGTGCACAATGCCCATCGGTCACTGAACCCACTCTGAATCATGCCGTGGCCCTTGGACGGTACGCATACGCAAGCCACAGCATGGCTGCTGCGGGCGCCCAGATGCCGAACAGCTCGATCACCACGAACCGCGTTGGATTGCCGAAGGTGAGGTACTCATACACGTGATGCAGCGCATGCAAGCTGGAGAACAGCGCCGCGATCGTCACCAGTGGATACGCAAATGCGGGCCGCGCGGCCGCCCAGGCCAGCGCGGCACCGATCGTCAGATACGCCGTCCCCACGTCCGTCACGAAATGCGCGTTGTACAGCGCCGCCCGCGCCGGGTTGGCGATGCACCAATACCACTGCTCCGGAAACAGCACGATCAGCAGGCCGTTGCCGAAAGCCGTGCCGGCGAGAAACAGCGTCAACAGAGATTGGAAGCGCGTCATGGTTCACTCGTCGATTCAGGGGGCTAGCCTAAGTGCAAAGCCATGGACGGGGTATGGTTGAAGGATCCCCATTTCGTGGTGCCTGCTCCGGCAGGGTTCGCCGGACCGGTACACTTTGCCAGCCTTTCCGGGCGGCGGCTTCGGGTTTCGACGGGGACATGCGTCTATGTAAGGAGACACCACGCCGATCCTGATCCCATGAACCGTTTGCGCATCTGCTGTTCGTTTGCCGGCTTGCTGTTGCTGACGGCCTGCGGGGGTGGCGGTGGTGGCGATTCGTCCCCCGCCGATGCCCTGTTTGCAGATTTCTTCGCAATCTACGGCGGTGGGAGCCGCTCGATTGCAGGCGAGGGGGTCAACACCGCAGCGCGCGCGTATCAGGACTGCGGCTACACGGACAGCACCTCGCGTGCTGATGCGACGCAAGAGGTGCGGACCCTGGGCGGTAGCGTTTCGTTGGAGACCGAGGACAAGTGGTGTGCCGGCGCACAAGGGACAACCCTGTGCCTGGTGCGGATGGGTGACGGGGCTTTTGCGGTCGATGAGGATGCGGGCACGACGGGTGGGCGCTCCGTGGAGGCCGTGGTGGGCCTGAGTGGCGGACGGTATGCAGGCTTTGAATCGGTGATCCTGCCGGGGATCGTCAGCCCCGTTGGTCTGGTCTCCAATACGGTCAGCGCCACAGTGCGGGACGACGGCATTCCGCCCAGCGGCACCTGCAGCAATGGCACTGCGCCGACGAGGGGAGGCAGCGACATTAACGGCAGCTGGAGCGGCAAGCGCGTGGTGTATGACCTCAACAACAAGACCGGCTATCAGCAGCTGCATACGATGGTGTGCGCGGCACAGGCCTGCAACATTCAGACGCGGCTTTTCATCGACCTGAGTTTCCCCGAATTCGCTGCGCCGGGTGTCTGGCGCACCGACTCGCAGTTCATTCAGGGGGGCGCTGTGATGTCCCGCGATGGACAGGCATTGGCACTATGGTTCTGTCCGCTGGCCGGATCGGCCCAGGGGCCGACCCCGTTCGGGACGGACTGCGAACTTTACGGATTCACTCGCTCCTGACGGGGATCATGGTGCGGGTTCGAGCGCGCCAGAGCACAAACCGCATGCCTTGACCCACCGCGCCCTGCGGTCTACTGTCCGGGCGTGCCACGCAACCTGCTCGTCATTCTGCTGCTGGTCGGCTGGACCTTCTGTCAGGTCGTGCAGCCGCTGGCGCAGTTGGCGTTGACGGATGATGACGTCGAGCCAAAGACCGTCAGTCATCAGTATCAGGTCGAGGCCTCGCCGGATTGGGGCTGGGATTTTCTACAGGCTGCGGTGTTCGGCCCCGGGGAGATCCTGCTGGCGATTGATCTGGTGCCGGACTTCACGCCGTCCTTCGCGGCGGCACTCGTCTTCATCGTGCTTTGTCTGCCGCTGGCGCATCGTCGGGTCACGCATCAGCGTGTGCCCTGGCGGCGTCGGCGTGCCTATTCTCCGTTGCCACGCCTGCTCCGGCCGTCGCCGCAGGCGCCTCCCCGCTAAGCCTCCCTCCGTCGTTATTTTTTCTACCGGCCGCGCCCCGTGCGTGGCCTCTGCCCGGGGAGGCAGTCATGTTTTTTTCCAGCAGCAAGACGCGGACCGCGACGGTTCGTGCATGCGAGTCCGATGCGCCGTCGGAGACGGGCGCCATTGCCGGCATACCCTGGTACCTGCGCGAGCATTACCCGGAGGTGCTGCGGGTGATGATCGATGCGGGTGAGATGTTTGCCGATTTCGACCACTGGCTGGCCGCAGCGGAGCAGGGTGTCCAGCAGATGGAAGCGCGGGGCTATCGCGTGTTCAAGACCATCGTGGCGCCCACCGCCTTCGCCGAATGGTGCCGGGTGCGGCGGCTCGCGCCCAATCAGCAGGCACGGTTTCGATATGCGTCAGAAGCGGCCGAGGCGCGCGCAGCGGGTGCGCCAGCCCGAGCCTGACGGCGGTGCCGGCTACGCGTCAGGCTCGAACAGCGCCTGACGTTGCTCCGGCGTCAGATCGCGCAGGCGCTGGATATTGGCTCGCGGAATGCTGTCGATGTCCGGATGTCCATCGACGGCGGCCTCGACGCTGTCTTCGCGCAGGAGGTGAAGCAGGGGTACGGGCGAGCGATTGGTGAAGTTCTCGGCGTCGTTGGGATTGGTGCCGGCAAACTGGTACTGCGGATGGAAGCTGGCGACCTGATAGCGGCCGCTCCACTCGAAGTGATCCAGCAGGTCGTCCACCTTCTCGAGAAAGTCGTTGTAGTCGAAGAAGTCCGCCAGCAGATGGGGGATCGCGATGATCGTGGTTTCGATCTCGGTGGCGGGCGTCTCGTCGAGACGCGCAATCTCCAGTTGCAGCTCGGTCAGCAGCTCTACTTCATCGGTGCTGTCGCTGACATGGATCCGCACCTGACCCGCCCGGAAGGGTCGGGCCGAGAACGGACACAGGTTGAGTCCGATCACGACGGTTTCGATCCAGCGGCGGACCGAAGTTTCAACAGGATGGGAGGCGTTCAAGGGCATCTGCCGAAGAAGGAGGCACGATTCTAGTCCTTCTCTCGCAGCGCCTGGCGCACGATGCGGCGGATCAGCGCCGGGTAGTCGATGCCGACCTTTGCTGCCGATTGCGCAAACTCGTCGTTGCGGGCAATGCAGGGGTTCACGTTGGGTTCGATCACATAGACCTGGCCGCTGGCGGTGATACGCAGGTCGAAGCGTGCATAGGAGCGGATGTTGAGTGCACGGTAGGCGCGTTTGCAGACATCGTTGAGATTTTCTTCCAGCGCCTTGTCGATGCCATCGACAAACGTGTTGTCGGTGATGCCCCAGCGCTCGCGGTAGGCGTCGTCCCACTTGGCCTTGTAGGTGGCGATGCGCGGCTCTCCCTCGGGCAACTTGCCGAAGTTCATCTCGCGTGGCGGCAGCATGCGCAGCTGCTGGTCGCCGATGATGCTGACGTACAGCTCGCGCCCCTCGATGTACTCCTCGACGATCGCATCCTGCTTCATGCTGTCGTGAATCATCGCCACGCGGTCCAGAAAGGCTTTCTCATCCTTGGCGATCGAGGCCTTGGAGATGCCGCGTGAGGCTTCCTCGTTGAGTGGCTTGACGATGCAGGGCAGCTTGATCGTCTTGGGCAGCCAGACCTTGCGGCCGCGATAGAAGGTATGAAAACGCGGCACACGCACGCGGTGGTAGCGCAGGATCTTCTTGCCCAGCGCCTTGTCGTTGCACAGATGCATCGCTGCGGGCGTGGCCCCGGTGTAGGGGATGCGCAGCAGCTCGAACAGGGCGGCGATGTTCTTGTCCAGCTGCGTGACCTCGTTGAAAGTCTCGACCAGGTTGAAGATCACGTCCGGCTTGAAGCTTTCGACTTCCTCGAGCAGCGGTCGGATGTCGTTGTACAGGCCCAGCCGGCGGACCTCGTAGCCATTCTCCAGCAGGGCCTGCCAGACATCGTTCTCGGTGTAGTGCCCGTCGGGGTTGGCGAATTCCTCGGCGTAGTCATAGTCGCGCGGCACTTTGTAGGGGATGTCGAAGGCCATGAGCACGCGCTTGGTGGTGGCCATGGTTATTTCATCCCGCGCAGGCGGTTGGTGTGGCGGTAGTTCATCAGCAGCGTGGTGAGGTACGTGGCGAGCTTGAGCACGGCGACGGACTCCGGTTCGGCCGTGACCAGCCGCAGCGCCTTGCTGCGTTGATGCACGGCCTTGATGACTTCGTTGAGCATGTACTTGCGCTCGCCGGTCCAGTCGGCGACGGCGGTGGCCAGCTCCTTGCGGTGAGTCTGGATCAGACGCGCGATCGGCTGTCGCGCATCGCCCTTGACCGCCACGGCGGGGAACATGCGGCGCAGGTTTTCGTCATGGAACTCGGGGCGGTTCTCGGCTTCGTCGTGGCGACGCCGCTGGTAGTAGCGACGCAGCGTGCTGCGCATCTTGGCGGCCTGCCACAGTCGCTTGCCGGTTTTCTTCAGGGGCGGCTTGTGGGCAATGCGCGCCATCAGCCGGTCGACGAACAACAGCTTGTCCAGCGCCTTCCAGTCGGCGTATTCGCGGTGCCAGTCCAGACCCGGAGTCAGCCAGACCGCAAAGGTTTCGACGAAATCCTCATCCGGGTGGTATTGCGCGTAGTAGTTGTCGAGGTGATGGACGAAGTTCTTGCTGTAGGGCTTGAAGCGGTAGGTGTCACCGTAGGGGGCGGAGGGCTTGCCGAAAACCTGCTGCCAGCTGCGCTTCTTGTGCAGGTCAAAGGCGTAGCTGAGTGCATGCCCGGCTTCGTGGCGCAGCAGCTGCATGCACCAGGCCTCGGTCTCGCCTTCGGCCTCCAGCATCATCTTTTTTTCCAGCGCCATTAGCCGCGGATGCGCGAGGTAAAACGGGATGCCGATCACCGGCTCGCCTTCGGGCGTCAGCCATTCGTCGGCCAGGTAGCAGAGCGGCTGGAACTGCAGGTTGCGTGCCTGGAGCTCCTGATGCAGCTGCGCCACGCGCGCCTGCAGCCAGGTGCCCTCCAGCCGGATCGGCAGATCGCAGATACGCAGGTCGAGCAGTTGCTCGTCCGTCATCGCGTCGAGAGCGATCGCTTCTGTCTTCGCAACCGTGTGATCCGCCATGGCGCGTTCGGATTCTCGTGACCGGTCCGGTGTGGGTTGCCTGCAGCCGCAACATAGCAGGCGGCCGCGGGCCCGGGGCGGGGTGGCGCAGGGGGCTCCCGAGGGCGGATTGACGTTTGCCTGATCCTGCCTGATTATCGTCACGGAAATCAGGAAGGTCATCATGCGCAGGAAAAAGACAGGCGGTCCGGGCGGTGCTCGGCCCGGAGCGGGACGGCCGGCGGGGACCGGCAAGTTTGGCGAGCCGACGCGGACCGTGCGCATACCGGAAGGGGCGGTGCCCTCGCTGGTGAGCTATCTCAAGGATTACCGGCTGGCCCGTCTGGCTGCCGCGCTGCCGTCCGAGGCGGTGGCGCTGGACCCGCCGCCACTGCGCATCGGCACGGCGCCGGTACGGGTGCCGGCCGGCACGCCCATGCCGGCCCAGGACGAGTCCGAAGACGCCGGCTGCGATCTGAACCAGATGATGGTGCGCAAGCCCGATCAGACCCGCATTTTCACGGTGGAGGGCGACTCGATGAATCTCGCGGGGATCGGCGAGGGCGACAAGCTGGTTGTGGACCGCAGTCTGCAACCGCGTGAGGGGGACGTGGTGATCGCCATCATCCTCGGCGAGGGGCATACCGTGAAGCGGTTTTCCCGCCAGGGCGGTCAGGTGCGCCTGATCCCCGAGTCTTCCAATCCTGCACACCGGATCCGCGTCTTGCAGGAGCACGACGAGTGGCTGATCTGGGGCGTGGTGACCGGGGCGTTGAAGCAATTCCGATGAGCACGTCCGCCGTTCTGACCCGTACCCATCACCAGCGCCTGCGGCAGATGTATCGCTCGGCGGGCTGGCCCTGCCTGGATACGGTGGAAATCGATCTGCTCGCGGCCGGGATGCTGGAGCGCCAGCAGCCGGCCAATGGGCCGGAGTATCTGCGGGTGACCGATGCCGGCATCCGGCATCTGTCGGAGGTCCTGCAGCAGAATCGCAGCGTCCTGGATCAGCATGAGGCGCTGGTGACCCGGGTGGCGGAGACGCAGGTGCGTCACGGGCGCATCGCCTATCGCGGGCTGACGCTGCTCGGCAAGCCGGGCGAGGCATGGATGCATCTGCGGCCGGATGTATTTTCGATCCGCAACACCACCGTGGAAGAGTATGTCGAGCCGGTCGTGCACGAGATCAAGGTCAAGCGCAGCGACCTGCGTGCGGACCTCAAGAAGCCAGAGAAGCGTGCGGCGTATCTGGCCGTGTCGTCGGAGTGTTACTACGTGCTGGCCGAGGGCGTGGGCGAGCCCGACGAGATTCCGTCCGAGTGCGGCGTGATTCTGGCGTATGCCGACCGGCTGGAAACGGTGCGGGCGGCACCGAAGCGTGCGATGCGGCTGTCCTTTTCCACGTTCATGGCGCTGGCCAAGGCCGATCGGGTGCGCAGCCTCGAGGAGCCGACACCCGCGCTGTGAGATCTCGCGCAAGCAACCATGCCCGCGTCCGCGGGCATGGTTGCTTGCGGCGATGAACGCGACAGAGTCAGCAGCTGCCGTCACCCGACTTGGCAGTGCCAGCGTTGAAGCGCAGGCAGCCGCAGGATTCCACGCTGCCGTCGGACTTCACGCGCGTGACGCTCATCTGATACGCCACGCCCATGACCAGCGGCGCTTCTTCGGTCAGCGCGGTGACATTCGGCGGGATGCTCGAATCGCCGGGTGCGCCGTGCATGACCGGCGAGGTCACCAGGCTGCGCGCAACCGTCGGTGCGGAGGGGGAGGGCAGCGATTTTCGTGCATAGGCGATCTTGCAGCGCTCGTCGCGGGTCGTGCCGGAGCCGGGCACCATGGCCGTGGCGCAGGCTGTCGCGTTCGCGGCATTGGACAGATATTCCAGATTCTCCACGCGCGTGATCGCCAGATTTTCCACGGCGCCGCCGTCCCAGGTGTACTGCGGCGTCAGTTCGCCGGTGACCTGCATCGGGATTTTCAGATCGCAGCTCGCGCCGCCGATCGGTCCACCGCCACCGCCGCCATTGCCGTTGTCATCGCAGGCGCTGAGCGCGAACAGCGCCGGAATCAGTAAAAGTCCAAGTTTCTTCATTGCCGTCTCCAAGTCCCTGTGCCAATGCCCGACGACGAACGGTCGTCGAGTCCCTGGACCAAAGGTAGGGAGTCACGGCGATGGGCAGAACCCCCCGATTCGGGGGTGAGGGCGCAAAGCAGAATGCCCGCTTGCGCGGGCATTCCGGGTGCAACGGTCCGTTTGGACGTTAGCGCTTGGCCTTGGTGGTGCGTGCATCCCAGGCGTTGAGCTTGGCCAGCGTGCGTAGCGTGCGGTAGTCGGTCCAGCCGACTTCGCGTGCCAGCGAGGCGATGGTCTGTGTCTCCGGATCATGCTTGCGCAGCGCGCGCTCCTGCTTCAGCGTCATGCCACCGACGTCGAGCAGGCCCTGGCGCTTGATCTCGCGGCGCACGGTGCGCTCCGAGCGATTGATGCGCTGCGCGGTTTCCTGCACACCCATGCGCAGGATGTTGTCGCGGATGAAGTTCTTTTCCTTCTGGCTGATGTCCTGGCCTTGAGCCAGCCCCAGCATCGCGGCGCGACGGTAGACCGTCTGCGGCGAACGGCCCATGGCCTTGGCGATCTTGGCGGCGGGCACGGTGCCGTAGTCGCGCTTCAGCGTCTTGATGTCGTCCTTGGTCCAGCGCTTGAACGGCGAGCGCTTCTTGCGGCCCGCTGGCTTGGGGGCCACGACCTTCTTCTTCTTGCGCGGCGGGCCTTCGCTGCGCAGCAGCACGATGCCCAGGCGGGCGGCACGACGACGCACGGCCCACGCCGGCTTGTCGAACTTTTCAGCCAGTTCGGCCGCCGTTCCCTTGTTGTGCGCCTTGATGATGGCCGCGTCTTCGCGCGCGGCCCAGCCTGCTTTGTTGGTGATCATGTGGTGGTGTGACGCCTTGGTTGTTGGGTCGCTTGGTGACGCCTATGTCAACTTATTGTAAGGCGAGAGGGAGCCGGAGTGTTACAAGCTGACAACTTCCATTACTCCCTGGGCCTGATTTCGGACGCATGCCGATCGTCACCCTACCCGCGGGTGGCAGTCCGAAAGATGAACAGGCCTTGAAGCCGGTACAGGCTCAGCCCAGCGACATCACGCTGTTCAGCAGCAGTCGCACCAGCATGGTCTGACGGGTGACACCGGTCTTGCAGAAGATGGACCGGAGGTGGGTGCGTGCGGTGTTGCGCCGCACGTTCATCTTTTCGGCGGCTTCGTCCAGCGTGAAGCCTTCTGCCAGCAGCAGGGCCAGCTGGGCTTCCATCCGGGTGAGCCCGAACAGGCGTCGCACCAGCTCCTGGGAGGGCTGGGCGGCATTGGCCTCGGAGTCGCGCAGGAAGACGGCAGCGGCAGGGCGATGCTTGCTCTCGGAGTAGCGGCCGATAGGGATGGCACGCACCAGCACGCCCAGCTTGCTGCGACCGGACGGCCGCGAGATCGACATGGCCTCGACGACAGCCGAGCCTTCGGCATCGCTGTTGTCGGCGATGGCGGCGCGGATCATGCGTTGCAACTCGCGACCTTCCTGACTGGATTCCACGGCCAGGGTGGTTCCGGAGAGCCAGATGCCGTCCTTTTCGCTCAGGATGCGGCGGGCCTCCTGATTGGTTTCGAGAATCGCGCCGTTCTGGTCAAAACTGACGATGCCCAGCAGCATGCGATTGACAGTACCGGCGAACAGCTGGCGCTCGGTCTCCAGGAAGTCCAGGCGCGCGTGCAGCTGGATCGCGCGTTTCAGATGCGGCAGCAGGAAGCGCACCAGCGCCTTGTCGGCCACGGAGAAGGCCTTCGAGTCCAGCGAGCGCGTGATGCGCAGACGGCATTCGATGCCGTCCTTGGTGTAGATGTCGGCGCCGAGCAGGTGACGGATACCCAGCGGCTTGAGATATTCGTTGTAGATCGAGCTGTCCAGCCACTGCTTGCCCATCAACTCTTCAGCGGTCAGTACCTCGCCTTCCTGCAGGCGCACGAAGGGATCGGTGGCGAAGAAATGGCTTTCGTAGGATTCGACTCCCTGCGTCGTCACCGGGCCGGTGTTGATCATCACGCCGGTGCTGTCTTGGGACGGCGGGCGCAGGATCAGGGTGACGTGCGCCGCCTGCAGGCTGCCGCGCAACATCTGCAGTGCGGAGTTCCAGGGCGGGGATTCGGTCGGGCCATCGTAGATCGCACCCAGCAGCTCATCGAGCTGCGCCAGATCGGTGGCGCGCGTGACGTCCGGCAAATACGGACCGACCCCCGCCTTGTCGACGGTTTTGGTGGCACGGCTTGCGGGCGACTTGGACGACGGCACGGGCTCTCCTGGGCCACCGCGCAGGCCCTGTCGGGAATCTGCGCCGGCGATGGATGGCTGAACCTTGGCGGTTTCTTAAATTGCGAGCGTCTTTCGCAAACGCTCGCTGGGAGTATAGGGGAACTCCCCCATTTCGTGCATCGCCGGGCCGATGGACCGGCCCGCCGGCGAGCGCCGGTGTCGTCCATGCGGACGATTTGGCGCGCTGGCCGGCTGCACGACCATGCCTATCCGTAGCCGTTCCACCAACGACCAGGACAAAGACCGTGCCGACCGAGCCGCAGATGAAGGCCGCCATGCAGGCGTATATCGATACCTACAACCAGCAGGACCTCGACGGGCTCATCGACCTGTACGCCGAGGATGCAACGGTCGAGGATCCCGTCGGCAGCCCGATCAAGAACGGCAAGCCTGCCGTGCGTGCGTTCTACCAGATGGCCATGAAGAGCGGCGCCAAGCTGCGGCTGGCGGCCCCGATCCGGGCTTCGCACGGCAATTCGGCTGCGATGGCATTCGACGTGGTGCTCAACATGCCGGAAGGCAAGGCCGAGATCCATGTGATCGACGTGATGACGTTCAATGAGGCCGGTCAGTTCACGTCGATGCGTGCGTTCTGGGGCAAGAGCGACATGGAGTTCATGAAGTAGAAAATCGCAGGCCCGTCGGTCGTTTGCCGGCCGACGGGACCGATGAGAAGCAGTCGGGGGAGGAGCGGCTGATGCGCAGCAATGGAATGCGGTGGGTGCTGTGGTTGTGCCTGTTCGCCGGCACCGCTGGTGCCCAGGACGAGACCCTGGAGACCATTCCGGTGGAGCCGCTGGCACCGCCGGCTGTCGCGGGCGACGCGCCGCAGTCTGCCGCGACGGCACAGCTCGAAGAGATCGTGGTCACCGCGCAGAAGCGCGTCGAATCGCTGCAGGACACGCCGATCTCGATCCAGGCCTTCAACGCGGAGAAGCTGCAACAGCGCGGCATCGACGGGTTGGCCGATCTGGCGGTGCAGGCGCCGGGGCTGACGATCGAGCCGTTTCCGACGCACAACGCAACGCTGCGTCTGTTCATTCGCGGCGTGGGGCTGGGCGATGCCCAGCTGACCCAGGATCCCGCTGTAGGGGTCTACCTCGACGGGGTGTACGTAGCCCGATCGGTGGGGCTGGCGCTGGACATCGCCGATCTGCAGCGCATCGAGGTGCTGCGTGGGCCGCAGGGCACGCTGTATGGGCGTAACACCACCGGGGGCGCGATCAACCTGGTGACGCAGAAGCCGGTGCCTGGGTCGTTCTCGATGACGCACAAGCTGACGGTGGGGGAGCGCAATACCCTGCTCGGCCGCAGCAGTTTCAATCTCCCGGTGACCGACGAGCTGGCGCTCAAGCTCGCGGTGCTGGGCAGCCGCAAGGACGGATTCGTCGAAAACACGGGGCCGGGCGGCGACTTTGGTGATCGTGAGGAGTTTGCCGGACGTTTCGATGTGCGCTGGACGCCGACGTACTGGCTGACGGCGGACTACGCCTACGATCGCAGCGACATGACCTACGTCAACCAGATGTTCCAGGCGCAGTTGCCGCCGACCGCCGACAAGGGCGAGGCGGAGTTGTTCAAGGGCTTTGCGCAGGCGAACTCGGTATACGCGCTGAATCGTCTGGATCGGCTGTCGTCCGGTCCGCCGATGGAGGCGTCGGGGACGGTTGTCAACGGACACGCGCTGACGCTGACCGCGCTACTGGGCGCGCACGAGCTCAAGTACATCGGGGCCTACCGGGATCTCGAGGACCGCGAGTACGCCGATCTGGGCGGCGGTGCCGGGTCGCTGGCATATCGTCTCGACAGCCATGCTTACGAGGGGCCGGCCGCGACGCGCGCCAACGGCGGCCCGACGCCGCTGGTGATTCCGACCGTGACGCAGGATCAGTGGTCGCACGAGCTGCAGCTCAGCGGCATGCTGTTCGACGATTCGGTGAAGTACATCGTCGGCGCGTTCCATTTCACCGAGCAGGCAACGGAGGATCGCCATCGGCTGAATCATCAGTTCAGTACTGCGATTGGCCCTGCCGCGCTGACCGGGCTGCTGGCGACCGTGCCCGGCAACATCGGGACTCAGTTGCTGGCGCTGGCCGGGCCGCGGCTGGTGAACTTCGTCGATCTGAACTGGACCATCGACAATGAAGCGACCGCCTACTACACACAGGTTACGTGGACGCCGCCGGTGCTGGACGAGCGCCTTCACCTCACGGTGGGTTATCGCTCGTCGGAGGATGACCGGCGCGCGGTCAAGTTCAGGATCAGCGATACCTACGTCGAAGGTAACGTCAACGGGCTCGGCACCGCGGTGTTGCTGAGCAGCGGCGAGATGTTCGACGACGTGCCGGCCTCGCGCCGTTTCAGCAACGACTCGTGGGCCTATATCGCGGCTTATGAGCTGACGGAGGCTTTCAACGTCTACGCCAAGCTGGTCGAGGCCTACAAGAGCGGCGGCTTCAATGTGCGCGATCCACATATCAGCGGGGCGTCACCGGATAACGAGTATGGCTTCGGCTACGTCGATGGTTTTGCGCCCGAGTATGTCGAATCCACCGAGTTTGGCTTCAAGAGCGAATGGTTCGGGCGCCGCCTGCGCTTCAATGCCGGATATTTCGATTCCGATTACACCGACATGCAGATCAACTTCCTGATTCCGGGCACGATCTCCGATACCAAGACGCGCAATGCCGGCAAAGCGCAAATGCGCGGCGTGGAAGTGGAGACAACCTGGGTGGTGGGAGAGAATCTGGTGCTGTCGGGTGACTACGCCTACCTGGATGCGCAGGTGACCGACGTGCGTGACTTCGACGGCGCCAATGTTGCCAGCCAGTTCCCGTTTCAGTCGGCCCCGCGGCATTCCTTCGTCGTCGCCGCCGATGCGACGTTGCTGCGCCGTGACTGGGGTGAGCTGCGGGCGTTCGCGACCTACCACTACATCGACGAGCGCAGCGGGTTGAACCTGCCGGGCCGCGAAGGGCTGACAGTGCTGCCATCCTACGGTTTGTACAACGCGCGACTGACGCTGGCCGGCCTGCGTGCCGGTGACCGCGGCACGCTGGATGTCGCGCTGTGGGGAAAAAATCTGTCCGACCGGGAATATGCGATTGCGGCCATCGATAACCAGCCGCACGCCAATCGCGCCGTCATTTGGGGCGAGCCGCGCACGCTGGGGCTGGATCTGATCTACCGATTCCAATAACCCTCACCGGAAAACGCCATGCCGCGCATCGATGTCGCCGACGATCTCGGGAGCTGGATGCAACTGTGCCCTGACAAGGGCGAGGGTCTGATCGCGTTCAGTCGGGCCGTCTACGGCAAGACGACGCTGCCGATGCGCGAGCGCGAGGTGGCGCGGATGCGCATCGCGCAGCTCAATGAATGCGAGGTCTGCCGCAACGCCCGGCAGGGGCAAGGCGCGTCGAACGGGGTCGACGAGGCGCTGTATGCCAATGCCGAGCAGTGGCGCCACTACCCCGGCTACAGCGAGCGCGAGAAGCTTGCGGCCGAGTTCGCGGAGCGCTTTGTCGCGGATCACATCGCGATGCGCGCCGACGACGCGTTCTGGATGCGTCTGCGCGCCGCCTACTCGGATGCGGAGATCGTGGAACTCGGCATGTGCTGCGCGCTATGGCTAGGCGCTGGACGCCTGCAGCGCATCCTCGACGTCGGCCAGACCTGTCAGCTGGTGCTGTGAGCGGGCTTCAGCGCCGCACCTGGCGGCGATAGTCGCGCGGGCTGACGCCCACGCGCCGGCGGAAGGTGTTGGTGAACTGGCTCTGGTCGCAGAAGCCGAGCGACAGCGCGATGTCCGACATCGACGAATCCGGCTGCTCCAGCGCGGTCTTGGCCAGTTCGATGCAGCGGTGCGGCACGTACTGATAGGGCGCCATGCCGGTGCAGTTGCGGAAGCGTCGGCAGAAGGTCGTCACGGTCATCTGGAGTTCACCGGCAAGTGCGTCGAGGCTGACTTTCTCGCTGAGCCGCGATTCGATCACGTCCAGTGCGCGCCGCAGTTCGCGATCCGACAGCTTGGCGCTTTCGCCCGCGCCGGTCGCTGGTTCGGCGCGTTGCAGAGAAAAGCCGCGGCAGGTTTCCCTGCCGCGGCTTCTTCATTTATGTACCGCTGGTTTCTCGCGCCGCGACGAAACGAGGGGGAGCGTCTCAGGCGGCCTTGCTCGCGGGCGAACCTTCCATGCCGCGCGCCAGGTGAATGCCCTCGACCTGCTTGAGCAGCTCGCCGCGCTGGGCGCGCGGGTTGTAGAACTGCTTGTACCAGGTGCGCTGCTTGAGGAACGCACCATCACCCTGCACATACATGCCCTGAATGTTCGGGCGCTTGTACTTCCAGACCTCGAAGTCCTGCGCGAACGCCGCCAGTGCCATGGTCTGGTACTGACGCGCGATCTCCACGTCCTGTTCGTTGTACTGGGCCTGTCCGGTGGGCGACTTCACCATCAGTCCATGCCAGACATACGCAGTACCGTCGTCCACCGGCGTATGCGCAATGAAGATGTACGAGTCGTGCGTGCCGATCATCTTGGTGATCAGGATGCTCGGGCCATGGTAGATCGCTTCGGTTTCCAGCATCGGGCCGTCAGCCGTGGTCAGGGTGCGGTGACCGCCGCCCATGCGCTGGATCGCCAGGTGGCCGCGGAATTCGTTCTCGAAGTACTTGGTGATCGAGCCGTGTACCGGACCGAAATGGGCGACGTCGGTGATGTTGTCGACGATCTCCTGCGTGTGGCAGTTGACGACGCCGAGATCGTCATAGGCCAGTGGCACCCAGGACGGATCACTGCAGGCGTCGATGACCGGGATCTCGTAGTCGGGCTCGCCGCCTTCCGGATCGTGCCAGACGAACACCGCTCCCATGCGCTCCTCGACCTTCCAGGACCGCACCCGGGCAACCGGCGGAATCGGGCCGGTGGCATAGGGGATATGGTTGCACTTGCCATCGGGACCGAAGCGCCAGGCATGGTACGGGCAGCGGATCGAATCGCCTTCCACCGGACCGTCCTGCGCCACGTAGGAGGTGCTGTTGCGCGCCAGATGCGTGCCCATGTGGGGGCAGTAGGCATCGAGCAGAATGACCTTGCCGCTCTGCTTGCCGCGATACAGGGCCAGTTCCTGGCCGAAGAACTTCACGCCCTGCGGCTTGTCGGTGATCTTGGCGCTCTCGCCGATCATGAACCAGCCGCGCGGGAAGGTGAATTCGCCGAGGCCGTATTCCTTGGAAGTTGCCATGTTTCGATGCTCCGGCGAGTCTGGCTGGCGGCCGACTCGCTTGCTGGTTTTTCCCTGCGTGGACGACGTGTCCACGATTTGTGGCGCCAGTGTGGGAACGGGGCAGGGGGCTTACATCACCCGTTTGAGTGAACTGCCGTTCACTGCCCTGGCTGGACAGTGCCGCCGCCCTGTAGACGCTGACATGGCTCACCAGTTTGGACGATGCTGCACCCTGTCTTTTCTGTGAAAAAGCCGTACCTGAAAAAGCCGTTGCGCCGCACTGCGGAAACGGTCACCCCAACGCGACAGGCAAGGAGAACGCCGTGCCCGCCCAAGCCCAAAAAACGACCGCCCTGGTTACCCCTGAAATCATCGTCCAGCGTGCGCGCGATCTCGCACCCAAGCTGCGCGAGCGCTCGGACAAGGCCAATGCCGACCGCATGCTGCCGAAGGAGACGATTGCCGACATGCAGGCGGCCGGATTCTTCGAAGTGCTGAAGCCGAAGAAGTACGGCGGCTACGAGATGGATCCGCAGGTCTTCTACGACGTTCAGATGGCGCTGGCCGAAGGCTGCATGTCGACGGCCTGGGTCTATGGCGTGGTGGGCGTGCACAACTGGCAGATCGCGCTGTTCGACCCCAAGGCGGCGGAAGACGTCTGGGGTGGCGGCGATCACTCCGTGCTGATCGCCTCGACCTACATGCCCAAGGGCCAGGTCAAGAAGGTGGAGGGGGGCTTCATGTTCTCCGGTCGCTGGGGCTTCTCCTCCGGCATCGATCATTGCGACTGGGTGTTCCTCGGCGGCCTGATCTTCAGCGAAGGTCAACCCCCGGAGTACCGCACCTTCCTGCTGCCGAAGTCCGATTTCGAAGTGGTCGACACCTGGCACACGATGGGCCTGAAGGCCACCGGGTCCAAGGACATCGTCGTCAAGGAAGTGTTCGTGCCGGAATACCGCACGCACAAGTCCAGCGATGGTTTCATGGGCACCAACCCCGGTCGCCATGAATTCACCGCCCCGCTGTACAAGCTGCCGTTCGGCCAGATCTTTGTCCGTGCCGTGTCGACCGCCGCGATCGGCGGTCTGCAGGGCGCGCTGAACTGCTTCACCGAGTTCGGTGGCAACTGGACCGGCAATATGGGCGCCAAGACCTCGGAGCAGGTGCCGGCACAGATGGCCGTGGCGGATGCGGCCGTGGCGATCGACGAGATGCAGACCACGCTGAAGCGCAACTTCGACGCGCTGATGGGCGCTGCGCGCGGCGGCCCGGCCGTCGATCTGCCGACGCGCCTGAAGTACCGCTATCAGGCAGCACTGGTGGTCGAGCGTTGCTGCCAGCAGGCATACAAGCTGCATTCGGCCTGCGGCGGTCGCGGCATCTTCACCGACTTCCCGCTGGTGCGTTCCTTCATGGACATCCTGTCGGCACGCGCGCACTACGCCAACAATCCGGACATCTTCGGCCGCAACTACGGCGGCGTGCTGCTGGGTCGCGAGAACACGGATTACTTCGTCTGAGAACGAGCGGATCCTGAGCGTGGACGTTCAGTCCAGGACCCGGCCTACACGGCCGGGTTTTTTTCTACATCAGCGGGGATAGCGGCATGAGTCAGGGTTGGGATCAGGAATACGACGTCGTCGTCGTCGGCTCCGGCGGCGGTGGCATGACCACGGCACTGGTCGCACACGGACATGGCCTCAGGGCCGTGGTCGTAGAGAAGTCCGACAAGTACGGCGGCACCAGTGCGGTGTCCGGCGGCGGCATCTGGATTCCCTGCAACGATGATATCGCCCGCACGGGCGGCAGCGACTCCTATGAGGAAGCGCTGACCTACCTGAAGACGGTGATCGGCGACAGCGTGCCGCAGGCGCGCATCGAGTCCTATCTCCGGCATGCGCCGGAGATGGTGCGCTATCTCGCCAACACCTTCGGCGTGAAGTACGGCAACGTGCCCAAGTACCCGGACTACTATCCCAAGGCCCCGGGTGGCAAGGAAGGCTGGCGCTCGATGCAGCCGGCGGCATTTGACGCCTCGCTGCTGGGCGACGAGTTCAACCATCAGCGCGAGTCCTTCAAGGGTACGCTGCTGATGGGCCGCATCGCGATGGACCAGATCGAGGCGCATACGCTGTTCTCGCGCGGCAAGGGCTGGATCGCGCTGACGCTGAAGATGGTGCTGAAGTACTGGCTCGACATCGGCTGGCGGCTGAAGACGCACCGCGACCGTCGCCAGGTCCTCGGTCAGGGCATGGTGGCGGCGCTGCGATACGCGATGCTGCAGCACCAGATCCCGCTGCAGCTGAACACCGGCCTCGAATCGCTGGTCGAAGAAGGCGGGCGCGTCACCGGCGTGGTTGTCCGGCAGAACGGCAAGGCCCTGCGCTACCGAGCGCGGCAGGGAGTGGTGCTGGCCTGCGGCGGTTTCGAGTCCAACCCGCAGATGCGTGAGCAGTATCTGGCCAAGCCGACCAAGGTCGAGTGGACGGCTGCGCCACCCATCAATCACGGCGACGGGATCCGCGCCGGACAGGCGCTGGGTGCCGCCCTCCAGCACATGGATCTGGTCTGGGGCTCGCCAACGGTCAACAAGCCGGGCGCCGCGCAGCAGATCACGTTGTTCGTCGAGCGCGGCATGCCCGGCTGTGTGGCGGTCAACAAGAAGGGCAAGCGCTTCGTCAACGAGGCCGCGGCCTATCCGGATTTCCGCAATGCGATGTACGCGGATGACGCCAAGGGCAACGGCTGCGTGCCGGCCTGGCTGATCTTCGATGCAACGTTCCGCTACAAGTACCCGATGGGCATCTTCCTGCCGGGCCAGATCGAGCCGGACGCCAAGCTGCCGAAAGACTGGCTGGATCGCGTCTACTACCGCGCCGACACGCTGGAAGCCTTGTCACAAAAGATCGGCGTCGAGACGCCGAACCTGCTGCAGACCGTGGCGAGGATGAACGAGTACGCCAAAACCGGCGTCGACCTCGAGTTCCACAAGGGCGAGACGGCGATCGACACCTATTACAGCGACCCCAGCGTCAAGCCCAATACCTGCCTGGGGCCGATCGTGAAGCCACCGTTCTACGCGGTGCCGATGTATCCGGGCGAGATCGGCACCAAGGGCGGGTTGGTCACCGACCCCGATGCGCGCGTGCTGCGTGAGGACGGCAGTGTGATTCCGGGGTTGTATGCCACCGGCAATACCTCGGCGGCGGTAATGGGGCCGACCTACGCGGGCGCCGGTTCGACGCTGGGTCCGGCCATGACCTTCGGGTATGTTGCGGTACGGGATATGGCCCGGGCGGCATCGGGCAAGGCGGCGGCCTGACGCCGATGAAGAGGCGGTCTTGCGGTCCGGAAGGCGCCCATGGGCGCCTTCTGTCTTTGCGCGGTGCAGGTTCATCGGGAGAGGTGTCATGACGAAACAGGTCGGCGGGCTGGCGGTGATGCTGGCAGCCGTGGTGTCGCTGGCGGCCTGCGGCGACTCGCAGCCGCTGTCCCCGGTGCCCGGCAGCGGCACGCCGTCGCTCAACGTCGGCGATGTCGCGGCGGCGGACTGGCAGCCGCTGCCGGCGGCGTCGGCGGTCAGTGCCGAAGTGCAGGCCGCCCGCGATCGCATTCTCGGCGAGGACGCGACGAATCCCGCGCAGGTGAAGCTGTGGTGGGTCGGCGTCTCCAGCTTCATCGCATCGATGGGGGGACACCTGTTCCTGTTCGACGCCTGGGAACCGGTCGGCCTGCAGGCCGACTATGTGCCCATCGGCCGCGAGGAACTGGCCGCGATCCGGCCGGAAGCCATCTTCATCGGCCATGGTCATTTCGACCATGCGGCGGATGCCGGCTATGTGGCTGGAAATACAGGCGCGGCACTGGTCGCGGGCGCAACCGTGTGCGCGACCGCCCGTGCGCGGGCGCAGCAGTTGGCGGCGCAGGTGCCATTCCCCTGCCTGATTCTGGGTGTCCGCGAAGCGCCCGGCCCCGGCACGGTGCAGTCGATCCGCATCTGGGACGACCTGCCGCCGGTGCAGGTGATCCAGCATGTGCATTCTGCGGTCGATCCCACGGACCTGCTGACCGGCGGGCTGCCGCTGGTGTTCGTGCCGGAGGTGCTGGTTTACCTGCAGAACCTGAATACGGACCCGCGCGAAACCCTGCGCTTCGTGCAGTCGCTGACCGACGACGGGGTGCTCGGCCAGCCCGAGGGCGGGACCTGGGCCTACCAGCTGAGGGTCGGTGACTTCAGCCTGCTGTGGCATGACTCCACCGGTCCGATCGGCGACGACGAACCGGCAGGTCCGGCCGTCCAGGCCGCCCTGGCCGCGCTGCCGGATTGCGTGGACGTGCAGGTCGGCGCGATCGTCGGCTTCGGCATGCTCACCAGCGGTCTGCGCGATTCGACGGCCTATGTGGATGCCGCCAGGCCCCAACTCAGTCTGCCCAGCCATCACGACGCCTGGGCGCCGGTGGTGGGTGGCGGCGCATCGGCCTACGAGCTGCAGTGGCGCAACGCGATTGCTGGTCTGGAGTATCCACCGGAGCTCGATTACCTGCGCGATCCCGAGGACTATCTGGTCGCGCGGGCGTACGACATCGATGATCCGCGCTGGAAGACGCCGCCGCCCGGCTCGCGCTGTGCATCGGCGCCCGCGGGCTGAGGCGAGTCAGTCGTCCCGGAGGTCCTGACCCGGAAACAGCACTTCGGTAAAGCCGAAGCTGCGCAAGTCGCGGATCCGCGTTGGATACAGGATGCCGTCGAGGTGATCGCACTCGTGCTGGACGACGCGCGCATGGAAGTCCGACACCTCGCGCATGATCGGCACGCCGTGCGCATCGAACCCCTCGTAGCGCAGCCGCGTGTAGCGCGGCACCAGGCCGCGCAGGCCCGGCACGCTGAGGCAACCTTCCCAGCCCTCTTCCTGTTCGTCGCCCAGCGGCGTCAGCACCGGGTTGCACAGAATCGTGAATGGCACCGCCTCCGCGTGCGGATACCGCGGGTTGGTCTCGACGCCGAAGATCACCAGCCGCAGCGGCACGCCGATCTGCGGTGCGGCAAGGCCAGCGCCGTTGGCAGCTGCCATCGTCTCCCGCAGGTCCTGGATGAGCGCGAACAGCGCCGGCGTACCGAAGTGTTCGACGGGGCGGGAAACCTGCAGCAGGCGCGGATCGCCCATGCGGAGAATGTCGCGGATCATGATCGCAGTGTAGACAAGCCCGCCCCCGGCGGTCAGCCCCGACGCTGCAGTACGCTACCGCGATGGATTCCCTGATCGCCGCTGCCGCACGCGCGCTCGCTGTGGGCGACGCGGTCGAAGCGCTGAAGCACGTGAGCCTGCGAGACGACCCGCCGGCCCTGGCGCTGCGGGGCATCGCCATGGCGCAGCTCGGCGAGTTGTCGCGCGCGCGCGACCTGCTGCGGCGGGCCGCCCGCGGATTCGGTCGCCACGAGGCGCGATCGCGTGCGCGCTGCGTCGTGGCCGAGGCCGAAGTGGCACTGGCGTTGCGCGATCTGCGCGGCGCACCGCGCGCACTGATGGCCGCCGCGGACGAGCTGGACGCGCGCAGTGACCACGTCAACGCACGTCACGCCCGCCTGATTGCGGTGCGTCGCGCGCTGCTGCTCGGGCGACTGAGCGAGGCGGATGCAATCCTGTCCGCGCTGGATCCGCGCGAGGTGCCGCCGTCCTTGTGGGCGCTGGCCGAACTCGCGGTGGCAGAACTCGCATTGCGTTCACTGCGCACGGCGTCTGCGCGCGCGGCGCTGGACCGGGCGGCAGCGGCGGCCCGGCAGTCACGCGTGCCGGCGTTGCAAGCTGAAGTCACCGAGGCGCAGGCCGTGCTGGAGCGTCCCGCCGCGCGCGCGATCCGCGCCGGCCAGACGCGGACCCTGCGCCTGCACGAGGTCGAGGCCCTGTTCGCGTCCGGCGCGCTGGTGGTGGATGCCTGCCGCCGCGGCCTGCGCACCAGTGCGGTGAAGGTGCCGCTGATGCGACGCCCGGTGCTGTTCACGCTGGTCTGCGCACTGGCCGAGGCCTGGCCCGGCGATCTTGCGCGGGATGCGCTGATCGCACGGGCGTTCCGCATCCGTCGGCCTGACGAGACCCATCGCGCGCGGCTGCGCGTGGAGATCGGCCGTTTGCGCGCCCTGATCGCGCCCATGGCCCGCGTGGAGGCCAGCGCGCGCGGCTTCGCGCTGACCCCGCACGAATCGCAGCAGGCGGTCGTGGTGCTCGCGCCCCCCGTCGACAGTGAGTCCGGTGCGGTGCTGGCCTTGCTGGCCGATGGTGCAGCCTGGTCGACCTCCGCGCTGGCGCTGGCCATCGGGGCGAGTCAGCGCACCGTGCAACGCGCGCTGGTGGAACTGGAGGCAACCGGGCAGGTGCGGGCCATCGGTCGTGCGCGCGCACGGCGCTGGCTGGCGCCACCGCTGGCCGGATTCACGACGATCTTGTTACTCCCGGCTACGCTGCCGCTCACGTAGATTGCTCCGCACGGGCGCCACTCATCGCAGGCGCATCATGGAGAAAGCATCGTGACCCAGGTTCAGACGCAGGCGGGCAGGACGGCAGCGGACGCTTCGGTGCACCCCGCCGAGATCGTTCGCGAATATGGTCCCTTCGACGGGGCGCCCAGCATCCACGGCGTGACCCATGACGGTCGCCAGGTCTGGGCCGCCACCAGTACGCAGCTGATCGCCTTCGCACCGGACAGCGGCGCAGTGCAGCAGACGCTGGCTCGTCCCGGCGATGCCGGAACGGCCTACGACGGAACCTACCTGTACCAGATCGCCGAGTCGCGCATCGACAAGATCGACCCGAAGACCGGCGCGGTTGTCGCGTCGATTCCGGCACCTGGCCAGGGTGGGGATTCCGGCATGGCCTGGTCCGAGGGCAGCCTGTGGGTAGGCCAGTACCGCGATCGCAAGATCGTGCAGATCGACCCGGCCACCGGCGCCGTGCTGCGCACGATCGAGTCCAACCGCTTCGTCACCGGGGTGACCTGGGTGGATGGCGAGTTGTGGCATGGCACCTGGGAGGGTGAGGACAGCGACGTGCGTCGCATCGACCCCGCCAGTGGCGCCGTGCTCGAGCGTCTCGAGCTGCCGGCGGGCATCGGCGTCAGCGGCCTGGAGTCGGACGGCCGCGATCTGTTCTATTGCGGGGGCGGCGGCAGCGGCAAGGTGCGCGCCGTGCGTCGCCCGAAACGCGCCACGCGCTGAGTCGGGCGCGGCCTGCACGACCGACCTGTCCGTTTTCGTATGCGGCGCGACTACGGCGTCAGGATGACCTTGCCGATATTGCGGCGCGCTTCCATGTAGCCCTGCGCGGCGCCGGCGTCGGCGAAGGAAAACGTCCGGTCGACATGCGGGCGCACCCAGCCGTCGGCGACGCCCTGCAGCAGCGTTTCCATCCAGCGTCGGATCTTGTCGGTTTCATGCCACAGGTGGCCCATGTTGACGCCGAACACGGACTTGTTGAGGTTCATCAGCGGAATCGGGTGGAAGAACGGCATGCCAGCGGCGAGCGGCAGCAGGCGCAGCGGGCCGAACAGTTTCGACTGCGTGGCACCGGAGATGCCGAACATGCCGAGCCGCCCGGTGCTGCGCAGCGCGGCATAGCTCAGCTTCCAGTGATGGCCGCCCATCGGATCGGTGATCAGTTCGACGCCGCGGCCTGCGGTCAGCCGCTGCACTTCCGCGGTCCAGTCCTGGGTGCGGTAGTCGATCAGCGCGTGCGCGCCGCGCTGTTCAAGAAACGCATGCTTGCTGCTGCTGGCGGTGCCGATGATGCGGGCGCCGATGTGACGGGCGATGTCGATGGCCGCCAGGCCCACGCCACCACCGGCGTTGTGGATCAGCACGGTGTCATTGCGGCTCAACGCGCCCATGACGACGAGCAGTTGCCACGCGGTCAGATAGTTCACCGGGATTGCGGCGGCCTGCTCGTGGGTCAGCGTATCCGGCTTCTCGAATAGCTGGTTGGCGGGCACGACGACGACATCCGCGTAGCCGCCGAAGCGGGTCAGCCCGAAGACCTCGCGGCCAAGCCACGTGGGCTCGACGCCGTCCCCGACGGCGTCGACAAGACCCGAGACCTCGTAGCCCACGACGCAGGGCAGCTTCGGCGCGTCGGGATACAGGCCCTGACGCGCCATGATGTCGGCGAAGTTGATGCCGGCTGCGCGTACCCGCACACGCAGGGTATTGGGGGCGGGGGTCGGGTCCGGCGCCTCGCGGATCACCAGTTGATCGGGGCCGCCGGTGGCGGCGATGAAGATCTGTCGCATGCTCGGGCTCCAGGGTTGCGGAGCGCAGCATGCCACGGGCGCCTCAGCCGCCGTCAGCGGCCTCGGCCGCTTCGCGCCCGCGTTGGCGAGCTTCGGCTTCCCGACGGGCTTCCTCGATCTGATCGAGCACGGCGTCGACGTCGGCGGTGCGCGCCTCGTGGACGAAGCGGCCGGTGAGCGGTGTTTCCGGGGTCAGTTCGCTGGCCTGGTACCGCGCCCAGATCTCGTGCGCGTACTCGGTGTCGAGCAGTTCGGGGGCGGCTCGGCCGAAGGTGGCACGCAGATTGTTGACATCGCGTTCGAGCATGCGGAACGCATTGTTGTTGCCGGCGGCGTTGACGGCTTGCGGCAGGTCGATGACGACCGGACCGGCCACGTCGATCAACACGTTGTACTCGGACAGATCACCGTGAATCAGCCCGGCACAGAGCATGCGTACGACCTGCTCGATCATGAAGGCATGCCAGCGCAGGGCCTGCTCGGCCGTGAAATCGACATCATTGAGCCGGGGGGCGGGCTCCCCGTGCTCATCGTGCACCAGCTCCATCAGCAGCACGCCAGAGTAGACGCCATAGGGCTGGGGCACGCGCACGCCCGCGTCCACCAGGCGATACAGCGCCTCGATCTCGGCGTTCTTCCACTCGGCTTCCTGCACCTCGCGGCCGTGACGTCCGCGCCGACCCATGGCGCGCGCATCGCGACTGCCGCGCGCCTTGCGTCCTTCCTGATACTCGGCGAGCCGGTGGAAGCCGCGGTGCTCTGCGGCCTTGTAGACCTTGGCACACCGCGTATGGGAACCGCAGCGCACGAGAAAGACGGAGGCTTCCTTGCCGCTCTTGAGCTGGCGCAGCACCGCGTCGACGATGCCTTCCTCGATCAGCGGTTGCAGCCCCGCGGGAATCTTCATCGCAACGCCGGCTTAACCCTTCTTACCCTTCTTCTCGGCCTTGGCGGCGCGCTTTTCCTTCAGATTCAGCGCCGGCTTCTTCTTGGTTTCCTTCTTGCGGTCCATGCCCTTGCTCACGTCGTCTGCTCCGATTCGTCCTTCGGGGTGTCGGTCTGCGCGTCGCGCGCGAGCTTCTTCAGGCGCTTTTCTTCCTGCTCCTTGGCCTTTTTCAGCTCGCGCTGACGCTTGTCGAATTTGTAATTGGGTTTGGCCACGGGGAACTCGGCGGTTACGGAAGTGCAGTGTAGAGGCAATCCGGGTTTTCGGCTGCCGGGCCCGGCGTTCGTCTACCCCGGGCGGGTTAGGCACCCGCGGCGCGGCACTCCCACACTAATCGCCCTTTCATTCGCCGTTGCCTGCGTAGGGCACCGGTTTCACACAGTCGAGGAGAAGACGATGGCAAAGCTGCAAGGCAAGGTGGCGCTGATCACCGGTGCGGGACAGGGCGTGGGGCAGGGGATCGCGTTTGCGCTGGCCGCCGAGGGCGTCGCGATCGCGGTGACGGGCCGCACCCGCTCGAAGCTGGAGGCCACCGTCCAGGAGATCGTCAAGCGCGGCGGTCAGGCGCTGGCGGTGGAATGCGACGTCAAAAACCAGGCCTCGCTGAAGGCCTGCGTCGAGGCGGTGGTCCAGCACTACGGCAAACTGAATATCCTGGTGAACAATGCCCAGGAAGTGCCGTTGGGCACGCTGGATCAGGTCAGTGACGACGCCTTTGCCGCGGGGTGGGAGTCCGGTCCGCTGGCGACCTTCCGTCTGATGAAGCTGTGCCATCCGTATCTCAAGGGTGACGGCAACATCATCAACTTCGGTTCGTCTTCCGCGTATCGCTGGGACCTCGCTGGCTATGGTGCCTACGCGGCGGTCAAGGAGGCGATCCGTCAGCTGACGCGCGCCGCTGCCTGTGAATGGGCCAAGGAAGGCATCCGCGTCAATGCGATTCTGCCGCTGGCCGATTCTCCGGCGATGCAGTGGTGGACGCGGGAGCGCCCGGAAGAGGCCGCCGCCTTCATCTCCACGGTGCCGCAGGGCCGCGTCGGGTCCTGCGAGCAGGACATCGGTCGGTTCGTCGTCTCGCTGGTGTCGGACGATTCGCGTTACATCACCGGCCAGTCGATCGGCGTCGACGGCGGCCAAGCCTTCCTCGGCTGAGGCCCGATCGGCGGGATCCGCCGGGCGCTTTGCAGGCGCCCGGCGGATCCTCTATCGTGCGCGCCGCCATGCGCATGTCTTTTTTCATCCGGTTTTGCTCATCGCCGCTTCGCGGCGTGACGGCCGGCGTATGCGCGGCCCCTTCCGTCAGCGCGTCCAAAAAACAGCGACTCGCCTGACGGGAAGGCTCTCCCGTCGGCCGCCCGACGGAAAGCCTGCGTCGTTGTCCTGCTTGTTCCCGCGATCCCCGCAGTTGCTCCCCGGTCCCGTGCCGATGGTCCAGCGCCACCCTGCCTGCCATCCATCCCACCAGGAGCCATCACATGACTGCATCTTCTTTCCGGGGAATCTGGGTTCCCCTCGTTACCCCCTTTCGAGGCGGCGCGGTCGATCTCGCATCGCTGCAGCGCCTCGCCGAGCACCTGCTGAAGCAGGGCGTCGACGGTTTGGTCGTCTGCGGCACGACCGGCGAGCCGGCGACCCTGTCGGATGACGAGCAGGACCGTGTGCTGGCTGCCGTGCTGGAGGTCGTGCAGGACCGCGTGCCGGTCGTGTTCGGCCTCAGCGGCAACGACACGGCGGCGATGCGCGCCCGGCTGCGCACGCTGGAATCGCATGCGCTCTCGGGATGGCTGGTCAGCGCGCCGTACTACACGCGCCCTTCGCAGACGGGTATCCGTCGGCATTTCAAGACGCTGGCCGATGCCACCGGCATGCCGCTGCTGCTCTACAACATCCCGTACCGCAGCGGTGTCGCGATGGAGACGGAGACGCTCAAGGCGCTGGCGCAGCACCCGCGCATCGTCGGCATCAAGCAGAGCGCCGGTCATGATCTCGACCAGCTCTCGGCGCTGATCGACGAGACCGGCCTGCAGGTGCTGAGTGGCGAGGACGCCCTGATCTTTGTCTGCGCCTGTCTCGGCGGGCACGGCGCCATCGCCGCGGCCGCGCTGGTGCGGCCGGACCTGTATCGCTGTCTGTGGTCGCTGGTTCAGGCCGGGGATCTGGCGGCGGCCCGACGTCTGCACTACGCGCTGCTGCCCTGGATCCGTCTGCTGTTCGCGGAGCCCAATCCGGCGCCGCTGAAGGCCGCACTGGCGATGATGGGGCTAATCCCGGACGGCCTGCGCCTGCCAATGACCGCGGTCTCCGCCGCGCTGCGCCGCCGGATCGAACGGGCGCTGCCGGAGGTGCTGGCGCTGTGAGGCCTCGGGTCGGTGATCGCGCCCTGACGGGTGCAGGGCACGGCACCCTGGTTGCGGATCACCGCCCTGGAGGGGCGGCATTGCGCCACGAACACACCGCCGGCACTACGGTCGGGGTCGACGACGCCGTGTGGCAGCGCCGGAGCCGCGGCGAGCCTCTACCGTTTGGGGGAGGCGCAGTGCAGCGCGACCTCGCACAGTCGAGATACGCCGCACACCGGTGGTGTGCCCTTCCGGGAACTTCGATTCATGTCCACGCTGTCCCACGCGTTCACCCCCATCCGCCTTGGTCCGCTGACGCTGCGCAACCGCTTCATCAAGTCGGCAACCAACGAAGGCATGGCCAAGGGGGGAGTGCCCTCCAAGGCGCTGGTCGAGCATCACCGCCGCATGGCGGCGGGTGGTGCGGCGATGACCACGGTAGCGTATTGCGCGATCAGTCCGGACGGCCGCACCTTCGAGGATCAGGTCACGCTCGATGCGGCCAGCGTGCCCCATCTGCGCGTGCTGACCGAGGCCGTGCACCGCGAGCAGGCCGCGGCCTGTGCTCAGATCACCCACGGTGGGGCCTTCAGTTTCGTCCCGGAACTCACGACGAAGTACCCGCTGAGCGCCTCGGGTGGATTCAATCCGGCCGGCGTCATTGCCGGGCGCCTGTTCAAGACGGCGATGACGCGGGCCGACATGGATCGTATCGCTGATGAATTCGTGGCCGGTGCGCGGCGGGCGCAGCAGGCGGGGTTCGATGCGGTCGAGCTGCACATGGGCCACGGGTACCTGCTGAGCCAGTTCATCTCGCCGCACTACAACAAGCGTCGGGACGAGTACGGTGGCACGGCCGCGCAGCGCGCGCGCTTTCCCGCCGAGGTGCTGAGTCGCGTGCTGGACGCTGTCGGGCGCGATCTGGCGGTGACCTGCAAGATCTGCGTCACCGAGGGCCACAAGCGCGGCGCCAGCGTGACGGATGCCATCGAGGTGGCGCGGGTCCTGGAGGCGGCGGGCGCGCATCTGCTGGTGCTCAGCGGTGGCATGAATGTCGAGGCCCCGTGGGCCATCTTCGGCAGCAACATGCCGGCCGCCGCGGTGGAGTCGATCCAGAACCCGATGGTCAAGTTCGCCAGCAAGCTGATGCGGCTGTGGGAGCCGAAGGTGGCGTTCAAGGAGCTGTACTTCCTGGAATACTCCCGCCAGATCCGCGCGGCCGTGAAGCTGCCGCTGGCCTATCTGGGCGGCGCCAAGTCCGTGGCTGGAATCGAGCAGACCCTGCAGGACGGTTTCGATTGCGTGGTGATGGGACGGGCGCTGATCCATGAGCCCGACCTGATCAACCGGTTCCGGGACGGCAGCGCGACGGTATCCGGCTGCACGGCCTGCAACCAGTGCGTGGTGATGATGTACACGCCGGGGGGCACGGCCTGTGTGCTGCAGCCGCCCAACGACGTCAGGCTCAACCAGACCCCGGCGGCGGCATGAGCACCCTGGTGTGGGCGCGCGCGCAGCTGCCGGATCTTGGAGGTCGGCGCGCGTTGGTGACCGGCGCTGCCAGTGGTCTGGGCTACGAGACCGCGCTGGGGCTGGCGGCCTGTGGCGCGCAGGTGCTGCTCAGTGATCGCAATGTCGAAGGGGGCATGGCAGCGCTCGCGCGCATCCGCCAGACGCTGCCGGGTGCGGCGCTGAATTTTGCCGCACTGGACCTGGGGGATCTGGCCCAGGTCCGTACGTTTGCCGCGGAGCAGCGGGCACGGGGCGAGCCGCTGGACCTGCTGATCAACAACGCCGGTCTGCTGCCGCCGCTGCAGCGCGCCACGACGCGCGACGGCTTCGAGCTCAAGTTCGGCGTCAACGTCCTGGGCCATTTTGCGCTGACCGGAGCGTTGCTTCCGGCGTTGCTGCGCAGCCGCGCTCCGCGCGTGGTCTGGGTATCCAGCCTCGTGCACCGCCACGCGCGTATCGATTTCGATGATCTCAATGCCGAGCGCAGCTACGCGCACCAGCGCGCCTACAACCAGGCCAAGCTGGCGTGTCTGATGCTGGCGATGGAAACCCAGGCGCGTGCCGAGGCGGCGGGCCTGGCATTGACGGCAACCGCTGCGCATCCTGGAGTCTCGCGCACGTCGATCGGTGACAGCCGCCGGGGCCAGCAGCGCCGCAGCCTGACCGATCACCTGGCCGATCTCGGCTTCTGGATCGCCATGCGCTGGTTCAGCCAGGGCCCGGGGCAGGGCGCCCGCTCGATCCTGTATGCCGCGGCAGCCGAGGCGGCCGAGGGGGGTGGGTTCTACGGCCCCGAGGGCATTGGCGAGATGCGCGGCAACCCCAGGCGAGTGCGGATCTCGGCGCCGGCGAAGAGCCTCGAGCAGCGCCGTCGCCTGTGGAGCGCCTGCGAGGCGCTGACCGCACAGCCCTACGACTGGTCGGCGTCAAGAAACTGACGCCTGCGGGCGGAGCGGCGGGTTCAGAACTTGCAGCGGGGGCCGATAACACCCTTGATCCCCGCCGGTTCTGTCCATGTCCACGGTCAACGTCTATCAGTTGCTGGAGTCCGTCGCCAACGTCACCCGCGAGCGTGACGCGGATCACCTGAAGCAGAGCCTGATCCGCACCCTCGGTGAACTGTTGCCGCTGCAGGCTGCGGATTTCATCGATCTGGCGCCCTCCGATCCGGCCGGCGCATTCCCCGAGCCATCGGCCCTGTGGTCGGGTACGGGGCCCGAGTGCCGCGCCGCCGCGGTGTCGTGCGCCCTCGGCGGATTGCCGACGGTCGAGCCTCTCGCGGATGGCAGTGCGTTGCTGGTCTACCCCGTGTCCGGCGAGCAGGCGCTCGCGGTGCGCCTGAGCGGCGGTGTGCAAGAAGAACCCACACGCCTGGTCGAGGCGCTGGCGCGGCTCTACATCAACTTCACCGGACTGATTCGGGAGTCGGAGCAGGATCGACTGACGGGTCTGTCGAATCGCCGCAGCTTCGACAGCCACCTCGGCAAGCTGGCGGAACTGACGCTGACGACCCCGCCGCTGGAGCCGCGCATGCCCGGCCTCGCGCCGCGGGGGCCGCTGCGCTGGTGGCTGGCGCTGTTCGACGTCGATCATTTCAAGCGCATCAACGATGGGTACGGACACCTGTATGGTGACGAGGTGCTGTTGCTGCTGGCGCGCATCGTTCGCCAGGTATTCCGCGGCGAGGACCGCTGCTTCCGTTACGGCGGCGAGGAGTTTGCCGTCGTGCTGGCGCGCAACGACCTGCAAGGTGCGCGTGCGGCAATGGAGCGACTGCGCGAGCAGGTCGCGCGGCACGATTTCCCACAGGTCGGCCAGATCACCATCAGCATAGGCTGTGCCGAGATCGAGCCCGGACTGGGGCCTGCCGACATCGTCGATCGCGCCGATCGCGCGCTCTACGATGCCAAACGCCAGGGTCGCAATCGCACGGTGTGCTTCGGCGAGTCACCGAGGATCGATCTGTCGCGGCGCTCGCCTGCGGCCGTCGAACTGTTCTGATCCGATGCGCACCTCCATCCAACTGGGCGCTGCGCTGGTCGTGACGGTGGTGAGTCTGATCGCCATCCCTGCCGGAGCGATGAGCTATCAGCCGATCGACGACGACGCGCTCGCGGCGCGTGCCGAAGCCATCGTGGTGGCGACCGTCCTGTCGCGCGCGTCATCGCCGCAGTCCGCCGATCTGAGTCACTACGGCTTGCAGGTCGAGCGCGTGCTGCAGGGACCGCTGGAGGTCGGGCCGCTCGATGTCACGGTCGTCGGCAGTGCCGACCGCGAGGCCGACGGCGCGCTGGTCGTGCCAGGGGCGCCACGGTTTGCCGACGGCGAACGTGTGTTGGTGTTTCTGGAGCGTCGCGGCGACGGTGCCTGGTCGGTCGGACAGATGGTGCTCGGTGCCTTTCATCTCCGGGAGGCACTCGGGGGCGGCACGCTCGCGCTGCGCGACCTGGACGAGGCGCGGCCGCTGCTGGCGAAGTCCCAGGCAGCCCCGGTCGAACCCAATCGCGATTTCGAGCGTTTCCAGCGCTGGCTGCAGCAGCGCGCGCAGGGCGGCGAGCCCACGCCGGACTACTGGAGCGCCGCGGTCCCCGATCCGGTGGCCGCACCCAAGTTCACGACCCAGGGGGCGCCCTCGCGCTGGATGGAGTTTGACGAGGGCCGCAGCGTCAGCCTCTATGCGAGCAGTGCTTCGCTGATCGGCGTGCTGGGCGGCGGCTATGCGCAGGTGCAGCAGGCCATTGCCGCCTGGAATGACGATCCCGGCTCGCGCATCCGCTATGTCTATGCCGGCACCACCGCCGCGACCGGCGGGCTCGATCGCCGCGACGGCATCAATACGGTGCTGTTCAACGATCCGCTCGGCGAGATCGCCGGCATCTACGACTGCACGCTCGGTGGCGTACTGGCCTACGCCGGCTATCGCAGCAACGGCCTGCGCACGGTCAACGGCCAGTCGTTCCGCGTCATCGAGGAAGTCGACGTCGTCGTTCAGGACGGTGTCGGCTGCACGCTGTCGCGACGCAGCAACGCCAACGCCGCCGAACTGTTCACGCACGAGCTGGGGCATACGCTCGGCCTCGGCCACTCCTGCGGCGACGACGGACTGCCCGCGTGCAGCGGCGCGCTCGACGACGCGGTGATGCGTCCGACGATCCACGGCGACGGCCGCGGTGCGCGCCTTGGCGCGGATGATCGCGCCGGCGCCGCCTACCTATACCCGGCGAGCGCCTCTTCCGGCGGCGGTACGCCGAGCGTGCCGGACAATGCGGGCGAGACGACCAGCGGCGGCAGCGGCGGTGGCGGTGTGACCGGCCCTTGGCTGATGGCGTTGCTGGGCCTCGGTGCCCTACTGCGCCGTTGCCGGCGGCGCTGAACGACAGCGCAAGAACCGGAGCGTCCCGACCCGTCCGCGCCCGCAGTCTACGCACACCGCTAGACTGCAAAGGTGAAGACGATGGACGACGACATCCGCTGGCAGGCCGTGACGACGCGCGACGCGTCGCAGGACGGCCGCTTCTACTACGGTGTGATCACGACGCGCGTGTACTGCCGCCCGTCCTGTGCCTCGCGCCAACCGCTGCGCAAGAACGTGCGCTTCTACGACACGCCGGCCGCTGCCGAGGCCGACGGCCTGCGCGCCTGCAAGCGTTGTCGGCCGACGCAGCCGGTTGCCGATCCGGCGACGGCGAAGATCCAGGACCTCTGCCGCTACATCGAGCAACATGCCGACGAGCCGCTGAGCCTGGACGCGCTGGGCCGCCGCGCGCACTTGAGCCCCTTCCACCTGCAGCGCCAGTTCAAGGCCGTGACCGGCGTGACGCCGAAGCAGTATCACGAGGCCTGCCGGCTGCAGCGTCTCAAGCAAGGCCTGCGTGAAGGTGCGGGCGTGTCGCGCGCGATCTATGACGCCGGCTTCGGTTCCGCGAGCCGCGTCTACGAAAAGGTCGGCACGCGCCTGGGCATGACGCCGAAGCAGTACCGCGCCGGCGGCGAAGGCGTTGCGATTTCCTGGGCGACGTCGAAGACACCGCTGGGCCTGCTGATGATGGGCGCGACCGATCGCGGGCTATGCTTCGTACAGTTTGATGACAGCGAGCAACGATTGCTGACGCGGCTGCGCGAGGAATATCCGGGGGCGCAGCTGGAGCCGATGAACGACGCGCAGCACCTCGAGTTCGAGCGCTGGATGCAGGCGCTGGGTCGTCATCTTGATGGCGGACAGCGTGCACTGAACCTGCCGATGGACGTGCGCGGCACCGCGTTCCAGATGAAGGTGTGGGCCTACCTGCAGCAGATTCCGTATGGCGAGCTGCGTTCGTACAGCGAGGTCGCGCAGGCGATCGGTGAACCGAAAGCCGTGCGCGCGGTCGCGAGTGCCTGCGGCGCCAACCACGTCGCGCTGCTGATTCCTTGCCATCGCGTGATCCGCGGCGACGGCAGCATGGGTGGCTACAAGTGGGGCCTGGAGCGCAAGCGCGCGCTGATCGACCACGAGCGCGCCACGCGCGCCGCGGATCGCCGGTGAGCGTGACGACGGGAAAGCCGCTGGCGCGGCTCGCGGTGCCCACGGCGTTTCCGTGGCCGACGATGCTGCGTTACCTGCAGCCGCGTCGGATCACCGCGTTCGAGCGCGTCGACGAGACCGGCTACGAACGCCGTGTTGGCGACGCGACGGTGCGCGCGAGCCTGTCGCGCGATGGGCGTCATCTGGAACTGCGCGCGGATGGCGCGCTCGACATCGACGACGCCCAGTGCCGCGTCGCGCAGTTGTTCGCGCTCAACGAAGACCCGCGACCGGGGCAGGCGCACTTTGCCAACTGCCCCGTGCTCGCACCGCGCATTGCGCACCTGCCGGGACTGCGGCCGCTCGGCAGCTGGGACGCGTTCGAGCTGTGCGTGCGCACGGTGCTCGGCCAGCAGGTGACGGTCGCCGCGGCGGGCACCTTGATGCAGCGCCTGATCGACCGTGCCGGTGTCGTCACGCCGCAGGCCGTGCTCGCCGCCGACCTGTCGAACATGGGCATGCCGGGCAAGCGTGTGCAGACCCTGCGCGAACTCGCGCAGGCCATCGTCGATCGGCGCCTGTCGCTGGATGCGCCGTGGGCCGAACTGAGCGCCGCGCTGCAGAAGCTGCCCGGCTTCGGTCCGTGGACGCGCAGCTATCTCGCGATCCGACTCGGCCGCGAGCCCGATGCGTTTCCGGAATCCGACGTCGGCCTGATGCGCGCCGCCGGCATCGACACGCCCAAGGCCTTGCTTGCCCGAGCCGAAGCCTGGCGGCCGTATCGCTCGCTGGCGGCGACGCATCTGTGGGTCGGTACGATATGAAGCTCGCCGATCTGGACTGGGCTGCGATCCGCGCGACGCTGGATGCCGACGGCGTCACGACGATTCCCGGTTTGCTGGACACGAAGCATTGCGTCGCAATGCGCGAGCGGTACGACGACGATGGCAAGACCGCGTTCCGCTCGCGCGTGATCATGCAGCGTCACGGCTACGGCCGTGGCGAATACCGCTACTTCGACTATCCGCTGCCGCCGCTGGTGCAGGCGCTGCGCGAGCGCGTGTATCCGCAACTGGTGCCGCTGGCCAATGCCTGGGCCGAACGCCTGAGCGAGCCGCAGCGTTATCCGGCGACGCATGCGGAGTTCGTCGAGCGCTGCGCGGCGGCGGGGCAGTCGCGGCCGACGCCCTTGCTGTTGCGCTACGGACCCGGCGACTACAACTGCCTGCACCAGGACCTGTACGGCGAGCACGCGTTTCCGCTGCAGATGGTCGTGCTGCTGAGCGCGCCGCAGGAAGAGTTCAGCGGCGGAGAGTTCCTGCTGGTGGAACAGCGCCCGCGCATGCAGTCGCGTCCGCGCGTCGTACCGCTGCAGCAGGGCGATGCCGCGATCTTCGCGGTGCATCGTCGGCCGGTCGTCGGTTCACGTGGTGACTATCGCGTGGTGCTGCGTCATGGTGTGAGCGAATTACGTTCGGGTGAGCGCAGTACGCTGGGAGTCATTTTTCACGACGCGACCTGAGTCGTCATCCTGAGCGCCAGCGAAGGACCTTCTGTCTCGTCGCGTTGCCCGTGGAGAGAAGATTCTTCGCGTAGCCTGCCCTGAGCCTGTCGAAGGGCTCAGAATGACGGCGTGCGGTTACGGAGCCTCGATACCCGGCAGGCCGAGCTGGCCGAGAATGACGCTGACGATGTCCGGCACCGCCTGCAGCAGGCCGGCGTAGCTGATGCCGCCATCGCAGCCGAGCAGGTTGCAGTCTTCCGGCGCCTGCGGGCCGAGCGCGAGGCTGCCGAGGACCGTCGCCGGGTCGGCGAAGTACTGCAGGTCCAGCGCGACGAAGTCGTTGCCGACGTAGGGGCCGGGGTCGGCGATGGCCTGGTCGCGGACGCCGCGCATCAGGATGCGGAAGAACTCGTGCATCCATTTGCCGGAGTGCGCAGTCAGCGTCTCCTGCAGTTCCAGCGTGTAGTTGCCGGGATAGCCGGTGCGTACGACGACCATGTCGAGGCTCGGGATCACGAACACGATCTGGTCGAGGAAACCGACGAAGGCGAACAGGTCGCGCGGCGCCGAGGCGATCAGCGGACGCTGCAGTTCGCGGCTGTCCGGGATCTCCACCGTATAGCCGCTGTCGCCCTCGTTGCTCCACAACAGGTAGCCGTAGAAGCCGTTGGTCGACGAGGCGCGACCGGCCTTCGATACGTATTCCGGCGCCAGCAGCTGCTCGCCGTTCCAGCGGCCCCGATCGAGCATCAGGTGGCCGAGGCGCGCAAGATTCTTCGGCGCCGTGAACAGGAAGGCGTAGCCGTGCGTGTGGCCGGCGCGGTCGCGTAGCCAGAACCAGTCGTCGCGCGCGATGCCGACTTTGTCGAACAGTTCGCGCTGCGCGAAGGCCTGCAGATCCTCGCCGACCGCGCGTTCCACCGTGTGCGCGAGCAGGGTCACCGTGCTCTGGCCGTAGGTGAATTCGGTGCCGGGCGCGAAGTCGAACGGCAGCGCCAGCGTGTAGCGCACGGAATCCGGGTTGCCGAGGTTGAGGTCGCCGGTCCACACGAAGCGCAGGCCGGAGCTCTGCGTCAGCATCTGCCGGATGGTCACCGCACCGTGCTCGGCGTCGGCCTCGGTCACGTACTTGCCGATTGGATCGTCGAGATCCAAGTAACCGAGCTGCGCCGCGCGGCCGGTGAGCAGCGAGACCACGCCCTTGGTCGTGCTCCAGACGTTGTTCGGAATGCCGCCGGTGAGCGGATCGAGCGCGCCGGTGCCGGCGAGGCAGCCGTAGCGGTAGACGCGGATCGACACCGCGTTGGTGAGATTGGCGTAGCGCGTCGCTTCGGCGACGGCGGCGGGATCGAGGTTCAGCGCCTCGGCGTCCCTGGCCTCGAATTCACTGCCGCTGGCGGGCAGGGCGCATTTCAGCGTTGCAGTGCCGCTGGCGGCGGCGTTGGGAGGCAGGTCACCGGCCAGATCGCTGCTGCCGCAGGCGCCGACTGTCAACGCAAGCGAGCACAGCGCCGCCAGCCGCCACTCGGGGATACGCATGGGGGACTCTCCTCCTTGTAGTGGGTTCAGCTTAGCGCTGGCCATTGCCCGCGGCGAATCGGTGGTTTCTCAGGCGAAATGCACGCCGGTCATCCGTTCCGAGGCCTGCCACAGCTGCGCCGCCAGCCCGGCGTCGCGGGCCCGCGCGCTGCTGCGGACGCGCACCGGGTAGCCGCGGAACTGCAGCGGACCATTCGGGCCGAAATACTCACCGCCCTGCACATCGGCGGCGGTCGCCGCGTACAAGGTCGGCAGCGCCCCCAGCGCGGCGGGTTGGGCCAGCAGCACATTGCCGATCGTGATCAGGCGGCCGAACAGGGACGTCCTGCTGCCGCCACCGAAGCCGATATTGGTGGCCGCATAGCCCGGATGCGCGGCGACGCTGAGCGCCGCCGCTCCGCGCCGACGCAGGCGGCGGTCCAGTTCCAGCATGAACATCAGATTCGCCAGCTTGGAACGGCCGTAGGCGCCGGCCCGCGAATAGCGCTCGCGCTCCCAGTGCAGATCGTCGATCGGCAGCGTGGCGCGGCGATGCGTCAGGCTGCTGATCGTGACAACACGGGCCGCCGGTGCGGCGAGCAGGGAGTCGAGCAGCAGGCCGGTCAGCGCGAAGTGACCGAGATGGTTGGTGCCGAACTGCAGCTCGAAGCCGTCGCGGGTCTTGCCGTACGGCGTCGCCATCACACCGGCGTTGTTGATCAGCAGATCCAGTTTCGGGTGTGCGCGCCGCACTTCGTCGGCGGCCGCACGCACCGATGACAGGTCCGACAGGTCCAGCGACAGCGGCTGCAGCCGCGCATCCGGAACCGCCGTGCGGATCGCCGCGATTGCTGTCTGTGCTTTGTCTGCGCCGCGACAGGCCATCAGCACCTGCGCGCCGCGCAGTGCCAGTGCTTGCGCGGTGGCCAGACCCAGCCCGCTGTTCGCACCCGTCACCAGGGCGGTCCTGCCCTGGAGATCCGGGATCTCGCGTTCGTTCCAGCGGGCTGCGGCCATTGCCGGCTCAGACGCCCGGTGCGCCAGGGAAGCCGACGTAGTACTGGCCGGTCAGCATGCCGCCATCGACGGCGATCTCGGCCCCGCAGAGATAGGAGGACTCGTCGCTGGCCAGAAACAGCGAGGTGCGCGCGACTTCCTCCGGCTCGCCGACCCGCTGCAGCGGCACCATCGTGTAGCGCTTGTTCACATCGGCCTTCTGCTCGGCGTAGGGATTGCCCATGGCCGTGTCGACGCCGCCCGGGTGCACCGAGTTGACGCGCACGCCCTTGTGGCCGAATTCCATCGCCGCCACGCGCGTCAGGCCTCGAATGCCCCACTTGCTGGCGCAGTAGGCGCCGAGGCCGTTGGCGCCCTTCATGCCATCGACCGAGGAGATGTTGACGATGCTGCCGCGCCCGCGCGCCGCCATCTGCAGACCGACCAGCTTGGTGCCGAGGAAGGTGCCCACCAGATTGATGTTGAGCACGCGCTCGAAGTCGGCCTTGCTGGTCTCGGCCAGCGTGCGGAACAGCAGCACCCCGGCGTTGTTGACTAGCGCGTCGACCGGCCCGAAGGTCTTGGCCGTGGTGTCCAGCAGCGAGGCCCAGGCGTTCTCGTCCGTGACATCGTGATGGACGAAAAGGGCGGACTTGCCGATCTCGGCGGCGAGCTTGGCGCCTTCTGCATCGAGTACGTCGGCGATCACGACCTTCGCGCCTTCCTGCGCAAACACGCGCGAGGTGGCCGCCCCCATGCCGCGGGCACCCCCGGTGATGATTGCCACCTTGTTCTGCAAGCGGGCCATGCTGTCTCCTCGTTCTGGAATGTTGTGCTTGGTCTGCATCTTCGGAAGCCCGGGCTGGCGCGGCTTCACCCGAACGCATGATGGGTGCCGTGCCACCGGTGGCCCGGGCCCGCCAGGTGATCTCCAGGCGCTTTGCTGCAGTGCGGATCGTCCGCTTGGGGGATGGCGCCCTCGGGCACGGACGCGTATCCCTTGATGCTGGTTTCCCAACGATGGAAGCCCACCACCGCCGAGGGCTGCGAGGCCGGTCGGCGGTGCGTGCCCCTATGCGAGAACAGGAGCCCACAGTGTCCAAGGAGAATGCAGTAGAGGTCCGCTGGCTGTCCGGTCTGATTCCGCTCGTGCTCGCGCTGCCGGTGGCTGCGCAGACGACGGAACCCCCGCCAGCCGCCACCGCAGCGCAGCAAGGCACGCCGGCGGCAGCCGAAGCCCCGACGCAGATCGAGGAGATTGTCGTCACCGCGCAGCGCCGCGAGCAGAAGCTGCAGGACGTGCCGGTCGCGGTCACAGCGCTGACGGCCGACCAGATCGAGTCGCGCGGCATCAGTGACATCGGCGATTTGAATGCGCTGGCCCCGGGCCTGCAGATCAGCAAGACCCCGTCCAACACGACGATCTCGCAGGTGACGATTCGCGGCATCAGCCAGATCAATCCGGCGATCTACTGGGATCCGGCGGTCGGCATCTATGTGGATGGCGTCTACATCGGCAAGGCGCAGGGCTCGATCTTCGATATCGTCGATCTTGATCGGGTCGAAGTCCTGCGCGGGCCGCAGGGCACGCTGTACGGACGCAACACCTTGGCCGGTGCGATCAATCTGGTGACGCGGGCGCCCTCCGGCAGTTTCGGCGGCATGGCCAGCCTCGAACTCGGCGACTACCACGCGCGGGCGCAACGCCTGTCGGTCGACTTGCCGCAATGGGGGATGGCCCGCATCTCGCTGGCTGCGCGCAGCGAGCAGCGCGACGGCTGGGTGGACACGACCCGTACCAGCTCCACGCCCGAGCTCAACGACCGCAACAACAACGGATTCCGTCTGGCGGCCGACTTCGATCTGGCCGCCGGTCTGCTGGCGGAATACCGCTTTGACGTCTCCAATGTGGATCAGACCAACAACTTCACGCAGCTGTATCGGCTCGATGAGGTCGGTGCCTTCGATCCGATGTCGCCGCTGAACTTCTTCTACGGGCCGGTTGCGGCCTACGCCTCGACGGATCGGGAGACCACGGCCGACGTCAACTCGCCCTCGTTCGAGCGTTCGCGCATTCACGGGCACTCGCTGACGCTGACCTACGACCTCGACGGCCGCAACAGCATCAAGTCGATCACCGGCTATCGCCGCATGGACTGGAACGACTCGCTAGATCTGGACGGCTCACCGAGCAATCTGGTCTTCACGCAGCGCTTCACCGACTACGATCAGTTTTCCCAGGATCTGCAGCTGCTCGGCAGCACCGATCGCCTGACCTATGTCGGCGGACTGTACTACTTCGGCGATGACGGTCAGACCAACAATCCGCAGCAGTTCTTCGGCGGCGCCGCCGACTACGACTCGCGCTACGCAACGCAGAGCAGTGCGTGGGCGGTCTACGGCCAGGTCGACTACAAGCCGATCGATCCGCTGACGCTGGCGCTGGGGGTGCGTTACACCCGCGAGAAGAAGGATCTGGATCGCGCCTTTGGCGTGCGTGGCAATCCCAATGATCCCTATTTCTATCTGATTCCGGATGGCACCAGCGCATCGGAGACCTTTGACGCCACCACGCCGATGGCCTCGGTGGCCTGGCGCTTCAATGCCAACATCAATGCCTATTTCCGGTATGCCGAAGGCTTCAAGAGCGGCGGTTTCAACGGCGAGTTCAGCCAGGCACCGGTGGGCGGCGAGAGCCAGCAGCAGATCATCGACCTGATCGCCCTGAATCTGGCCGAGACCGTGCGTCCTTTCGAGCCGGAAAAGCAGCGCTCCTTCGAGCTGGGGGCCAAGACCTCGTTCCTGAAGGGACGCGCGCAATTCAACGCTGCCGTGTTCCACAACGAACTCGAGGACTTCCAGGCCTCGATCTTCCAGGGCACGGGTGCAGCCGCGACGATTGTGCGCAACGTCGGCGATGGAACGATCAACGGGCTCGAACTTGAGTTCGCGATCCTCCCGTTCTCCGGCACGCGGATCAGCGCCAACTATGCCTATCTGGACGCCGAGTACGACGACTTCCGCGATGCGCAGAACAACAACGTCGCCAACAACCGGGCGGTGCCGCATGCACCGGAGAGCACCTTCAATGTCGTGCTCGACAGCGAGTTGCTGCGACGGGACTGGGGCACGTTGCGGGCGATCGTCGACTACGCCTGGACCGATAGCTTCTTCACCTATCCCTACCAACTCGCCGGTCCCGGCAATCCCGCCTACAACCCGTTCGAGCAGGAGGCCTCGCGCAGCGAGGTCGATGCCAATGGCCTCCTCAACCTGCGGCTGGCGATTGCCGACGTCAAGCTGGGGGATCGCGGTACCGGCGAGCTGGCGCTGTGGTGCCGCAACGCGCTGGATGACGATACCGCGACCAATTTCATCGACTTCGGCTTCGGGTTCGGCAACCTGACCATCGCCAACTTCCAGGAGCCGCGGACCGTCGGCCTGACCGGCACGATTCGCTGGTAGGCACAGCCGGGGATCGACTGCCGCAGGGACTGCGGAGCGGGTAAGCTGTCGGCATGTTCGATCAAGGTCCACAGACGGCGGGCGCGGTTCGCGCCCGCCGTTTTACGTTCTCGCGCTCGGCGATGCCGCCGGGCTCCGAGTCGTTGACGGCCGAGGAGGTGCAGGCACTGGATGCCATCGCCACCGCGTCGACCCGCGATTACCGGTTCCCCTCGCGTCTGGAAGCCCAGTTCCAGGAGTATGTGCGTCTGAGCAGCCGGATGGCGCGCATCAGCGTGACCGTGCTGACGCTGACGATGTTCCTGACCGCGCCGCTGTGGACGCCGCTGCTGGGCTTCGATCCGGAAGGCACCGTGCGGTTCATGCTGTTCGTCGAGCTGGTGCTGATGGTGCCGTTGTTTGCGGTGGTCACGCTGACTTTGTGGTGGCGACCGGCGGGGGAGGTCACCGAGTGGTTGCTGATCATGGCCTTCATTGCTGAAGTGGCCTGCCTGGAAGCGGTGCGCTACCTCAGCGAACAGCACGGCTTGTTTCTGCAGCCCTCAATGAGCGTCGTCGTGCCGGTGGCGGTGCTGACGCTGACCCGTCTGCGGGTCAACCGCTGCCTGCTGTTTGTCGGGGCCTATCTCGGCGTGGTCCTCGGCGCTCAGGTATTGACGGCTGGCGACATGCGCGCCCGCGACTCGATGACCTGGCTGCTGGAGGGCCTGCTGCTGGTGGTCGTGCTGCTGTCCACGATCTGGGCGCGGCTGTCGTACCGGCGGCAGTGGGCGGCCTCCGTGCTGTTGCAGCTGATGGCCTATCGCGATTCACTGACCGGTCTGGCCAACCGCCGTGCCTTCGAAGATCACTTCGATCTGGCCAGCCGCAGCCTGGCACGGGGCCACAAGCGTGCACTGCTGTTCGCGCTGGTCGATCTGGATCAGTTCAAGAAGCTCAACGATCAGTACGGGCACGAGTACGGTGACGGGGTGCTCGCCGAGATCGCGCTGGTACTGGCCCAGTTTGCGCGCCGGCCGATGGACATGGCGGCGCGTCTGGGCGGCGAGGAGTTCGCGCTGCTGCTGTACGACTGCGACCCGGCGACCGCGCCGGAGCGACTCGCCGGCCTCGTCCGGGGCTTTGCGGATCTTGGTATCGAGCACCGCGGCAATGAGGGCGGTATCGTGACTTGCAGCGTCGGCGCCGTGGTGGTGCCGCCGGGCAGCGCGCTGGCCGAGGTCTATCGCGCAGCCGATGCGCTGCTGTACGACGCCAAGCGCGCCGGCCGCAATGGCTACGCGATGCGGGTCTGGGACGGCGGGGCGGCCGAACCGGCAGCCGCGTCTGCGGCGCCGGTCGATCCTGCCGCCTGAGCGACGCGCTTACTCGACGATGGCGGGACTGGCGGCCGGCGGGCCGCCCAGCATCGGCCGATGCGACGGCACCGGACGGCCGTCATCGGTCAGGCCATATTCCTGGGCCGCCTCGGCGCCGATCAGGACCTGACCGTTCTTCTCGCTGCGCTTTGGATCGTTGTAGAGCGCGGCAATGACATGGCCGGTGAATTCCGGCGTCTCGGCGATATCCCAGAAACCCGCGTACTTCTCCGGTTCCGAGTCCATGACGCGCTTGGTGCGGTCGGTGCGCAGCATCCCCATCCAGATCGACACCGCCGCGACATTGTGCGGACGGAAATCGACGCCCATGTCGCGCGCAAACTTGTCGACGCCGGCCTTCTGTGCGCCATAGGCAGCGCCGTGCATGTAGCAGTTGCCACCGAAGCTGGAGGTGAAAACAATCAGTCCATCCTTCTGCTTCACCATCGACTGCGCGGCATGCCAGCTGGCGACATAGCCCGAGCGCAGGCCGACATCGAGAATGTCGACGAGGTCCAGCGACTTGGTCCAGAAGCCGCCCTTTTCGATCAGCTGGTCGTGCAGTGCGGTCGCATTGTTGACGAGGATATCGACACGGCCATGGTCGCGTTCGATGCGCTTGAACAGTGCCTCGACCTGGTTGTCATCGGTGTGATCGCAGGCCACCGCGATGCCGTGGCCCCCCGCGTGGGCGACCGCTTCGGCGGTTGCAGCAATGGTGCCCGGGAGCGGGGCATCGCCTTCCTTCTGCGAGCGTCCGGTGACATAGACGGTCGCGCCATGCGCGCCCAGCGCGATCGCGATGCCCTTGCCTGCGCCGCGGGAGGCGCCGGTGACGACGGCAATCTTGCCCTTCAACGATCCGCTCATCTTCGTTCTCCTTCCGGTATTTCGATCACGTCGCCTTGGCGGCGTCGCGCAACTGGTATTTCAGCACCTTGCCCGAGGGATTGGTGGGCAGCGCGGTCACGAATTCGACGTGACGCGGCACCTTGTAGTTCGCCATCTGCTCGCGGCACCAGGCGATCAGGGACTTGTCATCCAGCGTCTGCTCCGGCCGCAGCACGACATAGGCCTTGCCGACTTCGCCCATGCGCTCGTCCGGGATGCCGACGATCGCGACCTGTGCGACGGCCGGATGCGCGGCGATCATGCGCTCGATCTCGGCCGGATAGCAGTTGAAGCCGCCGGTGATGTACAGATCCTTGAGGCGATCCGTGATGCGGATGTAGCCACGATCGTCGAGATGGCCGATATCGCCCGTGTGCAGCCAGCCCTCCGCATCGATGGTTTCGCGGGTGGCTGCCTCGTTGTCGAGGTAGTGCTGCATGACGTTGTAGCCGCGCACGACGATCTCGCCGGACTCGCCGGGACCGACCGGGCGATTGTGCGCGTCGACACAGCGCATCTCGGTGCCGGCAATCGCCTTGCCCGAGGTCAGCGCGATGGTGTCGGCACTGTCGCCGGCGTCGCACAGCGAGACGACGCCGCAGGTCTCGGTGAGGCCGTAGCCCGTCAGCACGACCTTGAAGCCGAGCTCCGCGCGGATGCGCTCGATCAGCGAGGGCGCGATGGCCGCTGCACCGGTGATCGTGGCCCGCAGCGTCGACAGATCGGTGGTGGCGCGCGCCGGATCATTGAGCAGCGAGATGAACAGCGTCGGCGGGCCGGGCAGGACCGAGATGCGGTCGCGCTCGATGCGCTTGAGGATCGCCGCGGCGTCGAACACCGCGTGCGGCAGCACGGTGAGGCCCGCGAACAGGCCGGCGAGCCAGCCGACCTTGTAGCCGAAGGTGTGGAAGAAGGGATTGGCGATCAGATAGCGATCTTCGGCGGTGAGGCCGACGCTTTTCGACCACTCGCCGATCACGCGCAGGTTCTGCGCATGGTGAGTGACGACGCCCTTGGGGTGGCCGGTCGTGCCGGACGTGAACATCACATCCATGCGGTCCTCCGGCTTCACCAAAGTCGTGCGCGCGTTGACGTGCTCGGTCTTCTCCAGGTCCGCGCGTGCCATGAACGTCTGCCAGCCGACATCCTTCTCCAGCGACTCGCCGATGACGACGGCGTGTTCCAGGGTCCTGGGCCAGTGCTCGGCGAGCAGGCTGGGGAAGTGCTGGCCGAGGAAACGGCCGGCGCAGAACAGCACGCGCGCGCCGCTCTTTTCCAGGATGTAGGCCGCCTCGCCGCCCTTCATGCGCGTGTTCACCGGCACCAGCACGCAGCCGAGGCTGTGGATCGCGAGGCCCGCGACGATCCACTCGACGCTGTTCGGTGCCCAGATCGCGACGCGGTCGCCGTGCTTCACGCCCAGCGACAGCAGCGCACGTGCCGCATAGATGCGCAGCTGGTCGAGTTCGGCGTAGCTCAGCTCCGCGCCGTCCTCGCTGATGACGGCAGTGCGCGAGGCGTAGCGTTTGACGGATTCGGCGAAGGCGGCGGGGACGGTGTTGGCCATGGTCGATTGTTCTGGGCTATCCCGGATGGCGGGGCTCGGTGCGAGTCTCTCGATACGCCGCTGCGCGGCTACTCGAGACGAACGGAGCGGCGATGACAACCAGCTTCCGTTCGCACCGAGTGTCGCGCCGCAGGCGAGATGTATCGAGGGGCTGGCTCATCAATCCGCCCACATCAGGTAACCATTGTCGATGCGCATTTCGGCGCCGCTGATGAATCGCGACTCGTCCGAGGCCAGGAACAGCACCAGATTGGCGATATCGGTCGGCTGGCAGAAGCGGGCCTGCAACTGCTTGGGGTCTTTCTCGCGCACGTTGGCCTGCGAGGCCGGTGCGCCCTTTTGACCGGCATGCAGGTTGAACACCATCGGCGTGGCGATGCCATCCGGGTGGATCGAGTTGCAGCGGATCTTGTACAGCTTGGACCGGCAGTGCGCGGCGACGCTGCGCGTCAGGCCGGCGACCGCGGCCTTCGAGGCACTGTAGGCGCAGAAGCTGGAAACGCCGCCGATGCCGGCCATCGACGACATGTTGATGATCGAGCCGCTCGGGCGCTCCTTCATCGCCAGCAGGCCATGCTTGCAGCCGAGGAAGTAGCCGTCGGAGTTGATCTTCTGGATCTTCTGCCACAACGCCAGATCGGTTTCCTCGATCGTGGCCTGCGCCAGAATCGCCGCGTTGTTGACCAGCACATCAAGGCCGCCGAACGTTTCCTTCGTGGTCGCGATCACCGACAGCCAGTCGTCTTCCGAGGCGATGTCGTGCTTCAGGAACAGGGCGGTGCCGCCCTTGGCGTTGATGGCGGCGGCGACCTTCTCGCCATCAGCGACATTGACGTCGGTCAGCACGACCTTGGCGCCCTCGGCGGCGAGCAGTTCCGCGTCCGCCTTGCCGACGCCGCTCGCGCCGCCGGTGATGATTGCAACCTTGTCTTGTACGCGTCCCATCGTTCTGCTCCTCCGTGTTTCGTTGTCTGTTGTCATCCTGAGCGCAGCGAAGCATCTACTTGCGACGATCAGTGAAGGTGGATGCTTCGCTGCGCTCAGAATGACGGGAAGTGGTTATTGCTTTGCGGCAGCCGCGGCGCTCGCACCTGCACGCCGCCCGGCGCTCAGGCAATCGGCTAGCGACAGGCCACTGACGTAGCCGTTGGACGCAACGCCCACGGCGCTACGGCCGGCGGCATACAGGCCCGGGATCGGGCGCGATGAGGCGTCGACTACCGCGTTGTCGCGCTCGTGGACGCGCAGGCCGCCCAGCGTGATCGTCGGGCAGGGAAAGGTCTTGTTGTCGGCGGAGATATCGAGTGCATAGTAAGGCGCTGTGGCCAGCGGCACGCGCATGTCGTCGGATTTGCCGAGCGCGTCGGTTGCTCCCGAGCGGGCGTCGTCGGTGTAGCGCTGGATCGTGCCCTTGAGCGCTGCCGGCGGCAGGCCGATCTTGGCGGCCAGGGCTTCCGGGGTTTTCGCGCGTGGTGCAAACAGCATCAGGAAAAACGCCGGCACACCCTGAAAGAACCACAGCCCGCCGAACAGCGCCTCGCGCAGCGATTGCTTGCGCAGCGCATGGTCGAGAATCAGCCAGGCCTTGCCCTCGTTGTGGTCGACCATCTCGACGCCGAGTCGGGCGCCATACACCTGCTCATTGCAGAAGCGTCGGCCCTGGCGGTTGACGACGATGCCGCGAGGCCAGGCGGTGGGTGGGTTGATGAATCGCCACGCCGATCCCTTTTCCATGCGGTGCGGTACGCCGCCGGCACTGGCGCCGAGGCGGATGCCGCTGCCGTCACAGCCGGTGGCACCCAGGCGCATCGCGGGCATGTACTTCGGTGCGTACTGCGCCACCATCTGACGGTTGAAGATGAAGCCGCCCGTGGTCAGCACGACGCCGCCGCTGGCGCGCACGCGCAGGCATTTCGCATGCTGCTGCTCGATTCCGCGCGCCTTCGCACGCAGCTTGTCGGCGTAGCCGCCGGCGAAGTTGTGCCAGGCCTCGGCGCGCTTCATCAGCTTCTGGTGTTCGCGCTGTGCGGCCGAACCGGGCTCCAGCTGCCACAGCTCTGCGCCGAGCACGGCACCGCTGCGATCCGTGATCAGGCGGCGCGCCGCCGTCTGGCGCAATGTCGGAATCCCCAGCGCCTCGGTACGGCGGCGCAATGCCTGATACAGCTCGCGGCCGGAGTCGATGCCGGGGGCCTTGACGCGGTGGCCGCGTGGCGCCGGCCTGGCATGGGCGGCATAGGCGGGCACACCTTCGTTGCCGGAGTAGTAGAAATACGTGCCGTCCTTGGGATAGGAGGTCTTCGGCGGGTTCGGATTGGACTGGAACTCGACCCCGATCGATTCCAGCCAGGCCAGTAGTTCCACGCTGCCGTCACAGAAGTGGCGCAGGGCCTCCGGACTCACGGCGTCGCCGCTTTCCTGGCGCAGGTAGTCGAACATCGCCTGCGGCGTGTCATCAACGCCGGCCTCGCGCTGGTAGCGCGTGCCGCCGCCGAGATAGACGATGCCGCCGCTCTTGATCGTGGCGCCGCCGCCGTCGAAGCGTTCCGCGATCAGGACGTCGGCACCGGCCTCGCGGGCGCTGATCGCTGCGGCGCCACCGGCCGCACCGAGGCCGACGACCAGCACGCCGCAGCGGCGATCCCAGGCGAACGTGGCGGCGTCATCGACGACGAGCGGAGCGTCGACGGGCAGGGTGCCGTCGGTGGGCACGGAGGAGTCGGACATGCGGGCGGGCAGGGGCTGAGTAAAACGTCTGCGGATTATTTCGATCCGCGCGGCCGGGGCTTCGTCCAATAAGACGAACGTTCGAGTCGGGGGCTCAGGTCACCTTGGGCATGGCGGCCGGCAGGTTGTAGTCAAAGCACTTCTCCTCGACGCGTTCGGTCATGCGCCAGCCGTCTGCCGTACGCACCCACTGATCCAGGTACCACAGGCCGAAGAACATCGTATGCGGCTTGTCCTGGACGTTCATCACGATCGGGTTGAAGCAGATCACCCGCGAGCGGGCACAATCGCCCTCGATCGTGATCGAATGATTGCCGACCATGTGGTAGTAGTTCGGGAACCACTTCATCGTATCCTTGAGCCAGGCCTTGATCTGTGGATAGGGGCCCTTGATGCCGCCCATCGCGGTGTAGTCGATGAAGGCGTCCGGCGTGAAAATGCGGTCCAGCGCCTCGAAGTCGCGCGTGTCGATGGCGTGTGCGTAGTCGGTCATCACCTGCTGGATCTCCAGCCGGTCCGAAATCTCCTGCAAGCTGAGCATCGTCGTCTCCCCCGGCTCACGGCCGAAAATATTGTGATGCCGGCAGGCTATGACGCAGGCTGGCGACAGGAACCCTCCGTGTGGACTAGAACGGGATGCCGCGGGCTTGGTCGGCGAGCCGGTGTCGTCCCTGGCGCGCCCTCATTCACCTCCGTGGCGAGCGGTACCGCCGCTCGCTGAGCGCGAAGGCTCACCCGTCCGGATGAAGAGTCAGAGGGCCCCGGGCTCGGATAATTCATGCCACTCCAATCAGAAGGCGGAAATCCTCTCATGGCACGCATCCAGTCCCTCGCCTATCTCGTGGCCGAAACCACCGATGTCTCGAAGTGGCAGCAGTACGCCGAGCAGGTGCTGGGCATGCCGACGGCGCCGGCGGCGGGTGGCGGTCTGTACGTTCGCCCGGATGAGCGGGCCGGCCGCATCCTCGTCGTCCCGGGCACGGCGGATCGCTATGTGGCCTCGGGCTGGGACGTCGCCAACGCCGCGGACTTTACCGCGACGGTCAACGATCTGAAGCAGGCGGGGGTGGCGGTCACCGACGGCACCGAGGCCGAGCGCGCGCTGCGCAAGGTCGATCAGATGGCCGTGTTCACCGACCCTTCGGGCAATCGCCACGAGATCACCAACGGCTACAACGGCGGGTCGAGTGCCTTTGTTTCGCCGGTCGGCGTGGCCGGCTTCAAGACCGGCAAGTTCGGCCTGGGGCATACCGTGCTGCCGGCCTTGCAGTTCGACGACACCTTGAAGCTGTTCAAGGATGTGCTGGGCTTCGGTCTGTCCGATGTCTTCAATTTCCAGCCGGGCCCGGACGCGCCGGTGATCCGCATCTACTTCCTGCACGCGGCCAGTGGCCGTCACCACAGCCTCGCGCTGGCCGAGATGCCGAGCCCCTCGGGCTGCGTGCATGCGATGGTCGAGGTCAACTCGATGACCGACGTCGGCCGCGCACACGACCGCATCGTGCAGCACGGCGTGAAGATGATGGCGACGCTCGGCGAGCACGAGAACGACCGCATGACCTCGTTCTACATCATGACGCCGTCGAACTTCGCGCTCGAATACGGCTGGGGCGGCATCGAGGTCGACCCGAAGACCTGGGAAACGACGCACACCAAGCAGGTCTCGATCTGGGGCCACGACTTCTCGGTCGGCTTCCGCTGATTCATCACTCCATCGAACGTAATGAAGATCAACAAGGAAAAGACCGCCGCCGACATCGTCGCCTCGCTGAAGAGCGGCATGACGATCGGCATTGGCGGCTGGGGCCCGCGTCGCAAGCCGATGGCGCTGGTGCGCGAGATCCTGCGCTCGGATCTCAAGGACCTGACCATCGTCGGCTACGGCGGCACCGACATGGGCATGCTGTGCGCGGCCGGCAAGGCGAAGAAGCTGATCTACGGTTTCGTGTCGCTGGACTTCATCCCGCTGGAGCCGTTCTTCCGCAAGGCGCGTGAAGCCGGCCAGATCGAAGCGATGGAACTCGACGAAGGCCAGCTGCACTGGGGCCTGCGTGCGGCGGCGATGCGCCTGCCGTTCCTGCCGACGCGCATCGGCCTGGCCACCGACCAGCTGACCAAGGTCAATCCGCATTTCCGCACCGTGACCTCACCTTATGAGGATGGCGAAGTGCTGGTGGCGCTGCCGGCGATCAAGCTCGACGTCGCGCTGGTGCACGTGCACACGGCCGACCGCCTTGGCAACACGCGCCTGTACAGCCCGGACCCGTTCTTCGACGAGTGGTTCGTGCGCGCGGCCGATCGGACCTTCGTCACCTGCGAGGAACTGGTTGACCGTATCGACTCGGACGAGCAGGACGCGAAGTTCAATCCCTTCGAGCGCAATCTCGTCACCGGCGTCGCGCTGACGCGCGGCGGTGCGCACCCGACCTCGCACGTCGCGGTGCAGGGCGGCGGCTATGGCTGGGACGCGGCACACCTGAAGCGCTACTGCGCCGCGGCGGAAGAAGAGGGCGGCTGGGAGAAGTACAAGGCCGAGTTCCTGGGCGGCGACGAAGCCGCGTACCAGAAAGCCGTCGGCGGTGTCGACGCCATCCTCTCCACCGCGCGCCAGGTGTTCTGAACATGTCGAACTCGAATTTCACACTGGCCGAACTGCTGATCTG